>NZ_JAHHZF010000005.1:0-300000 GCF_018729455.1 Prosthecodimorpha staleyi | reverse complement strand
ATCCGGTGCCGGAGAGCCTGCGCTTCGCCGCCTTCTCGATCGGCGCCGTGCAGTATCCCTTCTTCCGAGTGCTGATCGGGGCGACCGCCATCGCGATGTTCGCGGCCATCTTCTGCCTGCTGCGCTTCACCCGGATCGGTCTTGTGGTGCGCGCCGCCGTGCTCAATCCCGACATGGTGCGTGCTCTCGGTTACAATGTCTCGGCGATCTTCTCCGGCATGTTCGCGGTCGGCGCGGGTCTTGCCGGGCTCGCCGGCGCGATGGGCGGCGCCTACTACACGACCAATCCGAACATGGCGACGGAACTCGGTGTCATCGTCTTCGTGGTCGTGGTCGTCGGCGGTCTCGGCTCGCTCTCCGGCGCGCTGATCGCCTCGCTGATCATCGGCGTGCTGGTCAATGCGGTCGTCTATGTCGACACCACCTTCGGCGACCTCCTCGCCAAGATCGGCGTCGTCTCGGCGGAGACCGCCCGCACGCTGCTCAACGTGCCGATCGCCAACACGGCCGGCGTCCTCCCCTTCCTGCTCATGCTCCTGGTCCTGATGATCCGGCCCCAGGGCATCGCCGGCGACGAGCGGGTCTGACCCCATGTCCAGGATCGTCCTCGTCCTTCTCGGCCTCGCCGCCGCCGCGGCGCTCGTCGCCCTGCCGGCCTTGGGCGGGCTCGCCACGCTCAACCTCGCCAACAAGATCATGATCGCGGCGGTGTTCGCGCTCGGCTTCAACCTGCTCTGGGGCCAGGCCGGTCTGCCGTCCTTCGGCCACGCCGCCTATTACGGCGTCGGCACCTTCGCGACCATCTACATGATGGATGCGATCGACCGCGGCGGAAGCTTCCCGACGCCCCTGCTGCCGCTGGTCGGCGCCGGCGCCGGGTTCCTGTTCGGGCTGGTCGCCGGCTGGTTCGCGACCGTCCGGTCGGGCGTCTACTTCGCCATGATCACGGTGGCGATCGCCGAACTGGTCAGCGCGCTGGCGCAGAAATGGGAGGGCCTGTTCGGCGGCGAGGCCGGCATCCGCTCGATTCGCACCAACTGGGGTCCGCTCGATTTCCAGTCGACCGGTTCGGTCTACTACCTGACGCTGGCCTGGACGCTGGTCGTGCTCCTCGCCCTCTACGGCCTGCAGCGCAGCCCGTTCGGGCTGGTCGTGCGCGGCATCCGCGAGCGGGAACTGCGCATCCGCTTCCTCGGCTACGACGCGCATCGGGTCAAGACCGTTGTCTTCGCGCTGTCGGCGGCGGTGTCGGGACTGGCCGGCGGGCTCCTGGCGATCTCCGACGAATCCGCCAGCATGGTGCTGTTCGGCGGCGCCGGATCGGCCTTCGTGGTGCTCAACACCGTGATCGGCGGTGCCGGGGTGTTCCTCGGGCCGGTGATCGGCGCGGCATTGACCACCAGTTTCGCCTATTTCGGCTCGAGCCTGTCGCATTTCTGGCCCTTCTATCTGGGCGTCGTCTTCGTCGTCACGGTGCTGTTCGCCCCCGAGGGCATCGGCGGCGCGATCCTGGCGCGTTGGCGCCGCGTGCGCGACGGCACCGGGCCGCTCATCGGCCTCGGCGATCTCGCCGGTCTCGCCGGCGCCGTGATGGCGATGGCCGGACTGGTTCTACTGATCGAGCTGACCGGCACCGTCTGCTCGGAGGCCTATCGCGCCGAAATCGCGTCGCTGAAGGGCGTCTGGCCGCCGGTCCGCATCTTCGCGGTGCCGTTCGCTCCGCTGACGCCGTGGCCCTGGCTGGTCGGCCTCGTCGCGCTCGTCGGCGGTAGCCGCCTTGCCCTCGGCGCCGGCCGGCCGGTTCTGCCGCACCTCTTCGCCGGCCGCCCCGGCCCCCGCGCCGAACAAACCCGTCCCGGAGAGAGCCCGTGAACGCCAACACCCTGAAGCTCGAGGGCGTCGCCAAGACCTTCGGCGTGGTGCGCGTCCTGGAGGCGATCGACCTCGATATCCGGCAGGGCGAACGCCACGCCCTGATCGGCCCGAACGGCGCCGGCAAGTCGACGCTGTTCAACCTGATCTCGGGTGCCTTCGCGCCGACCTCCGGGGTGATCGCCCTCAACGGCACGTCGATCGGCGGACTGGTGCCGCATGCCCTGAACCGCGCCGGGCTCGGCCGCTCGTTCCAGATCACCCATGTCTTCGACCGGCTGACGGTCCGCGAGAACATCCTGCTCGCCGTGATGGGCCGGTTCGGCAAGCGCTGGAGCCTGATGCGCATCGGCCCGGTCTGGGCACGCATCGCCGAGGAGACCGACCGGCTGATCGCGGGCGCCAACCTTGCCGCGCAGGCCGAAAAGCGCGCTGCCGATCTCGCCTATTCGGAGCAGCGCGCGGTCGAGATCTGCATGACGGTCGGCACCGGCGCCTCGGTCATCCTGCTCGACGAGCCGACCGCCGGCATGTCGCGCGAGGAGACCCGGCACATCATCGAATTCATCCGCCGCATGACCGAGGGCCGCACGCTGGTGATGGTCGAGCACGACATGGACGTGGTCTTCACGCTCGCCGACCGCGTCTCGGTGCTGGTCAACGGCCGCATCCTGGTGACCGGGACGCCGGCCGAGATCCGGTCCGATCCGCGCGTGCGCGAAGCCTATCTGGGCGATGGGGAGCACTGATGCTGGACGTCGCCAACCTGCATGCCGCCTACGGCCATGTGAAGGTGCTGAACGGGGTCACCTTCCAGGTTCCGGACGCCACCATCGCAACCATCCTCGGCCGAAACGGCTCCGGCCGCTCGTCGACCTGCAAGGCCGTGATGGGACTTCTGCCGCCGAGCCGCGGCGCTGTCCGCATCGGTGGCCGCGATCTCGCCGGCCTGCCGGCCCACGAGGTCGCCCGGGCCGGCATCGCCTATGTGCCGGAGGATCGCCAGATTTTCCGCAATCTTTCGGTCGAGGAGAACATGATCCTCGGCATGAAGGCGGGCCGGTCCGGCAAGCCGTCCTGGACGCTCGACGAGCTCTACGACGTGTTTCCGCGCCTGCGCGAGCGGCGCAACGTCAAGGCCGGGTTCCTGTCGGGCGGCGAGCAGCAGATGCTGACCCTGTTCCGCTCGGTGCTCGGCAATCCGGACGTGATCCTGATCGACGAGCCGACCGAGGGCCTGGCCCCGAAGGTGGTCGAGGCGCTGGCCGAGACGATCCTGGAGATGAAGCGGCGCGGCCTCGCCATCCTGCTGCTCGAACAGAAGCTCGCCATGGTCATGCGCCTGACCGACCGGGTCTTCGTGATGGGCCGCGGCGAGATCGTCTTCTCCGGATCGGTCGAGGCCTTCCAGGCCGACGACGAGATCCGGCGCGCCTGGCTGGAGGTCAGCTGATGGCGCGTCGGCGGCCGGTCCCCCGGTCAGGGATGAAGGTCGCGCCACCAGGCGGCGATCGCGGCGGCGGCCTCGACCGGCTTCTCGGCCGGCATGGCGTGGCTCGCCCCGGCGATCGCCGCGGCCGTGACGCGGGGGCCGAATTCGTCCACGAGCTCGCGTTCGGAACCGGCCGGGCGGAACGGATCGGCGCCGCCCATCAGGTCGAGGATCGGCGCCACGCCGGTCGGCCACCAGTCCGCCTGCACGGTCGCCGCGCGGGCGGCGCGCTGGCTGGCGACCACCGCCGGATGCCAGCCTTCGAGCCATTCGGTGGCGTCGTTGCCCTCCGCGAAGAAGCCGAGGCGCAGCGCGGCGAGCCGGTCTTGCGGCGCGGTGGCGGGATCGTTGATGGCCGTGATCGCAGCGGAGAGATGCGCCGGCCAGGCGCGCGCCCCAGAGGCGAGCAGCACGACCCCGTCGATCAGATCCGGCCGGTCGGTCGCAAGCGTGCGCGCGATCCAGGTGCCGTAGGCGTGGCCGGCGATGATCGCGGGCCGGCCTTGACCGGCGGCGCGCTCGGCCTCGATCACGGCGGCGAAGTCGGCGGCGAAATCATGGAAGGTGACGCCGGTCATCGGCCCGGCCGAGGGCGCGATGCCGCGCGGCTCGGGGCGGGCGACGCGGAAGCCATGGCGGTTCAGCGCCTCGGCGAGCGGCCGGAGTTCGGCCGCGCAGCGTCCCGTCGAGGCGATCAGGACCACCAGCGGGCCGTCGCCCGCAACCCGGTAGCCGATGCGGATACCGCCGGGGCGGTCGATCAGGCGAAGGGCGGCGGCATCGGTCTCGGCTGGGGACACGGGGCGGGTTCCTCTGGGTGGCGGGCGCCGATCAGGGCTGGGAGGCGGCGCGGCGGGCGGGTGATCGCGAACGGGCGAACCGTCCCGGCCGGACCTGCCCGGGCCGGGCGGCGATTGACAAGCCCGGGATCGAGAAAATACATAAAACTAGCTTTATCATTTAACAAGCCGCTCCGGATTTCGATCCAGGCGTTCCCTGCGCGGGACGGGGCGGCGGGCACACCGGTTCCGGGATCGGCTCGGCGAGGACGCGGTACGGACGGACCCCGGGTCCGCGCCGGGCGGGTCGTCGTCGCTTCGGCGGTCGCGAATCGGATGGGCCGGACTCGGGCGGGAGGAACGGCATGACGTTGAAGATCGAGAAGCAGAACGCCATCGCGACGGTGACCATCGACCGCCCGCCGGTCAATGCGCTGACGCTGGCGCTCTATGGCGAGATCGCCGAGACCTTCGAGGCCGCCAAGGCCTGGGACGACGTGAACGTGATCGTGTTCACCGGGGCGGGCGAGAAGGCCTTCTGCGCCGGCCTCGACCTCAACGAATTCCTGGCCGCCACCATCCAGGACGACCCGAAGCGGGCGGCGATCGTGCGCCGGTCCTTCGCGGCGGTGCGTCATGCGCCGGTGCCGGTCATCGCCGCCGTCAATGGCCCGGCCTTCGGGGCGGGCTGCGTCTACGCCTCGGTGGCCGATATCCGCATCGCGGCCGAGCATGCCCGCTTCGGCATGCCGGAGATCAATGTCGGCCGCTGCGGCGGGGCCGCCCATATGACCCGCCACCTGCCGCAGGGCCTGCTGCGCCGGATGTATTTCACCGGCCAGCCGATCGACGCCCGCGAGGCCTGGCGCGTCGGCTTCGTGCAGGAGGTAGTGCCCTTCGCCGAACTGGCGCCGACCGCGCAGGCCATGGCCGCCGTCATCGCCGCCAAGGCGCCGATCGGCCTGCGCATGGCCAAGGAGGCGCTGAACCGCGTCGAGTTCATGCAGACCGAGGACGGCTACGAGCTGGAGCAGTCCTTCTCGACCCGCCTGATGACCACCGAGGACGCCCGCGAGGCGACCCGGGCGGTCGTCGAGAAGCGCCCGCCCGTCTTCGTCGGCCGCTGACCATGAAAGCCATGGGCCTCCATCTGGAGATCGAGCGGGCCGGCGACGGCGCGCCCTGGATCGTGTTCGGCAACTCGCTGCTGACCGATCTGTCGCTCTGGGACGAGGTCGCCCGCCCGCTCGGCCGCCGCTTCAACCTCCTGCGCTATGACCAGCGCGGCCATGGCCGGTCGCCGGTGCCGTCGCATCCGCTCGCCATGGCCGAACTCGGTGCCGATCTGATCGAAGTCCTCGATGCGGCCGATATCGACCGCTGCCTCTATGTCGGCCTCTCCATGGGCGTGCCTACCGGGCTTGCCGCCCTGGCGCGCGCGCCCGGCCGCTTCGGTGGCCTGATCCTGGTCGATGGCCAGGCGAAGAGCGCACCGACCGGCCAGACCTTCTGGCAGGAACGGATCGCGCTCGCTCGCGCCGAGGGCATGGCCGGGCTCGCCGAGGCGACGGTGCGGCGCTGGCTGAGGCCCGAACGGCTCGGCACGCCGATGGCCGAACGGCTGCGTGCCATGGTGGGGGCGACCCCGCTCGAGGGCTTCGTCGCCGCCGCCTCCGCGCTGCAGCGCTACGACGAGAGTGCGGTGCTCGGCCGGATCGCCGTGCCGACCCTTCTGGTCGCCGGCGCCGAGGACGGCGCCATGCCGGACACCATGCGGACCATGGCGGCCGCGATCCCGCAGGCCCGGTTCGCCGCGATCCCCGATGCCGGTCATGTTCCGGTGTTCGAGCGGCCGGAGGCCTTCCTGGCCGCGATCGCGGATGCGCTCGACGCCTGGGAGCGCGACGGTGGCGCACCTGGCCGTCTGATGGGCGGGGAGGGCCGGCGATGAGGCTGCTCTGGTCGCCGCGCTCGCCGTTCGTGCGCAAGGTGATGATCCTGGTGCATGAACTCGGTCTTCAGGACCGAATCGAATGCGTGCGCGCCGTCGCGGTGCCGCGCGGCGCGCCCAATCCGGTCATCGCGGCGGAGAACCCGCTCGGCAAGATCCCCGTGCTGCTGCGCGACAGCCTGCCGCCGCTCTACGATTCGCGCGTCATCGCCGAGGCGCTGATCGCGCTGGTGCCGGACGGCGAAAAGATATTGCCGGCGTCCGGCGAGGCGCGGCTGACGCAATTGCGCTGGCAGGCGCTCGGCGACGGCCTGACCGACAACCTGCTGCTCTGGCGAATCGAGCGCATGGGCGTCTCCGGCGGCGATCCCGGCACCATGGCGAGCTATCGCGCCAAGGTGGTGGCGACGCTTGCGGCGCTCGAAGGGCAAGCGGCGGCGCTTGCGGCCGCACCCTTCGGGCTCGGCCAGATCGCCATCCTGTGCGCGCTCGGCCAACTCGATTTCCGCTACCGCGCCAGCGGCTGGCGGCCGGCCCATCCGCACCTCGCGGCCTGGGCCGAGACGCAGGCAACGCGGCCCTCGCTCGTGGCGACGGCCGTTCAGGACGACATCGGGTCCGACGAAGGACCCGTCATGGACCTCGTGTTTGGGGGAGGCTGAGGCTTGGCCGGACCGCTCTCGCATATCCGCGTGCTGGATCTCAGCCGCATCATGGCCGGCCCCTGGTCGGGCCAGATTCTCGCCGATCTCGGCGCCGACGTGATCAAGGTCGAACGGCTCGGGGAGGGCGACGACACGCGTCGCTGGGGGCCGCCCTATCTGGCCGCCGCCGACGGCAGCCGCACGCAGGAATCCGGCTACTATCTCTCGGTCAACCGCGGCAAGCGCTCGGTCGAGGTCGACATCGCGACGCCGGAAGGCCGCGATGTCGTGGTCGCGCTCGCGCGAACGGCCGACATCGTCTTGGAGAATTTCAAGGTCGGCACGCTCGCCCGCTACGGGCTCGGCTACGACGACCTGAAGGCCGTCAACCCGCGCCTGATCTATTGCTCGATCACCGGCTTCGGCACGACCGGCCCGCGCAAGAGCGAGGTCGCCTACGACTTCATGATCCAGGCCATGGGCGGCCTGATGAGCGTCACCGGCGAGCGGGACGATCTTCCCGGCGGCGGGCCGCAGAAGGTCGGCGTGCCGATCGTCGACATCATGACCGGCATGTACGCGACCGTCGCGGTGCTGGCCGCCCTGGCGCGGCGGGCGGAGACCGGGGAGGGCGATTTCGTCGACATCGCCATGCTGGATGTCTCTGTCGCCATGCTGGCCAACCAGGCGATGAACTATCTGGTCTCCGGCAAGGCGCCGATCCGGCGCGGCAACCGGCATCCGAACATCCAGCCGCAGGACGTGTTTGCGGTCGCCGACGGTCATCTGGTGCTGGCGGTCGGCAATGACGAGCAGTTCCGCCGTTTCGCCGAGGTGCTCGGCTGCCCCGAATGGGCGGGCGACGCGCGCTTCGCCACCAACGCGGCGCGCGTGACCCATCTCGAAATCCTGCATCCGCTGATTTGCGAACGCTTCCTGACCCAGCCGCTCGACCACTGGCTCGCCGCACTCGGCGCCGCCCAGGTGCCGTGCGGGCCGATCAACACCGTGCCGAGGGTGTTCGAGGAGGCCCAGATCCAGCATCGCGAGATGCTGCGCGAGCTGCCGCACCCGCTCGCCGGCACCGTCAAGCAGGTGGTCAGCCCGATGCGCTTCGCCAACGCGCCGCTCGCCTTCGAGCGCGCGCCGCCGCTTCTCGGTGAGCACACCGCCGAGATCCTGGCCGAACTCGGCCTCGCCGGCGAGGTGGCCCGATGACCGCGACGCCGTCGGCCGGCCGCACGCCCATCGCGGCACCACGCACCGGCGCGCGCATCTCGCTGCCCGATGCCGACGGCATGAGCGCCGAGCAGAAGCGCGTGCGCGATGCGATCATCAACGGCCGGCGCGGCGAGCTGGTCGGGCCCCTGCGCGCGGCCTTGCACAATCCCGAACTGGCCGAGCGCTGGAGCCAGTTGGGCGAGACGCTGCGCTACCGCACCCGGCTGCCGACCCGGCTCAGCGAACTGGCCGTGCTGATGACCGCGCGGGTCTGGAACAGCGAACTCGAATGGGGCGTCCATCGCAGGGCCGCCGAGGCGGCCGGGCTGGAGGTCGCGACGATCGAGGCCATCCGCGACGGCGCGGCGCCCGCATTCGCCGATCCGGCCGATCGGGAGGTCTACGATTTCGTCCGCGACATGCTGACCGGCGGCGATGTCGGCGAAGCGGCGTATCAGGCGGTGCTGGCGCGCTGGGGCGAGGGCGGGGTGGTCGAACTGACCGCGCTGGTCGGCTACTACTGCATGGTGGCGCTGACGCTGAACGTGCACCGGATTCCGCTGCCGGCGGGTCTCGGCGTCGAACTGGTCGCAGGCCGGGTCGAGGAGCCCGGACGGCTGACGCCGCTGCCGGCACTGCCGGCCGGCTGAGAGGTCGATCCGGCACGGGATGGTGGCAGACGTCATTCACCCATAATCTATATCATCGACATAAGCCCGGGGGGCGGGTCGGCGGGAGGAGGCCAGAGGTGGCGGGCGGAAGGCAGACGACGGCGGAGGCGCTCAAGAAGAGCGCGGTGTCCCGCTATATCCAGCTCGCGACCCTGTTCCGGCGGCGCATTGAGACCGGCGAATGGGCGGTCGGCATGCAGGTGCCGACCGTGGAATCGCTCGCCCGCGAATGCGGCGTCGCGACCATGACCATCCGCCAGGCCTTCGACATCCTGGAGAGCGAGGGCCTGATCGAGCGCTTCCGCGCCAAGGGCACCTTCGTGCGCGAGCGGCCGTCGCAGGATCTGTGGTGTCAGGTCGAGACCGACTGGAAGGGCATGCTGATCGCCCGCGACAAGGCGAAGATCGAGATTCTGCACGACGAGCGCGGCGTGCAATTGCCGACCGCCGGCCGTCGGGTCGGCCGCCCCGCCGAGGCCTACCGCCACCTGCGCCGCCGGCACACCCGCGACGGCGAGGCCTTCCTGATCGCCGATGTCTATGTCGCCGAGCGCATCTGCCCGCTGATCCCGGAGGAGGCCTATTCGGCCAAGACCGCCCTGCGCCTGGTCGCCGACGTGCCCGGCCTCGTCATCACCGACGCGACCCAGACGCTGACCATCGGCAGCGCCGACCTGATCACCGCCGACCTGCTCGACATCCCGCTCAGCCATCCGGTCGCCAAGATCGAACGCTGCGCCGTCGACGCCGAGGGCGAACTGGTGCTGCTCGCCGACGGCATCTATCGCGGCGACAAGGTCCGGATCGACTTCAAGCTGCGCTGAGCCGATCTGCAAAAAGGTAAAAGCTATAAAATTGACTTTTTGAGGCGGCCGTGACATCAGACCTCGGTCGGCTCGCCTTCGGGCGACCGTCGGGAAAAGCCCGCCGGCGGATCGGCCGGAACGGGCAGGCGGGCGGACCGCACCGGGAGGACTGTCGGCGTGAAGTATGTGCAACTCGGCCGGACCGGGACCCGCGTCTCCAATCTGTGCTTCGGCACCATGTCGTTCGGCTCCTACGCGACGCCCGAGACGGCGCAGGCCCTCTACGGCGCCTGCCGCGAGGCCGGCATCAACTTCTTCGATTGCGCCAATTCCTATGCGGGCGGCGGCCGGGCCGAGAGCCTGCTCGGCGCCTGCATGAAGGCCGACCGGGACGACATCGTCATCACCTCCAAGGTCTGCCGGCCGATGTCCAAGGACACCAACGGCTCGGGCCTGTCGCGCCGGCACATCATGGCCGAGGTCGAGGCGAGCCTGCGCCGGCTCGGCACGGACCGGATCGATGTCTATTTCGCCCATCACTACGACCCGTTCACGCGCGTCGAGGAGACGCTCAGGGCCTTCGAGGACCTCAGGCGCCAGGGCAAGATCCTTTATGCCGGCGTGTCGAACTGGTCGGCCTGGCGCATCGCCGACGCGCTCGGGGTCTCGGCGGCCGAGGGGCTGGTCGCTTTCGACGTCGTCCAGCCGATGTACAACCTGGTCAAGCGCCAGGCCGAATACGAACTCTTCCCGCTGGCGCAGGCCAAGGGGCTGGCGGTGATGATCTTCTCGCCGCTGGCGAGCGGCCTCCTGACCCGCGCCAATGCCGATCCGGACGGTGCGCGACAGGGCCGGTTGGCCGAGCCGCGCTACCTGAAGCGCTACGAGGAGCGGCGCAACTTCGAGATCGCGGCCGAATTCTGCCGGATCGCCGACGAAATCGGCGTCGATCCGGCCATGCTGGCGGTCGCCTGGGCGGGCTCGCATCCGGCCGTCACGACGCCGATCATCGGGGCGGAGACGGTCGCGGAGATGCGCAACTATCTCGACGCGGCCGAATTCGCCATGACGCCCGACCTGCGCGCGCGCATCGCCGCGCTGGCCCCGCGGCCCGACTACGAAATCGAACGCACCATCGATTGACCGGACGACGGCCGGACACCGGCCGCAAAGGACCGAGCATGACCACAGAATCCCCCCTCCGGGTCGACCACTGGATCGGCAACGCGCCGGTCGCCTCCGCGGCGCGCGACGAGGTGCGCGATCCCGGCCGCCTCGCCGACGTAGTCGGCCTGGTCGCCCGGGGCGGCGCGTATGAGGTCGATCTCGCCGTCCGGACCGCGGCCGAGGCCTTCAAGTCCTGGCGCGAGATGCCGGTCGAGACCCGAGCGGCGCTGCTCCGCCGGGCCGCCGACCTCCTGGAGGCCGAGGCCCCGGCCGTGGTCGGCCTCATGGCGCGCGAGAGCGGCATGCTGGTCGCGACCAACACCGCCGAGATCGGCATGGCGGCCAACATCGTGCGCGACAATGCCGAGGCCGGCGCCGCCTTCCTGGTGCCCGAAGCCTACGAGGATGCAGAGAGCTGGGTCGGCGTCGAGAAGCGCCCGATCGGCGTGATCGCCGCCATCGTGCCCTGGAACGCGCCGATCATCCTGGCCATGCGCAAGGTCTCGCCGGCGCTGGTCTGCGGCAACACGGTCGTGGTCAAGCCGGCCCCGACCGCGCCGATCGGCCTTTCGTTGCTCCTGGAGAAGATGGCCGCGCTGTTCCCGCCGGGCGTGATCAACGTCGTTCATGGCGGGGCCGAGGTCGGCCGGGCACTCGCCACCCATCCGCTGGTCGGCAAGGTCTCCTTCACGGGCGGCGGCACGGTCGCCCGCGCGATCATGAAGGATGCCGCCGAGGGGCTGAAGGGCGTCCAGTTCGAGCTCGGCGGCAACGATCCGGCGATCATCCTGGAGGATGCCGATCTCGATCTCGCCATCCCGCGCATCGTCGGCGGCGCCTTCCGCCGCTCCGGCCAGTTCTGCTTCGCGGTCAAGCGCGTCTATGCCCCGGCCTCGCTCTATGGCGAGGTCGTCGCCCGCATCCGCGCGGAGGTCGACAAGTTCCGCGTCGGCCATCCGCTCGAGGCGGGTGTGACGTTCGGGCCGATCAACAATGCCGGCCAGTACCGCGCCCTGCAGGGGCTCCTGGCGCGCACCCGGGCGAGCGGGGCGACGGTCGAGGAACTCGGCAGCTGGGTTTCGCCGAAGTCCGAGGCCGACGGCTACTACATGCGCCCGGTGCTGGTCTCCGACATCGATCCAGAGGCTGAACTGGTCCAGGTCGAGCAGTTCGGGCCGCTGCTGCCGGTCGTGCGCTACGACGATCTCGACGCCGTCATCGACAGCATCAATGCCGGCGAACTCGGCCTCGGCTCGTCGATCTGGACGCGCGATACCAACCGCGCCGTCGAGGTCGCGCGCGAGCTCGAAACCGGCATGACCTTCGTCAACAATGCCGGCACGTCGCGGCTCGGCCAGAAGAACATCCCCTTCGGCGGGGTCAAGCAGAGCGGCATCGGACGGGAAAGCTCGCCGATCGGCCTGCGCGAATATATCGACTATCACGCCATCAACTATCACCGCTGAGGTTCGCCATGCTGGACATCGTCAAGGCCGGCAGCGCGCCGCTCGTCGTCGACAATTTCGTCGACGGCGCCTGGATCGGCGGGGAGACCCGCTTCGAGGTGCGCGATCCCGGCCGCACCGCCGACCTGGTGGCGCGCGTCGCTGCCGCCGATGCCGCCCTGGTCGACCGCGCCGTCGCGGCCGCTGCGACGGCGCTGAAGAGCTGGTCGCGGGTGCCGGTCGCCGAGCGCGCCGCGCTGGTGCTGAAGGCCGCCGACCTGATCGAGGCCGAGGCCGAGAAAGGGCTCGACGGGCTCGCCGGCGTGGTCGTGCGCGAGACCGGTATGCTGCCGGCCGAGATCGTCTTGGAACTGCGCGGCGCCGCCTTCGCCTCGCGCGACAATGTCGCCGCCGCGCAGGTCGCGCTGGAGCCGGTCGTGATCGAGGACGCCACATCGATCGTGCGCATCGAGCGCCGGCCGATCGGGGTGGTTGCCGCTATCGTGCCCTGGAACGCGCCGATCGTGCTCCTGATCCGCAAGTTCGCGCCCGCGCTGGTTGCCGGCGACACGCTGGTCATCAAGACCCCGCCGACCGCCCCGGCCGGCATCGCGCTCCTGATGGCCGCACTGGCGCCGCTGTTCCCCAAGGGCGTGATCAACGTCGTCCATGGCGGGGCCGAGGTCGGCGCCGCGCTGGCCGCCCACCCGAAGGTGCGGCTGATCTCCTTCACGGGCGGTGGCGTCGCCGCGCGGGCGATCATGCGGACCGCGGCCGACACGCTGAAGAACGTGCAGTTCGAGCTCGGCGGCAACGATGCGGCGATCGTCCTCGACGATTTCGACCTCGACAAGGGCATCCCGATGCTGGCGGCCGGCGCCTTTCACCGCTCCGGCCAGTTCTGCTTCGCGATCAAGCGCCTCTACGTGCCGGAGGCGATCTACGACGCCTTCTTCGATCGGCTCGCCGCGCATCTCGACAAGGTCCGCATCGGCCATCCGCTCGATCCGCGCACGACCTTCGGGCCGATCAACAATCCCGGCCAGTTGGCCTTCCTGAACGGGCTGGTCGCCAGGACCCGCGCGGCCGGCGGCGATCTGGTCGAACTCGGCCAGCCGGTCGACCCGGCGACCTGGGCGGAGGGCAACTTCATCCGCCCGACCCTGGTGCGCCGCCCGGGTCCCGATTTCGAGGTCGTCACCTGCGAGCAGTTCGGTCCGGTCCTGCCGGTGATCGCCTATGACAGCCTGGACGAAGTCGTCGCGCTCGCCAACGGCACCGAATACGGCCTCGGCTCGTCGATCTGGACGACGGATTTCGATCGCGGCCTCGCCCTCGCGCGGCGGCTGGAGGCGGGCATGACCTTCATCAACAAGAATGCCCAGTCGCGGCTCGGCCGGCGCCACATGCCCTTCGGCGGCATCAAGCAGAGCGGCATCGGCACCGAGAATGCCGAAGCCGGTCTCGCCGAATTCACCGAGATCCACGCCATCAACATCCACAAGGCCTGACCCCATGGCTCTGCCCTCCGTTCCGACCGGCGCCACGCCGACGCTCCTCGCCGGCAAGCGCGCCCTCGTCACCGGCGGCGCCTCCGGGATCGGGCGGGCGATCGCGGCCCTGTTCCGGGCGAGCGGGGCGGAGGTGATCGTCGCCGATATCGGGCTGCCCGAGAGCGACGCGCCGGCGGCGATCGACGGGTCGGCGGGCTGGCATTGCGATGTCGCCGCCGAGGCGAGCGTCGCCCGGCTTGCCGCCCGGGTCGGCGGACCGCTGCACATCCTCGTCAATTGCGCCGGGATTCCGCAGTCCTTCACGCCGATCGACGCGATGGAGGCCGAGGCCTGGGACCGGATCATGGCGGTCAACGTGCGTTCGCTGTTCCTGACCGCGAAGCACTGCCTGCCGGCGCTCCGGGCGGCCGGCGCGGCCTCGATCGTCAACATCTGTTCCAATGTCGGCGTCCGGCCGAAGCCGGGTCTGGCCGCCTATGCCGGCTCCAAGGCGGCGGCGATCGCGGTCACGCAGTCGCTGGCGCTCGAACTGGCCAAGGAGGGCATCCGCGTCAACGCGGTCAATCCGGGCGCCACCGAGACGCCGATGCTGAGCGGCTTCACGCATGGCAAGCCGGTGGCGGAGGCCGCACAGTCCTTCGCGGCGATGATCCCGATGGGCGAGATCGTCCGCCCCGAGGATGTCGCCGCCGCCGTGCTCTATCTCGCCTCCGACCTCGCCCGCATCGTCACCGGCACGACCATCGAGGTCGACGGCGGGCGCTCGGTCTGAGCCGAGCGGCGGGCGCCACGGGCGCCCGGTCCGAAGCCGCCGCTATCCTTTCGCCTGCCGCGCCGCATAGTCGGCGACCGACATCGTCGGCAGGTCGAAATAGTCGCGCGTGCGGGCATAGCCGTGGCCGCCCATGCGGCCGATCGCGTCCATGCCGCGGTGGTCGACATGGAGGCGGACAGGATCGACCGCATCGGCGTGGATATGGACGTGTAGCACCTCGCCGAGGATGATCTCGCGCGAGGAGCCGATGTCCAGGAAGCTGTGCAGCCGGCATTCGAGCGCGGCCGGCGCCGCCAGGATGCGCGGGCTCGGCACGGCCGTGCCGGGCGCAGTCGCAAGTCCCGCCTCGGCCAGTTCGTCGATCTCCGGCGCGAAGGGCACGGCGCAGACATTCATCGCGTCCATGATCGCATCCGACACGATATGCACCGTGAAGGCGCCGGTGTCGCGGATGTTGCGGCCGGTATCCTTGGACGAGCCGTCCGAGCGGAACTCGACGCCGAGCGCCAGGATGGCCGGGTCGGCCGAAAGGCAGTTGAAGAAGCTGAACGGCGCCGCATTGGCGCGGCCGTCGCGATCGACGGTCGTGACCAGCGCGATCGGCCGCGGGATGACGGTGCCGATCAGGATCTTGTAGCGCTCGCGCGGGGTCAGGGCGGCGAAATCGAAGCCGATCGCGAGTGGGTCGGCCGCCGGCCGGGCCGGGGCGGCCGCAAGGGTGTCGTCGGTCAGGCTCATCAGGTCCTCGCGCGCGAGCGGGCTTTGGGCGGCGTGCGGGCGGGACCGGGCTCCAGGCCCTCGGTCTCCGCATAGGCGGCGAGCACGTCGCGGATGTCGGGTTCGGCGCGCGCCTTGATGAGGGCGCGGCCCATGACGGCTTCCAGATGGTGGTCCATAAGGTGGATGGCGCGCGCGGCGTCGCCGGAGACGAGCGCGTCGATCAGCTCGCGGTGCTCGTTGACGGCGCATTCGGAGGAATGCGGCCGGCCGTAGATGGCGAGGATCAGCGAGCAGCGCGAGGCGACCTCGTTGACGTAGCGCTCGAGCAGGGCATTGCCGGTCATGGCGGCCAGCAGCAGATGGAATTCGCCGGCCAGCCGGATCGATTCCGGCCCGTTGCGGCCTTGCGCCCGATCCTCGGCCGCGACATGGGCCTGCAGCGTCTGCACCTGCTCGCGCGTCAGCCGGCCGCTCAATTCCTCGACCACCAGCCGCTCCATCGCCCGGCGCACCGCGAACACGTCGCGCGCCTCCTCCAGGCTCGGATAGGCGACGGTGGCGCCGCGATTGTGCCGCAGCTCGACCAGACCCTCGGTCGCAAGCCGCGCCAGCGCCTCGCGCACCAGCGTGCGGCTGACGCCGAGCCGCTCGCCGATCGCGTCCTCCGGCAGCTTGGAGCCGGGCATCAGCGCCTGCTCGATGATCGCGCGGCGCAAGGCCCGGTAGACGAGCGCCGCCCGCGATCCGGCCTTGCCGTCGGGCTCCGCGCCGGCCGGAGCCGATGCCGCGGGTTCGGTCTTGGTTTTCGGTTCGCGCATGGCGCGCTCCCACAATGGCATTTCGCATACATATAGAACGTTCAATCGCATACCAAGTGCGGAAATTTTCGGCATGCCGGACGGTTGAAACCGCGCTGGGATTGCAGGGAAATCAACCCTCCGGATGGGCCGCAGAACGCGCGTGCACCGCGATTTGCCTCTATTTGCGGCGCGCAGCCTCTTGGCCCGTCGGCGACAATACTGCATACCATATGGGTATCGGATGGTCGACGAAATCGGCCAGCCATGGTCGTGACGAAGCGCGCGGCAACGGAGCCGCGACGCGGGATCGGGGGAGAACCCATGTCGATGAAGCGCAATCTCCTGGCGGCGGTGGCCGCGCTCTCCATGCTGGCCGGCGCGTCGGCCGAGGCGAAGACGCTGAAATGGGGTGCCGGCCGCGAGATCGCCTCGCTCGATCCCTACTCGTTCGGCGAGACCTTCACGCTCTCGGTGCTGAACCACGTCTATGAGGGCCTGGTCCGCTACACCGGCGAACTCAAGATCGAGCCGGCGCTGGCGGAACGCTGGGAGACCGTGTCGCCGACCGTCTGGCGCTTCCACCTGCGCAAGGGCGTCAAGTTCCACAACGGCAATGCCTTCACGGCCGACGACGTGATCGCCTCGCTCGAGCGCGTCACCCATCCGACCTCGCCGCTCAAGGGCAACCTGCCGGCCTACAAGTCGGCCACCAAGGTCGACGACTTCACCGTCGACATCGAGGTCAACGGCCCCTATCCGCTACTCCTCAACGACCTGACCAACATCTACATCCTCGACAAGGAGTGGATGGTCGCCAACGACGCGCTGCTGCCGACCGACAGCGGCAAGGGCGTCGAGAACTACGCCACGCGCAACACCAACGGCACCGGCCCGTTCAAGATCGAATCCCGCCGCGCCGACGCCCAGACCGTGTTCGTCGTCAACAAGGACTGGTGGGACAAGCCGGTCCACAATATCGACCGGATCGAGTTCACCCCGATCACCTCGTCGGCGACCCGCGTCGCCGCCATGCTGTCGGGCGAGATCGACTTCACCAATCTGGCGCCGCTGCAGGACCTGCCGCGCCTGACCGCCTCGCCGGACGTGAAGGTGCTGCAGTCGAATGAACTGCGCACCGTCTACATGGTCTTCAACATGAAGGACAAGCTTGTCGAAAGCGACGTGACCGACAAGAATCCCTTCAAGAACAAGCGCGTCCGCCAGGCGCTCTACCAGGCGATCGATGCCGACGCGGTGCAGAAGCGCGTCATGCGCGGACTGTCGCGCACGACCGGCTCGCTGGTCGCCCCGGCCATCCCGGGCTATGTGCCGGACCTCGACAAGCGCCCGCCCTTCGATCTCGACGGCGCCAAGAAGCTCCTGGCCGAAGCGGGTTATCCGAACGGCTTCTCGTTCCTGATGAACTGCAACAACGACAGCCTCGTCAACGAAGAGGAACTCTGCCAGGCGGTCGCCTCGATGTGGTCGCGCGCCGGGCTGAAGCCGAACCTCTCGATCGCGCCGCGCGCCCAGCAGACGCCGAAGCGCGTCAAGGGCGAGTTCGACGTGATCACCTTCGGCTGGGCGACCGAGCCGATGATCGACACCTATTCGCTGCTGGTGCAGGTGCTGCATTCCAAGAGCGGGTCGGCGGGCGTGTTCAACTGGGGCGGCTGGGGCGATCCGCGCATCGACGAACTGACCGACAAGGGCGGCGTCGAGCTCGATCCCAAGAAGCGCATCCCGATGATGACCGAGGCGCTCAAAATCGCCAAGGACGAGATCATCTTCATTCCGATGCACCAGCAGCCGATGGCCTGGGCGATCCGCTCCGGCTCGGTCGACGTGATGGTGCAGAGCCCGGACAACAAGCCGCGCCTCTGGCTCGCCAAGGTGAAGTGACGCCGGCGGCGGCGGATGCGGCGGTCGAGACCGCGCATCCGCCGCCGTCCCGGTTCGGCCTGCCGGCCGGTCCGCATGCGGCCTAACGGAGACTGTCGATGCTCGCCTTTCTGGTGAAGCGCCTCGCCGAGGCGGTCGGGGTGATGCTCGCCGTCGCCCTGATCGCCTTCACGATCTTCCGCTTCGTCGGCGATCCGGTCGAACTGATGCTCAACGAGCAGGCCAGCCAGCAGCAGCGCGACGAACTGCGCGAGCGGCTCGGCCTCAACCGCTCGGTTCCCGAGCAGTATCTCGCCTTCGTCGCCAATGCTGCGCGCGGCGATTTCGGCATCTCCTACCGCAATCAGCAGGATGTCTTCCCGCTGATCGCGGAGCGTTTTCCGGCGACCTTCGAGCTGGTCATCGTCGCCACCGTCCTGTCGCTCCTGATCGGCCTTCCACTCGGCGTCTACACGGCGGTCCACCGAAAATCCTTCCTGGCGCAGGCGCTGCAGTTCCTGTCCGTGCTCGGCGTCTCGCTGCCGAGCTTCGCGGTCGGTATCCTGCTGATCCTGGTCTTCTCGGTGACGCTCGGTTGGCTGCCGGCCTTCGGGCGCGGCGAGGTGGTCAAGCTCGGCGGCTGGTCGACCGGCCTTCTGACCAAATCCGGCCTGACCGCGCTGATCCTGCCGGCCGTCACGCTCTCCTTCTTCCAGGTCACGCTGGTCATGCGGCTGGTGCGCGCGGAAATGCTCGAGGTGATGCGGGCCGACTTCATCCGCTTCGCCCGCGCCCGCGGTCTGTCCGAGCCGGCGGTCCAGTTCCGCCATGCGCTACGCAACTGCCTGATGCCGGTGATCACCGTCACCGGCCTGCAGATCGGCAACCTGATCGCCTTCGCGCTGGTCACCGAGACCGTGTTCCAGTGGCCCGGCATGGGGCTCCTGTTCGTGCAGGCGGTCAGCTTCGTCGATATCCCGGTCATGGCCGGCTACCTGATGGTGGTCTCGGCGGTGTTCGTGGCCGTCAACACACTGGTCGACATGACCTATGCGCTGGTCGACCCGCGCCTGCGCGTCGACACCGTGGGAGGCGGACATGGCCGCTGAAGCGACGACCCCGCCGGCCCGCCCGCATGCGCTGCGGCGCTTCCTCGACAGCGATCTCGGCTGGAGCTTTCGCAAGTCGCCGACCGCGATCCTCGGCGCGCTGCTGCTCGCCATCCTGGTGGTCAGCGCCTTCGCGGCGCCGCTGTTCGTGCCCCAGGACCCCTACGACCTGTCGCAGCTCTTTGTCGACAAGGCGGAACTGCCGCCGGTCTGGGTCGAGGGCGGCGAATGGCCTTTCATCCTCGGCACCGACCCGCAGGGCCGCGACATGCTGTCGGCGATCCTCTACGGCACGCGCGTCTCGCTCCTGATCGGGCTGGCCAGCGTCGCCGCCGCCATGGCGATCGGCGTCTCGATCGGCCTCGTCGCCGGCTTCTTCGGCGGGCGCACCGACATGCTTCTGATGCGCTTCGCCGACACGGTGCTGAGCATCCCGACGCTGCTGGTCGCCATCCTGGTCAGCGCCATCTTCCGCGGCCTGCTGCCGGCCGGCATCCGCGACAACTTCTCGGCCGTGATCCTGATCGGCGCCATCGCGCTGACCGGCTGGGTGCAATATGCCCGCACGGTGCGCGCCTCGACCATGGTCGAGCGGCGGCGCGAATATGTGCTCGCCGCGCGCATCATCGGGGTCAGCGCCGCGCGCATCATGCGCCGGCACATCCTGCCCAACACGCTGACGCCGGTGCTGGTCGCCGCGACGCTCAATCTCGGCCTCGCCATCCTGTCGGAGGCGACGCTGTCCTTCCTGGGCGTCGGCATGCCGGTGACGCGGCCCTCGCTCGGCACGCTGATCCGCATCGGCAACCAGTATCTCTTCTCCGGCTCCTGGTGGGTGGTGGTCTTTCCCGCCCTGCAGCTCGGCCTGATCGTGCTCGCCGTCAACCTGATCGGCGACTGGCTGCGCGACGCGCTGAACCCGAAGCTCCGCTGAACCCGCCCCGACCCTTGCGCGCCCCGACCGAGGACCGCCCGATGAGCCACGATCTCTTCATCCGCAACGTCCGCCCGATGGCGCGTTCCGCCGCCGATGTCCATGTCCAGGCCGGCCGGATCGCCGCGATCGGCCCGGATCTGCCGGTGCCGGCGGGCGTCGAGGTGCTGGACGGGGCCGGGGCGATCCTGACGCCCGGCCTGGTCGAGGCCCATACCCATCTCGACAAGTCGCTGTGGGGCATGGGCTGGCGCCCGCATGATGCCGGGCCGCGGCTGATCGACAAGATCGACAACGAGCGCCGGCTGAAGAAGCTGATCAACATCGATCCGGCGCGCCAGTCCGCCCGCCAGGTGGTGCAATCCTCGCGCATGGGCTCGACCGCGATCCGCAGCCATGTCGACGTCGATACCGAGATCGGCCTGTGGGGCATGGAGGGCGTGCTCAAGACCCGCGCCGACTATGCCGACATCATGGACATCGACATCGTCGCCTTCCCGCAATCCGGCCTGATGATCCGGCCCGGCACGGCGGAACTGCTCGATCAGGCGATGAAGATGGGCGCGGACGTGGTCGGCGGTCTCGACCCCTGCGCCATCGACCGCGACCCGAAGGGCCAGCTCGACGTGGTCTTCGGGCTGGCCGAGCGCTACGGCAAGCCGGTCGACATCCATCTGCACGAGGGCGGCACGATGGGGGCCTTCTCGATGGAGCTGATCATCGAGCGCACCCGCGCGCTCGGCATGGCCGGCAAGGTCACGGTCAGCCACGCCTTTTGCCTCGGCGATCCCGATCCGGCGCTGGTCGATCCGCTGATCGCGGCCTTGGCCGAACTCGACATCGCGATCATGACCACCGGTCCGGCCAGCCGCCCGGCGCCGCCGGTCGCCAAACTCGCCGCGGCCGGCGTGCGTCTCTGCTCGGGCTCGGACGGCATCCGCGACACCTGGGGTCCCTACGGCAACGCCGACATGCTGGAACGCGCCATGTTCCTTGGCCTGCGCAACAATTTCCGCAAGGACGAGGAGGTCGAACTGGCCTTCGACGTGGTCACCCATGGCGGCGCGCGGGTGATGGATCTGGCCGGCTACGGGCTCGACATCGGCTGCGTCGCCGATCTCCTGATCGTGCCCGGCGCGGCGATCACCGAGGCGGTCGTGTCGCGGCCGGCGAACAGGATCGTGATCAAGCGCGGCCGTGTCGTGGCGCGCGACGGCGCAGTCCTCCGGGAGGCGCCGTGATGGCGCCGGCGCAGGTCACCGGCCGGACGCTCATGACCGCCCGCTGGGTGGTCGGCCACCGGGCCGGCACCGCGGGCGGGCGCGGCGGGCATGTGCTCTTCGCCGACGGCGAGGTGGTGGTCGAGGACGACCGCGTGATCTTCGTCGGCCACGGCTTCCCCGGCGAGGTCGCCCGGCGGCTCGATTTCGGCAATGCCATGATCGCGCCGGGCTTCGTCGATCTCGACGCCCTGTCGGATCTCGACACGACCATCCTCGGCTTCGACAACCAGCCGGCCTGGAAGAAGGGCCGCGTCTGGCCGCAGGATTATCTCGAGGCCGGCCCGTTCGAGATGCTGTCGGAGGACGAACTGGTCTTCCAGAAGCGCTACGCCTTCGCCTCGCTCCTGCGCAACGGCATCACCACGGCGCTGCCGATCGCCTCGCTGTTCTACCGGGCCTGGGGCGAGACGCGCGACGAGTTCGAGGGCGCGGCGGCGGCAGCCGAGGAGCTGGGCCTGCGCGTCTATCTCGGCCCGGCCTATCGCACCGGCAATCAGGTTCTGGTCGCCGAGGGGCAGATCGAACCCTGGTTCGACGAGGCGCGCGGGCTCGAAAGCCTCGACGCGGCGCTCGCCTTTGCGCGCGACGTCGAGGGCCGGGCAGGCGGCCTCGTCCGCGCCATGCTGGCGCCCGACCGGATCGAGACCTGCACGCCCGACCTGCTGACCCGCACCGCGGCCGCGGCTCGCGAGATGGATATTCCGGTCCGGCTGCATTGCTGCCAGTCGAAGATCGAATACGAGATGGTGCTGAAGCTGCGTGGCATGAGCCCGCCGGAATGGCTGGAAAGTCTCGGCATCTTCGGTGCCATGACGCTCCTGCCGCATGCCACCTGGGTCTCCGGCGTGCCCGGCATCGACCGCCCCGGCCGCGACCTGGAGATCATCCGCGATCACGGCGCCACCGTGGTGCATTGCCCGCTGGTCTCCGGGCGGCACGGCAATGTCATCCGCTCCTTCACGCGCTACCGCGAGATGGGCCTCAACGTCGCCATGGGCACCGATACGGCGCCGCCCGACATGATCATGAACATGCAGGTCGGCATGATCCTGGCGCGCGTCATGGACGGCTCGACCGCCTGCCGGTCGGAGCATTATTTCGATGCCGCCACCCTCAACGGCGCCGATGCGCTGCGGCGGCCTGATCTCGGCCGGCTCGCCCCGGGCAGCAAGGCCGACCTGATCGTGGTCGATTTCGACCGCCCGCATTTCGGCCAGCAGATCGATCCGATCCAGACCCTGTTGCTCGCCGGCCATGGCCGCGACGTGCGCCATGTCATGGTCGACGGGCGCTGGTCGATGTTCGACGGCGTCATCCCGGGCGTCGACGAGGCGGCGGACAAGCGCCGCGCGCAGGCCCAGTTCGAGAAGCTGATCGCGCTCTATCCGGTCCGCACCTGGGGGCATCCGCCGGTCGAGGACATCTTCTCGTCGGCCTATCCGGTGGTGAGGGGCGAAGCATGAGTGCGGGGCCGGTTCTGGACATCCGCGGCCTGGAGGTCGCCTTCGACACCCGGCGCGGCGTGCTGCCGGCGCTGCGTGGCGTCAGTTTCGAGATCGCGGCGGGCGAGATCCTGGGCGTGGTCGGCGAATCCGGGGCCGGCAAGTCGCTGACCGGGACGGCCGTGATCGGCCTCCTGGAGCCGCCCGGCCGGCTTGCCGGCGGCGCCGTGATGCTGGAAGGCACGCGCATCGACGGGCTCGACGCGAGCGCCATGCGGCGCATCCGCGGCCGGCGCATCGGCGTCGTGTTCCAGGACCCGCTGACCTCGCTCAATCCCCTGATCCGCGTCGGCGACCAGCTGGTCGAGACGATCCGCGCCCATCTGCCGCTCGATCGCACGGCCGCGGAGGCACGCGCCCTGGCGCTCCTCAAGGAGGTCGGCTTCCCGGCCGCCGAGGAACGCATCGGCCAATATCCGCACCAGTTCTCCGGCGGCATGCGCCAGCGCGTGGTGATCGCCCTGGCGCTCGCCGCCGACCCGGTCCTGCTCGTCGCCGACGAACCGACGACCGCGCTCGACGTGTCGATCCAGGCGCAGATCACCAGCCTGATCAAGCGGCTGTGTCGCGAGCGCGGCATGGCGGTGATGCTGGTCACCCACGACATGGGGGTGATCGCGGAGACCGCCGACCGGGTCGCGGTGATGTATGCCGGGCGGGTGGTCGAGATCGGCCCGGTCGCCGAGGTGCTGCGCCGCCCGCGCCATCCCTACACGGCCGGCCTGATGGCCTCGATCCCGTCGATGCGCCGGCGTAACGCCGCGCTCGCCCAGATCGACGGCGCCATGCCGCGCCTCGACGCCATGCCGCAGGGCTGCGCCTTCCATCCGCGCTGCCCGAAGGCCGAGCCGGCCTGCCGCGCCGCGGTGCCGCCGCTGGCCGAGATCGTCTCGGGCCCTCGAACCGAGTCCGGCCAGCCGACCACACCGGGCCATCGTGCCGCCTGCATCCATGCCGACGCGGCGGCTGCGGCTGCGTTCCTGCCGGAGGCCGCCGATGTCCGCGTCTGACGCCATCCTGCTCGAGGCCGTCGATGCGGCCTGCCATTTCGACGTCTCGGCGCCGCTGATCACGCGCATCGTCGAGCGCCGGCCGCGCCGCATCCTGAAGGCGGTCGACGGGGTCTCGTTCCAGGTCCGCCGTGGCCGAACCTTCAGCGTGGTCGGCGAATCGGGCTGCGGCAAGTCGACCCTCGCCAAGCTCGTGGTCGGACTGGAACGGCCGACATCGGGCTCGATCCGTCTCCACGACCTGCCCGACGCCGAGGGCCGCCCGCGCCGGCCGCGGCTGCAGATGATCTTCCAGGACCCCTATGCCAGCCTCAACCCGCGCTGGCGGGTGGAGGACATCGTCGCCGAGCCGCTGGTGGAACTGGGTCTCCTGTCCGGGGCGGCGGCCCGGTCGGCGCGGGTGCGCGAACTGCTCGGCCTGGTCGGCCTCGCGGCCACGGATGCCGTCAAGTTCCCGCATGAATTCTCCGGCGGTCAGCGCCAGCGCATCTCGATCGCCCGGGCGCTCGCCACCGAGGCCGATCTCCTGGTGTGCGACGAGCCGACCTCGGCGCTCGACGTCTCCGTCCAGGCGCAGGTGCTCAACCTGATGCGCCAGCTGCAGGCCGAACTGGGCCTCACCTACCTGTTCATCAGCCACAATCTCTCGGTGGTGCGGCACCTGTCCGACGATATCGCGGTGATGTATCTCGGCCGCTTTGTGGAATCCGGCCCGGCCGATGCGGTCTTCACAACCCCGCGCCATCCCTACAGCCGGCTGCTGATCGAGACCGTGCCGGATGTCGAGGCGCCCAATCGCGACCGCGCGCCGATGGCCGGCGAGGTGCCGAATCCGATCGACCGTCCGGCGGGCTGCGCCTTCGCCAGCCGTTGCCCGCTGGTTGAGCCGGCCTGCCGCGTGGCACCGCCGCCTCTGGTGGCCGTCGATACGGAAACCCGTGTCGCCTGCCGGCTGGTTGCCGCACGGGCGAAGGCGGGCATCCCCGCGCCGGCAACGATACCGTAACGTAAGATCATGGGGTCGGGCGCCGGGCCTCAAGTCGCTCCAGCCCGGCGGGCCTACTCCGCCGCGATGCGCAGAGGCGGGATGTGATCGGGCACGATCCGGTCGGGTGCAGTCTGTACGGGCAGGGCGGCGGCCGTGAAGCGCAGCCCGACCACGACCCCGGCCTCCGTCACGGCGAGGCCGCGCCGCTGATCGGCCGTGACGGCAGACCAGACCCGCCGCCCGTCGACCCGTCGCAATTGGGTGTCGAGCACCATCGGCCGGAAGCCGAGTTCGCGTGCGACATGCGGCTTGACCCGGTAGGTCATGCCGTCGCGGGTGACGGCCAGATCGTTGATCGAAAATCCGGCTTCCTCAAGCAAGGTCTCGAGGATCAGCATCGACCGTTCACCCACCGCCGGGCCACAGGCCGTCAGCGATGCGACCGGTACGCCCAAACGTTTAAGCGGCAGAAGATGCGTGAACGCGGTTCGCGCGAACATGGTATCGATTTCAAGATCGATGTCGTCGTCCATGGCCGCCCCCTGCCAAACCGCGACTCATTCAAGAGTACAGGAGCCCGGGCGGCGCGGGAAAGTTAACAAAGGTTTTCCACCGGAGTCTGCAACCGGGAGCGCCCGCCCTCGGGACAGTCGCCGGGCTGCCTGGCTCGGCCGCCGGGCTGTTGCTGCTGCCGGTCGCGACGGTCCGGCACCAGCCGGCACTGCGGGTCAAAAAAAGACCGCCGGCTCTTTCGAGGGCGGTCTTAAGTCTAGGGAGGAAACGCCCAAGGAGGGCTGCAACGTCACCGTTGCGGGATTGTGTATAGCCAATTTTGCGGCACTGCACAATGCGACGTTTTTGCATTGCGGGCATGCCTTGCAGATTCCGCATCGGGACTTGCGCGTCGCCGACGGCACACAGAGGCGGCCGTGCCGCGGAGGCGGGCGGCCGTGTCCCACCCGCTCGCCCCCTCCGCGTTCCGCCGGGGTGATGTCGGCTTTCCGACAGGGGCGACATTCGACAATTCCGGGCGTGCCAGAAAAATATCATGAAATCAATATTTTAATGGGTGGCATGATGCCTGCATTCTATCCCTCGGTCCATTGCGGAGAGGGTGCCATGCTCGGAATTGGTGACAAGCTGCCGGCCTTCGAGATCGTCGGCGTCAGACCCGGCTTCAACAGCCATGTGGAAAACGGCGTTTCCGCCTTCGAGACGCTGACCGAGGCGAGCTTTGCGGGCAAGTGGAAGGTGATCTTCTTCTATCCGAAGGACTTCACCTTCGTTTGCCCGACCGAGATCGCCGAATTCGCCCGACTGGGCGCCGATTTCGCCGACCGCGATGCGGTCGTGCTCGGCGGCTCGACCGACAACGAGTTCGTCAAGCTGGCCTGGCGGCGCGACCACAAGGATCTCGACCGGCTGCCGATCTGGCAGTTCGCCGACACCAAGGGCCTGCTGGTCGACGGTCTCGGCATCCGATCGCCCGACGGGGTCGCCTATCGCATCACCTACGTGGTCGATCCCGACAACACGATCCAGCATGTCTACGCGACCAATCTCAATGTCGGGCGCAACCCGAAGGACACGCTGCGGGTGCTCGACGCCCTGCAGACCGACGAACTGTGCCCGTGCAACCGCGATGTCGGCGGTGCGACCCTGAAGGCCGCCTGATCCCCGGTGCGCGGCCGCGTCTCGGCCGCGCACCGGACGGCCTCCGCCAACACGCCCTCGGGCTCCCGCTATCCGTCGAGATCGGAGTGACGCATGTCGATTGCCGCGCTCAAGGCACGCCTGCCGGCCTATGCCAAGGACGTCGGCCTGAACCTCTCCTCGATCGCCGAGGAGGACGGTCTGACCGCGCAGCAGAAATACGGGTTGATGGTCGCCTGCGGCCACGCCACCCGCAACGGCGAGGTCGCCGCCGCGCTGGAGGCCGAGGCCGCGCCGCATCTCGCCCCGGAGGCGCTCGACGCGGCGCGGGCGGCGGCGGCCATCATGGCCATGAACAACATCTACTACCGCTTCGTGCATCTCGCCACGAATGCGGAATATCGTGCCATGCCGGCCCGGCTGCGCATGTCGGTCGTCGGCAAGCCGGGGGTCGAGAAGGTCGATTTCGAGCTCTGGTCGCTGGCCGTCTCGGCGGTCAACGGCTGCGGCCTGTGCATCGACAGCCACGAGAAGGTGCTGCGCGAGGCCGGCATCGGCGCGGCGACGATCCAGACGGCGGTGCGCTTCGCGGCTGTGATCCAGTCGGCCGCCGTGGCGCTGGAGACGCTCGGCTTTGCCGCCGCGGCGGCCGAGTAGGGGAGGGCGCGGATGCTGGCCCTTTCGGATCCGCCCGCTGCCGGCCGCTGCCCGTTTCCGCATGGCGAGCCCGTGGCCGCCGACCCGCAGCGCCGGCGCACCGTCGTCGTCACGGGCGGTAGCCGCGGCATCGGCCACGCCATCGTCAAGCGCTTCGCCGCCGAGGGTTGGCGGATCCTGACCTGTTCCCGGCATCCCTTCGATGCCGGCCTCTGCCCCTGGGAGACGGGCCCCGACGACCATATCCGCCTCGATCTCGCCGACCGCAACGGCCTGCCGGAGGGCATCGCCGAAATCCGCCGCCGGCTCGCCGGCGCCCCGCTCGATGCGCTGGTCAACAATGCCGGCGTCTCGCCGAAAGGCGCGGCGGGCGAGCGGTTGAACGCGCTGACCACGCCCGATGCGCTCTGGATGGGCGTCTTCCACGTCAATTTCCTGGCGCCGCTGCTGCTCGCCCGCGGCCTGTTCGAGGAACTCGCCCGCGCGCGCGGCTCAGTCGTCAACATCACCTCGGTGGTCGGCACCCGCGTGCATCCCTTCGCCGGCGCCGCCTACGCGACCTCGAAGGCGGCGCTGTCCGCACTGACCCGCGAGATGGCGGTCGATTTCGCCCCCTACGGCATCCGCGTCAACGCGGTCGCACCCGGCGAGATCGTCACCGACATCCTGTCGCCGGGAACCGAGGAGCGCTTCGTGCCGCTCATTCCGATGAAGCGTCTCGGCCGGCCGGAGGAGGTCGCCGCCGTGGTCTCCTTCTTGTGTTCGGACGCCGCCAGCTACGTCACCGGTGAGGAGATCAACATCAACGGCGGACAGCTGCTTTGACGGCGACGGTCTACGCAAAAAGACGGACAGTCGGTTTGTCGATGTGCAGTGCGAATAAGCAGTAATGGATGCGTTTGCCGGCAATTCGCGCAAGACAGTACCGTCATTCGGTGGCAACCTGATAGCAATCGAAGATTTCGCAATGCCGTCAGGCCTTTCGTATACGGGGACCGGCCATGCAACACGCCGTGACGCTCGTCGAGAATGCATGTCAGTTTGAACCCGCGAAAGCTCCCATGCGACGCAGCCAGACATCGTCGGACATCGCGCTTCTTGGCATCTACGAGATCTCGAAGATCCTGACCGAACCGGTCCGGCTCGAGCGCCTGCTGACCGGCGTCGTGAATGTGATGAGTTCGTTCCTGCAGATGCGGCTCGGCATGATCGTCATCCTCGACGAGGCCGGCGATCCGGAGATCGTCGCCACCGCCGGCTGGGCCGGCGACGCCAAGGGCCGGCCGATCGAGACGCTGCCGCAATCCGTGATCGACCGGCTGGTCGCCACCGCGACCCCGATGGTGGTGCAGGACATCGCCAACGACCCGCTCTTTGCCGGCGCGTCCGGCTCCGGCGGGCGTGATCTGAAGGGGCGCGTCTCCTTCCTGGGCGTCCCGATCAAGGCCGACGACCGGGTTCTCGGCACGCTGACCATCGACCGGGTCTGGGACGGCGGCGCGCAATTCCGCTTCGACGAGGACCTGCGCTTCCTGGCCATGGTGGCCAACCTGGTCGGGCAAACGGTACGGTTGCACAAGATTCTGGCAGCCGACCGACAGCGCCTGCTCGACGAGCGCCGGTCGCTGGAAAAGGCGCTCGGCGACGAACTGGCCGCGCGCGGACGGGTGCCGACGCCGAAAGTCGGCGGCATCGTCGGCGAGAGCCTGCCGGTGCGCAAGGTGCTGGAGACGATCGCGATCGTCGCCAAGTCCAATTCGACCGTGCTCTTACGCGGCGAAAGCGGCACCGGCAAGGAACTGTTCGCGCGCGCGATCCACGACCTGTCGCCACGCAAGGCCAAGCCCTTCGTCAAGCTGAACTGCGCCGCGCTGCCCGAGAGCGTGCTGGAATCGGAACTGTTCGGTCACGAGAAGGGCGCCTTTACGGGCGCGTTGACGCAGCGGGCCGGCCGCTTCGAGATGGCCCATGGCGGCACGCTGCTGCTCGACGAGATCGGCGAGATCTCGGCGAGCTTCCAGGCCAAACTCTTGCGGGTATTGCAGGAGGGCGAGTTCGAGCGGGTCGGCGGCAACCGCACGCTGAAGGTCGACGTGCGCCTGATCTGCGCCACCAACAAGAATCTCGAAGAGGCCGTCGCGAAAGGCGAATTCCGCGCCGATCTCTACTATCGCATCAACGTCGTGCCGGTCTTCCTGCCGCCGCTGCGCGAGCGCCCCGGCGACATCGCGCTGCTCGCCCGTTCCTTTCTGGATCGCTTCAACCGGGAAAACGGGCGCAAGCTGGATATCTCCGGGCAGGCCATGGACCTGCTCAAGTCCTGCTATTTTCCCGGCAATGTGCGTGAGCTGGAGAACTGCGTCCGCCGCACCGCCACCTTGGCGCGCGGCAGCCTGATCCAGCATGACGACTTCGCCTGCGCCTCCGGCAATTGCCTGTCCGCGCTGCTCTGGACCGGGCACGGCAAGCGCGCGCCTTCCGACGCGGTCGGCGATCTGGCGGCCGGTCGTGCCGTCACGCCGGTGGTGGCGCGCGCGCCGGCGCCGTCCCCCGCGCCCGCCCGGGTGCCCGCAGCGGAGTCCGGTGCGGCCGCACCGCTGCCGACCCCATCCGCTGCCGCTGCGCTCCCAATGGCCGCGCCGAACGGCCCGTCCCGCGGCTCATCCCACTTCTCATCCCACGGGCCGGCGACCCCGGGGCTTCCCTCCGCGGGGGCCGCTCCATCCGGGCCGCGCACCGCCGACCCGCAGACCTGCGAACATGCCGGCGATGGCACCTGTCCGGCGCTCGGGTCGCGCCTGACCGAGAAGGATCGGCTGATCGACGCCATGGAGCGGACCGGCTGGGTCCAGGCCAAGGCCGCCCGCCTGCTCGGCATCACCCCCCGCCAGATCGGCTACGCCCTGAAGCGCTACGGCGTCGAGATGAAGCGGTATTGACCGGAGGCAAGGCCGGGAGCCGGCTGCGGCGTTGCACCGGCTCACGGTCTGCGGTCGAGGGGAGGTTTGCGGGCACTTAATGATTAAACAACTTGAAGGGGAATATTCTCCAATCTATCGTTACGCTCCATCGCAGCGTGAGAATAGATCGGGGGCGCGCCTTGAAGCTGATCATCCGCAACCGCACTGCAAGTGTTGAGAAATATGGTGAGGACGGGCTGCGCCGCCTGGACGAATCGCTAGCGAATTTGATTGCCGCGGATGCCGCGCGTGGGATCGAGACGCGCATCGTCGATGTCGACGACGCGCGGCAGATGGCAGATATATCGTCGCCGCCGGTGACGCTTCGCCAGAGTGCGCAGCAATTGAAGGCTGCGATCGACGGGCTCGACAAGGCCCTCAATCCAGACTTCTTCGTGCTGCTCGACGGACCGGACATCCTGCCGCATGTCGACCTCCGGATGCCGAAGGGGCTACATGAAGACCCGGATCCGAACATCCCGAGCGATCTGCCCTATGCCTGCAGCGCCCCCTATTCACCGTATCCTACCAGATACGGGGCCGTCACTCGCGTCGTCGGCCGCCTTCCGGCGCCGCCGGCCGATCACGATTCGCTGGGCTTCATGCTGCGTCAGATCGACCGTCTGGTCCGGCATAAGCCCGCCGCGCGTTCGGATTTCGCCGTTCCCTTCGCCTTGACCGCTAAGGTGTGGGACGTCTCGACTAGGCTCAGCATCGAGAAGGTGTTCGGGTCGGATCGCGAGGTGCTCGTCAGTCCGCCGAGTGGCCCGAGCGGGCTGGATGTCGCGTTGGGCCGGTTGCCGCATTTCATCAATTGCCACGGCGCGGACAGCGACGTGCAGTTCTATGGCCAGGACGACGCATCCATGCCGGTGGCGCTGACGAGCACGGGCCTTGCCGGCCCTGTCCGAGCGGGAACGGTAGCGGTCGCGGAATGCTGCTACGGCGCACAACTTTTCGATCCCGATCTGACCGGCGGCACCCTGCCGATCGCGTTGACCTATCTGGATCAAGGCGCAGTCGGCTTTCTGGGCTCGACCAACATCGCCTATGGACCTGCCGATTCGAACGGACAGGCCGATGTCCTGACGCACCTTTTCATGGCGGGCGTGCGCCGCGGTCTGACGCTCGGGCGCGCCTTACTGGAGGCGCGGCAGGAATTCGTGCGCAGCCAGTCTCTGGCCAATCCGACCAATCTGAAGACGCTGGCCCAGTTCGTCCTGTTGGGCGATCCGTCGATCCAGGCCTGTGCCGAGGCGGTGCGTAGAACCGATCTCGCCTTTGCGATGCCGGAATTGCAGGGGCTCAATGTGAAGAGCCGCGCGGTTCTGAAGGCTTCGGGCATTGCCGCAGCCGGTCAGGCTCTCTACCTGACCGGCAAGGAGATCGACGGCAACTTCCATCTGCGCTTCGACGACGCACTGGACCGCATCGCCGGACGCTATGGATTTTCGAAGGTCAAACCACGTGTTCTAGACGTCCGCGGCGGCGCGGTCCTCGGCCGACAGCTCAAGGCTCGGATGGAGACTCGCGCCAATGTGGTCTACTGTCAGCGCATCGAGGGGGCGGGAAAGTCCGTGCGCATCCGAGTCCTCAATGTCGCTGTCGCCAACGATCGACTGGTGAAAATCGAACTGAGCGAGAGTCGCTGATGCCTGTCGTCATGGAAGCCGTGCTGGGAACGGTCGAGCGCCGCCGTGTCGGCGCCGGATCGAAGAGCGACCATACCGCGGTCGTATTGAACGAGGGCGGGGGACGCGCGCCCCTGATCCTGCGCCGCAAGGGCGGCAATGCCTTTCAGGACGAAGAATTGGAGAGGCTGGTCGGCAAGCGCATCACGGCGCATGGTGCCCGTACGTCGACTACCTTCCTGCTCGACGACTGGAAGACGGTGGACTGACGCTCGCTGCCATTGCTGGGCCGCCACGGGCGAACGGGGTCGGACGCACTGCGGGCTGCGATAGGGCCGCTCGTCCGCTCGGGATCGCCGGAGTCCGTTCGCATGCCCAAGCCGAACCGCCTGCTCTTGGATGACGCGGTCAATTCGATCCGCCATCGGCGGGATGGAAATGTCGGATTCTGCCCGCCCGGGCCGGCGGCGCCGTCCGGTCAGGCCAACGCGCCCTCGGCCAGGCGGCGGGCGTGGTCGCGGATGTCGGCGGGCCAGGCTTCGGTCTCGGCGACGAAGCGGGCGTGGTCGCCGGCATAGAGCGCGCGGCTGGCCTCCTCGTAGCCGGGCAGGTCGCCGGCCATGGCGGTCATGAACCGCTGCGTCGCCGTGCGCAGGTCGCGGACCATGTCGTCCCAGGCCGCCTGCTTGCGTTCCCGATCGATCAGCTTGCGCAAGGCTACGGACGCGCCGCCCGGCTGGCTGGCGAGCCAGTCCCAATGCCGCGGCAGCAGCGTGATCTCGCGGGCCACCACGCCCAGCTTCGGGCGGCCCCGGCCGGCTCTACCGGCCTCGTCGGAAGTACCGGCCTTGCCGGCTTCGTCGTTGCTGTTGTCCGGCGCGCCGGTCGGCGCCATGGCCTCGGCATAGCGGGCCGCAATCGCCTCGGGCCCCCCGCTCAGATCGAGATCGACCTGCCCGCCGGACCTGTCGTCGAAGACGAGCGCCATGATCTGGCCTTCCTCCGACAGGGCGGACAGGGCTTGCGCCACGGCGGCGCGCGGTCCGGCCGCCAGGCGCCGGCCGTCCAGGAATGCGGTGACGGTCGTGGTCGTCGCTGTCGTCGTCATCATCGTGAGCCTCCGAACGGGTCGCGATTTCTACCCGGATATTATTTTGAAGGCAATATCATCCGGGTAAAAATATCGTTCATCCTTGTCGGGGTCTCGACATTCGGCTGTCGGACTCCGTGCCGGGACTCTGTCGATTTCGTTCATCATACTGAAATCAAACGATAAAAATCCTGGCGCGCGGCTTGCGATCCTGTCCCCGACCACACTCGGAGGGGAGTGACCAGGATGAACCAGCCGCTGATGATCTCGCTCGACAGTCTGGCCCAGCCGATCGACTTCGAGGCGCTCGAAGCCACCGCCAAGTCCGGCGGCTGCGCGTCCTCGTCCTGCGGATCGTCCGCCAAGCCGGACGACATGGACGCGGATGTCTGGGAGCGGATCAAGGATCACCCCTGCTACTCGGAAGAGGCGCACCACTATTTCGCGCGCATGCATGTCGCGGTCGCACCGGCCTGCAACATCCAGTGCCACTACTGCAACCGGAAATACGATTGCGCCAACGAGAGCCGGCCCGGCGTCGTCTCCGAGAAGCTGACCCCCGACCAGGCCCGGCGCAAGGTGATCGCGGTCGCCAACGAGGTGCCGCAACTGTCCGTGCTCGGCATCGCCGGCCCGGGCGACGCCTGTTACGACTGGAACAAGACCAGGGCGACTTTCAACCAGATCTCCAAGGACATTCCCGACATCAAGCTGTGCATCTCGACCAACGGTCTGGCCCTGCCGGACCATGTCGACGAACTGGCGGCGATGAACGTCGATCACGTCACGATCACGATCAACATGGTCGATCCGGAGATCGGGGCGAAGATCTATCCCTGGATCTTCTATCAGCACCGGCGCTGGCACGGCATCGAGGCCGCGCGGATCCTGCACGAGCGGCAGATGCTCGGCCTGGAGATGCTCACCGCGCGCGGCATCCTGACCAAGATCAACTCGGTCATGATCCCGGGCGTCAACGACGAGCACCTGATCGAGGTCAATCGCTGGGTCAAGGCGCGCGGCGCCTTCCTGCACAATGTCATGCCGCTGATCTCCGACCCGGCGCACGGCACCCATTACGGCCTGACCGGCCAGCGCGGGCCGACCGCCATGGAGTTGAAGGCGCTGCAGGACCGGCTCGAAGGCGGCGCCAAGCTGATGCGCCATTGCCGCCAATGCCGTGCCGATGCGGTCGGCCTGCTCGGCGAGGATCGTGGCCAGGAATTCACCCTCGACCAGCTGCCCGAGGCGGTCGCCTACGACCCGGCCAGGCGGGCGGCCTATCGGGAGGTCGTCGCCAAGGAGCGCGGCGACCATGTCGCGGCCAAGCAATCCGCCGTTGCGACCGTCAAGGACAGCGCCCAGGAGGGCGGCACACTGCTGGTCGCGGTGGCGACCAAGGGCGGCGGCCGGATCAACGAGCATTTCGGCCATGCCCGCGAGTTCCAGGTCTACGAGGCCTCACCGAAGGGCATCGCCTTCGTCGGCCACCGCAAGGTCGACAATTACTGCATGGGCGGCTTCGGCGAGGACGCGACGCTCGACGGGGTGATCGCGGCGCTGGAGGGCATCGCGGTGGTGCTCTGCGCCAAGATCGGCGACTGCCCGCAGGACATGCTGACGGCGGCCGGCATCACGGCGACCGACCGCTATGCCCTCGACTACATCGAGACCGCGATCGGCGCCCTCTACGCGGCGACCTTCGGGCGCGCGATCGAGCAGGCCGTCGCCTGAACCCTTCCCACCGGACCGGCGGGAAAGGCCGCCGGTCGTCTCCATCCCCGGAAGTCAAGGAGAGACCCATGGCGTTCAAGATCATCGCCTCCCAGTGCACCGCCTGCGGCGCCTGCGAATTCGAGTGCCCCTCGGCGGCGATCCGGTTCAAGGGCGAGACCTACATCATCGATCCGAAGAAGTGCACCGAATGCGAGGGCGCCTTCGACGTGCAGCAATGCGCCAATGTCTGCCCGGTGCCGAACACCTGCGTGAAGGCGGCCTGAGCCGGGCCATCGGGTCCGAGCACTGCGACGAGCGGGGAGGCCGGCCGCCATGGCGGATGCGGGTGCCGATTTCGATCCCGACGAGGGGCCGACCGACTGGCTCGGCAACCCGGTCTCCTGTTCGGATTGCCCGCACGAGGAGACCCGGGCCGCCGGCCGCTGCGAGTTCGGCCGAACCTGCGTGATGGACCGGCGCGGCCGGCGGATCGACCGCTTCTTCGCGGCCAACCCGCGTCACGCCGAGCGTTACCTCGATCATCCCTATTTCGAGGTCCGCACGCTCGCCGCCCGCTATGCCTCGCCGTTCCGGCTGGTCGGCCTGATGGACGATCCCGAGCCGGATGTGCGCGCCATGGTCGCCCTGCGGCTGCCGCTCAGCCGGGTTCGGGCGCTGAAGGACGATCCGGAGCCACGCGTCCGCATCGCCCTGGCCATGAGATTGGCCGGCGACGATCTCGGCGTGCTGTTCGAGGACCCGGACTACACCGTGCGGCTGGCTGCTGCCCGGCGGGCGGAGCCGGCGCTGCTGATCCGGCTCCTCCGCGATATCGACGCCTCGGTGCGCCGCGAGGTCGCCCGGCGCGCGCCCGACTATGCGCTGCCCGGCCTCGTCGCCGATCCCGATCCGCTGGTCCGGGTCGAGGTGGCGCGCCGGCTGGCGCCGGACCGGCTGGTGCTGATGACCGGCGATCCGGATTTCCGGGTCCGCTTCCTGTGCGCGGAGCGGCTGCCGGCCGGACTGGTCGTCCGCCTGCTGGCCGATGCCGACGAGAGCGTGCGCGAGATGGCGCAATCACGACTGGAACAGGGAGAGGAATGATGGGTCTCGGCGTCGAACAGGAGATCGAAATCCGCAAGCCCCCTGTCTTCATGCCCGGAGAGAAGGTGCGATCGACCAAATATGTCAAGAATGACGGCACCTATCGGGGCAAGGATATCGGTGAGATGCTGGTCGCCAAGGGCGATGTCGGCTATGTGCGCGACATCGGAACCTTCCTGCAGCAATTCTATATCTATGCCGTCGAATGGATCGACCGCGGCACCATCGTGGGCATGCGCGGCAAGGAACTGGTCAGCCTCGACAAGCCCGAACCGGTGCGCGCGCGCCCGAGAGCCGGCGGGCCCGAAGCGACGGCATGACGACCGATGGCGCCGGGGCCTGCCGCTCCGACCGCACCGACTTCCGGGGAGTAAGCCGATGAAAGTGATGATCCGCCGCGGCGACAAGGGGCTCTCGGCCTATGTGCCGAAGAAGGACCTTGAGGAGCCGATCGTCGAGACCGAGAAGGACACGCTCTGGGGCGGCTCTGTGAAACTCAAGAACGGCTGGACCCTGATCCTGCCCGACATGCCGGCCGATACCCGGCTGCCGATCACCGTCAACGCCCGCAAGCTCGGCGGGGAGGATTGAAATGGCCGCCACGATCGAACTCGACATCGTCGCCCCCGCCGCGGCTCCAGCCGTCCTGGCCGACATCCGGACCCGGCTCGCCGCCGACCAGCTGGTGCCCTATCTCGGGCCGGCCCTGATCGGCCTGGAAGGACCCGCACCGGTGCCGGCGACGCCGGAGGCGGTCGCCGCCGAACTGCACAAGCGGGCGCCCGCGCCCGGGCGCATCCGCAATTCGATGTGGTCGGTCGCCCAGTTCATCGAGAGCCGCCGCCATCGCAAGACGCTGCAGGCCTTCATGGCCGACATCTTCGCCCATGCGGTCGCGCCGAACCGGCTGCATGCCGGCCTCGCCGCGCTGCCGCTCTCGCTGATCGTCGACACCTGGTACGAGGGCGCCATGGCGGCGGGCCTCAGGCGCGCGGGCCGGACCGATTTCGCTGAGATTCAGGGCGTGACCCGCGCCGGCGAATTCCGCGACATCTGGACCCGGACCTACGGCCCCTCCGGCGCCGAGATCCTGCCCGAGGCGGCCGAGGCGGCGGCGACGGTGCTCTATGCGCCGCATGGCGGCATCCGGCCGGCGAGGAATTTCCTGGTCGCGGATTCCGACTATGTCGAGGTGCTGACCGAGATCGACATCCAGTCGCCGATCCCGGAGGCCGTCAAGGTGCGGCGGGCGACGCGCGGCTTCCTGTTCGTCGGCTGCCGCTTCCACGACCAGATGCTGCGCACCTATGCCCGCCAGATCATGAAGCGGTCGGCCGGGCCGCATTTCGCCGTTGTCGACGCCGCGGCCCTGACGCGCAACGAGGCGAAATTCCTCGCCGACCAGAACATCCGGGCGATCGACCTGCCGCTCGGCGCCGCGGTCGACGCCCTGGTCGGCTGATCGCCGGACCGGGCCTTCAACGGCGGCAGCCGCCATGGTTCCGCCGCCTTCGCTCGCGATCCCGGGCTCCCGAACCGGGTCCGGAGGCGGCATGAAACGACTGCAGGACAAGATCGCGATCGTCACCGGGGCCGCACGCGGCATCGGCGCGGCGGTGGCCGCGGCCTTCGCGGTCGAGGGGGCGATCGTCTGGGCGACCGACATCGGCGAGGCCGGCGGCCGGGCCGTGGCCGCCGCGCTCGGCGCCCCGCACCGCTTCGAGCGGCTGGACGTCCGCGTCGAGGCGGACTGGGAGCGCGTCGTCGCAGCCGCCGTCGCCGCGCATGGCCGGCTCGACATCCTCGTCAACAATGCCGGCATCACCGGCTTCGAGGGCGGCTTCGTCGCCCACGATCCCGAGCATGCCAGTCTGGCGGACTGGCGCGCCGTGCACGCGACCAATCTCGACGGCGTGTTTCTCGGTTGCAAGCATGCCATCCGGGCCATGCGGCCGGCCGGGCAGGGGGCGATCGTTAACATCTCGTCCCGATCCGGTATGGTCGGCATCCCGGCCGCGGCCGCCTATGCGGCCTCCAAGGCGGCGGTGCGCAACCACACCAAGACGGTGGCGCTCTGGTGCGCCGAACAGGGTCTCGCCATCCGGTGCAACTCGATTCATCCGGCCGCCGTGCTGACGCCGATGTGGGAGCCGATGCTCGGCGATGGCCCCGAACGGGCGGCCCGGATGGCGGCTTTCGTGGCCGATACGCCGCTGCGGCGTTTCGGTCGGCCCGAGGAGGTCGCCGCGCTGTGCGTGCTCGCCGCCTCCGACGAGGTGGCCTATATGACCGGCGCCGAACTGGTCATCGATGGAGGCCTTCTGGCCGGAACGGCGGCGCGACCGCACTGAGGATTCCGACTCGACTGTGGCGGATCGGCCACGATCGCGTCCGATATTTCAAGAGCCCAACCCTCGGCTTAAGGCTTTATCAACGTTACAGCGGCTTAATCATGCGGAAGTTGATCCAGTGCGCGTGAGTGAGTTGCGATGCGTATGCCCGTCACGATTTCCCGGTCTTCTAAGGTTTCGCATGCGGTCGCGGTCGCCCTGATGGCTTCCACGGTGGCCGGCTGCAGCTCTGAAATCGCCCGTTTCGGCGACACGGATAACCAGCGCTCCATCCTTTCGGGCACCCCGGCGCCGGCCGCCTCCGACACCACCGGCTCGATCAACGCGGCACCCGCGCCGGTCAGCCGGGCGATGCTGCCGCCCCCGGCGACCCAGGGCTACGCGCCGCCGCCGGCCCAGAACGCCCCGGTCTATCAGCCGCCGCGGGTCGCCACCCAGCCGACCTATTCGGCGCCGGCCTATGGCACGCCGACCTACACCCCGCCGCCCGTCGCCGCCGCGCCGGCCCCGATCGCGACCCCGACCGCCAACGGCTGGCAGGTCGGTCCGAACGCGGTCGTGCTGAAGCAGGGCGAGACGATCGACACCCTGTCGCGCCGCTACGGCATTCCATCCTCGGCGATCCTGCAGGCGAACAATTTCGCCGACGGCTCGCGCGTGACGCCGGGCACCCGCATCGTCATCCCGACCTATTCGGTGCCGGCCCCGGCGGTCGCCGCCGCACCGGCGCCCGCCGCGCCCCGCGTCGCCGTGGCTCCGCCGCGCCTGGCTGCCGCCCCGACCGTGGTCGCAAGGCCGGCGCCTGCCCCGGTGGTGACCGCGACCGTGAAGGCGCCGAGCGTGACCGCAACGGCCGTGACGGGCGTCAAGGTCGGCCCGCATATCGTGCGCAGCGGCGAGAGCCTGGAGCGGATCGCGGCCAGCTACGGCATCACCAAGGCGAAGCTGAAGGAGGCCAATGGCCTTAAGGGCGACGACGTGAAGCCCGGCCAGAAGCTGCTGCTGCCCTCGGGCGCCGTGCTGCGCCTCGCGGACAAGACACCGGCCGCGCCCGCTCCGGCGCCGCAGGTTGCGGTCAAGCCGATGCCGGCGCCGGCCGTCGTGGTGCCCGCGCCGCAGATCGCCGTCAAGCCGATGCCGGGCAAGCCGGGCGAGACCCGCGTGGCCACGATCGGCGCGCCGCCGGCCGCCGCTCCGGCCCCGACGCCCGCCCCGACCACGACGGAGAGCATCGCCGTCGCCAAGGAGCCCGGCGTCGACGGCCAAGCCACCCGCGGCGAGGCCAAGAGCGGCACCCCGTCGTTCCGCTGGCCGGTGCGCGGCCGCGTGATCAAGGAATTCGGCTCCGCCAACGGCGAGCGCAACGACGGCATCAACCTCGCGGTCCCGGAAGGCACTTCGATCAAGGCGGCCGAGGACGGCGAGGTGATCTATTCTGGCAACGAACTGAAGGGCTACGGCAACCTCGTCCTGGTCCGCCATCAGGACGGCTGGGTCACCGCCTATGCCCATGCCAGCGAGCTTCTGGTCAACAAGGGCGAGCGCATCACCCGCGGCCAGATCATCGCCCGGGCCGGTGCCACCGGCGGCGTCAACCAGCCGCAGCTGCATTTCGAAATCCGCAAGGGACAGCGTCCGGTCGATCCGAAACAGTTCCTCGCATCCAACTGACCGCCGCCGATCCGCCCGGATCGACGGCAGCCTCGAGGCGGCGACCAGGGTCCCACGAAAGGCCCCCGCCGCCTCCATTGTTTTTCGAGGGACTTCCTGCCGCGGCCCCGCCGGCATGCGGCACGACCCCCAAGCGCCCCTCGCCGGGCGCTTTCGCAGGTCCGACTATCGTTTGGGCGCAAGGCCGTCAGCACGCCCTGAAGCCGGCTCCTCCGGAACCAGCCCTTCGTACCCGCCTCACCCGTCGATGCGGACGCCCTGGCGGCCGGCGAGGTCCTGGATGTACTGCCAGGCGGTGCGGCCGGAGCGGGAGCCGCGGGTGGTCGACCATTCGAGGCAATCGCGCACCAGGCGGTCGTCGTCGAGCGTCAGTCCGAGATGGGCCGCATAGCCGCGCACCATGGCCAGATATTCGTCCTGACTGCATTTGTGGAAGCCGAGCCAGAGGCCGAAGCGGTCGGACAGCGACACCTTCTCCTCGACCGCCTCGTGCGGATTGATGGCCGTCGAGCGCTCGTTCTCCATCATGTCGCGCGGCAGCAGATGGCGCCGGTTGGAGGTCGCATAGAAGATCACGTTGGCCGGCCGTCCCTCGATGCCGCCTTCGAGCACCGCCTTCAGCGACTTGTAGGAGGTGTCGTCGCTATCGAAGGAGAGGTCGTCGCAGAAGACGATGAAGCGGTGCGGATCGTCTCGGACCAGCCCCATCAGAACGGGCAGGGATTCGATGTCCTCGCGATGGATCTCGACGAGTTTCAGCGGCAGCGCGCCCTCCTGGCGCAGCGTCTGATTGACGGTGGCATGCGCCGCCTTGACCAGCGACGACTTGCCCATGCCGCGCGCGCCCCAGAGCAGCGCGTTGTTGGCCGGCAGGCCGCGCGCGAAGCGCTCGGTATTGGCGAGCAGCGTGTCGCGTGCCCGGTCGATGCCCTGCAGGAGCGTCATCTCGACCCGGTTGACCTTGGGCACCGGCTGCAGCCGGTCGCCGACCGGATGCCAGACGAAGGCGTCGGCGGCGGCGAGGTCGACCGGCTTCGGGGCGTCCGGCACCGCGCGGGCGATCAACCCGATCAGCGTGTCGAGCCGGGCGACGAGGGCGGCGAAGTCGGCGGATGGATCGGACAAGGGCGCGCCTCCCGGGCGTTTTCTTGGAGCATCGCGGTCGAAACCGGGCCGCCGCCATAGCACGGCCGGCGCACGGGGCGAAAGCCGACCGCCCGCATGGTCGCTGCGCGATTGGTGGCCGCGCGACTGATCGCTGCGCAGCTGGTCGCCGCCTGGTGTGGTCGCTGGGCGCGCCCGAGCCCTGCGAAGGCCGCAGCGCCCCGCCCGGGAAGCGGATTCGTGCAGGGCCGGCACGCGGCGTTTGCAAAGATCCGCGCTGTCGCTATAGTCCGCCGCGCTTCGGGACGGGGCCTCCGTCCCGAAAACAAGCTTCCGTGCGCTTGCCGGACCGCCCGGCCCGGACCATATCAGGCGCGCTATCCCGTCCGCCCTCCGAGGAGTCTTCGATGTTCGTCACGCCTGCCTTCGCTCAAGCGGCGGCGCCCGGAGCCGGAGCCAACGATCTGTTCATGACGTTGGCCCCGTTCCTCTTCATCCTGCCGATCATGTATTTCATGATCATCCGCCCGCAGCGCCAGCAGGCCAAGCGTCATCAGGAGATGCTCGCCGGCGTCCGCCGTGGCGATACGATCGTGACCACCGGTGGTCTGATCGGCAAGGTCTCCAAGGTGGTGAGCGAAACCGAACTCGAAGTCGATCTCGGCGAGAGCACCAAGGTGCGTGTCGTCCGCAGCGCGATCGCCGAGGTCCGCACCAAGGGCGAGCCCGCCAAGGAGGCGTGACGCCATCGGGGCAACCCCGGCCGGCCGAGCGCGGCCGGCCGATGTCCAGCCCGGCCGAGCCGGGCGGCAATGAACGGTGAGACATGCTGTATTTCTCGCGCTGGAAAATCATCGCCATCGTGGCGGTCTGCCTCGCCGGCATCCTCTTCACGCTGCCGAACTTCTTCACGCGCGAGCAGCTGGCCGCGTTGCCCTCCTGGGTGCCGGCGCGCCAGATGACGCTCGGTCTCGACCTGCAGGGTGGCGCCCATGTGGTGCTCGAGGTCGATACGCCGGCGCTGGTCAAGGACCGGGTCGAGATCCTGCGCGACGACGTGCGCCGCGTGCTGCGCGAGGACCGGATCGGCTATACCGGTCTCGGCAGCCAGCAGACCAGCGTGCAGGTGCGCATCACCGACCAGAACCAGATCGAGAAGGCCACCGCCAAGCTCAACGGCCTGATCCAGAATCTGGCCGACACCACCTTCGGCGGCAAGCCGGTCAACGACCTGACGGTCGAGACCCCGGAGCCCGGGCTCTACCGCCTGACGCTGACCCAGGCCGGTCTCGACCACCGCGTCCGGCGCGCCGTCGAGCAGTCGATCGAGGTCATCCGCCGCCGCGTCGACCAACTCGGCACGACCGAACCGTCGATCGCGCGCCAGGGCGCGAACCGCATCCTGGTCCAGGTGCCCGGCCTGCAGGATACCGACCGGCTGAAGGCGATCCTGCAGCAGACCGCGCGGCTGACCTTCCACATGGTCGAGGACCGCGGGCCGAGCGTGCTCGAAGGCGCCAAGTCGTCCGACACCGAAGTCCTCTACACCAACGACCCGACCCCGGTCCCGGTGCTGATCCAGCGCCGCGCGATGCTGACCGGCGAGGAACTGGTCGATGCGCAGGCGACCTTCAGCCAGCAGTCGAGTGAGGCGGTGGTGTCATTCCGCTTCAACACGTCAGGCGCGCAGAAATTCGCCACCATCTCGCAGCAGAATGTCGGCCGGCCCTTCGCGATCGTGCTCGACCGCACGGTGATCAGCGATCCGGTCATCCGCGAGCCGATCCTCGGCGGCTCCGGCCAGATCTCGGGCAATTTCACCGTCCAGTCGGCCAACGACCTCGCGCTCCTGCTGCGCGCCGGCGCACTGCCGGCGACGCTGACCATCGTCGAGGAGCGCACCGTCGGTCCGGGCCTCGGCGCGGATTCGATCGCGGCCGGCAAGCTCGCGACCGTGATCGGCGGCGTCGCCGTGATCGTGTTCATGATGGCGAGCTACGGGCTGCTCGGAATCTTCGCGAATGTCGCGATGATCATCAACGTCTTCTTCACCTTCGCGATCCTGTCCAGTCTCGGGGCGACGCTGTCGCTGCCGGGCATCGCCGGCATCGCGCTGTCGATCGGCATGGCGGTCGATGCCAACGTGCTGATCTACGAGCGCGTGCGCGAGGAGCAGCGGCTCGGCCGGTCCGCGATTTCGGCCATCGATACCGGCTTCACGCGGGCCATCGGAACGATCACCGACTCCAACCTGACGACGCTGATCGCCGCCGCGGTGCTGTTCTTCCTCGGCACCGGCCCGATCCGCGGCTTCGCGGTGACGCTGGCGATCGGCAACATCACCAGCTTCTTCACCGCCGTGACCGTCACCCGGCTGATGGTGGCGCTGTGGGTGCGGCACTACCGCCCCGCGCGCGTTCCGCTCTGATCCCGATTCTTATCACCCAGGCGCGGCGCTCCTTCGAACGTCGCCCGCCCCGGATGGATTGACCCATGCTGCGGCTCATACCGGACGATACCAAGATCCCCTTCATGAGGTGGCGGACCGTCACCTTTCCGATCTCGGTCTGCCTGCTCGTCCTGACCGTAATGGCCTGGGGCGCCTTGGGCATCAACTACGGCATCGACTTCACGGGCGGCAATCTGATCGAGGTGCGCCACAAGGGCGGGCCGGCCGATCTGTCCGAACTGCGCAAGATGATCGGCGGGCTGGAGCTCGGCGAGGCCCAGGTGCAAGGCTTCGGCCAGGGCGACGACGTGATGATCCGCCTGCCGGAACAGCCCGGCGGCGACGCGGCCCAGCAGGTGGCGCTGAACAAGGTCAAAGACAAGCTCGGCGACGCCTACGAGATCCGCCGCACCGAGGTGGTCGGCCCGAGCGTCTCGGCCGACCTGCGCCGCGACGGCGCCATCGCGGTCGCCGTCTCGCTCGGTCTCGTGCTGATCTATCTCTGGTTCCGCTTCGAATGGCAGTTCGCCATCGGTGCCGTGCTGACCACCGCCCATGACATCGTCCTCACCATGGGGGTGATCATCATCTTCCAGCTGCAGTTCGACCTGCAGTCCCTGGCCGCGGTTCTGACGATCGTCGGCTATTCGCTCAACGACACCGTCGTGGTGTACGACCGCATCCGCGAAAGTCTGCGGAAATACAAGAAGATGCCGCTGCCGGATCTGATCGACCTGTCGATCAACCAGACCCTGTCGCGGACCATCTGCACGGCGCTGACCACCTTCATGGCCGTCCTGGCCCTGTTCGTGTTCGGCGGCGAGGCCCTGCGTGGCTTCAACTTCACCATGCTGGTCGGCATTGTGATCGGCACCTATTCGTCGATCGTGGTCTCCGCGCCGATGCTGATCTTCCTCAAGCTGCGTACCGGCGGCAGCCCTGAGGGGGTGGCCAAGTCCGATGCGGCCGCCGCCGCCAAGGCCCGGCCCTGATCCGCCGCCATGGCGAGCGCACCGGTTCAAGGCTTCTTTCCCGGACGGGCCGCCGTCGAGGCCTATGGCAGCGGCGGCTTCCGCTTTGCCGGCATGAGCCATCGCGGCTCGATCCTGTGCCTGCCGTCGGGGATCCATGCCTGGGCGGCGGCCGGGCCGGCCGACCTGACGCCGGCCGCGTTCCGGCTGATCTTCGACGAGACGCAGCCGATCGACATCCTGCTGGTCGGCACCGGGACCGGTCTCGTGCCGCTGCCGCCGGCCCTCAAGGCCCGCTTCCGGGAGCGCGGCATCAGCTCCGATTCCATGGCGACCGGGGCTGCGGTCAGTACCTACAACGTGCTGCTGGCTGAGAATCGGCGGGTCGCCGGGGCCTTTCTGGCGGTTGAACTATGATCGAGCCGGTCGCCGCGGCGCCATCGGCCCCTATCTCCCCATCCATGATCTCGCCGTCCCTCACCGATGCCTACGCCCTGGCTGCGGAGCGCGTGCGTGCGCTCGACAAGGACCGCTGGCTCGCCGGCCTGTTCGTGCCCGCGCAGGCACGGCCGCAAGTCTATGCGCTCTATGCCTTCTCGGCCGAGATCGCGCGGGTGCGCGACGTGGTCTCCGACCCGCTGCCCGGCGAGGTGCGGCTGCAATGGTGGCGCGACCTGATCGAAGGCTCGGCCCATGGCGAGGCGAACGCCAACCCGCTCGCCGCCGCCCTCCTCGACACGGTCGAGCGCTTCGCCCTGCCGCGGGCGGCGCTGGTCCGGCTGATCGACGCGCGCATCTTCGATCTCTATGACGATCCGATGCCGAGCGTGAACGATCTGGAGGGCTATGCCGGGGACACGTCGTCCGCTCTGCTGCAGCTCTCCGCGATCGTGCTGGCCGGCGGTGCGGATCCCGGTACGGCCGAGGTCGCCGGCCATGCCGGGGTCGCCTATGCACTGACCGGTCTGCTGCGCGCCTTCCCTTTCCACGCCGCGCGCGGCCAGGTCTTCCTGCCGGAGGACCTTCTGGGTCGGCACGGCATCGCGCGCGCCGACATCCTGTCCGGGCGCTCGACGCCCGGCCTGACCGCCGCGCTGGCCGAAACGGCGGTCCTGGCACGCGATCATCTGCAGCGAACCCGCGCTCTGATCGGCGGCGTCGGTCCGGCGATCCGGCCGGCCTTCCTGCCGGTCGCCCTGGTCGAGCCCTTCCTGAGGGCGCTGGAGAGGCCGGGCCGGGACCCGTTCCGGACGGTCGTCGACCTGCCGCAATGGCGCAAGCAATGGGTGCTCTGGCGCGCGGCCCGGCAGGCCGGATAGCGGGTCGCCGGCGAGGTGCCGCAACGAGATCTCGGCCCGATCGGGAGGCTGCCATGCGCCGGCCGGCCAGCCGGGTTGCCGCGGCTTCGCTATACCCGGAAACCCCGGAGTTCCAACGGCTTCGGACTATCGGTCGGCGTCCATGCAGCGCCGGCCTCGTGGAGGAGCAACAATGTCCCGTCGTCAGTTCTTGAAGACGGCCGCCGTCGGCGCCGTCGCCTCGACCGGCCTGGCCATGCCGGCCATCGCCCAGTCCACCCCGCCGATCAAGTGGCGTCTGACCTCGAGCTTCCCGAAGTCGCTCGACACCATCTTCGGCGCCGCCGAACTGTTCGCCAAGAACATCGCGGAAGCCACCGACAACAATTTCCAGATCCAGGTCTTCGCCGCCGGCGAGCTGGTGCCCGGCCTGCAGGCCGCCGATGCGGTCACCAACCGCACCGTCGAGATGGCGCATAGCGCCGCCTACTACTATGTCGGCAAGGATCCGACCTTCGCGCTCGGCACCGCGGCGCCGTTCCTGCTGAACTCGCGCATGCAGAACGCCTGGCGCTATTACGGCGGCGGCATCGATCTCATGAACGAGTTCTATGCCAAATACAACTTCATCGGCCTTCCGGGCGGCAATACCGGTTCGCAGATGGGCGGCTGGTTCCGCAAGGAGATCAAGACCGTCGACGACCTGAAGGGTCTCAAGATGCGCATCGCCGGCTTCGCCGGGCAGGTGCTCGCCAAGCTCGGCGGCGTGCCGCAGCAGCTGGCCGGCGGCGACATCTATCCGGCGCTGGAGAAGGGCACGATCGACGCGGCCGAATGGGTCGGCCCCTATGACGACGAGAAGCTCGGCTTCGTCAAGGTGGCGCCCTACTACTACTATCCGGGCTGGTGGGAAGGCGGCGCCATGCTCGAATTCTTCATCAACAAGGACGCCTATGCCGAACTTCCGAAGCCCTACCAGGCGGCGGTGCAATCGGCGGCCGCGATGGCCAACGTCCACATGCAGGCCAAGTATGACGCGGTCAATCCGGCCGCGATCAAGCGCCTGGCCGCCGGCGGCGCACAGCTGAAGCCGTTCCCGAGTGAGGTGATGGAAGCCTGCTTCAAGGCCTCCAACGAGATCTATGCCGAGGTGAATGCCAAGAACCCGGCCTTCAAGAAGATCTACGACTCGATCACCGCCTTCCGCGGCGATCAGTATCTGTGGTTCCAGATCTCCGAGTATACCTACGACACCTTCATGATGGTGCAGCAGCGCAAGCGCGCCATCTGACCGAAGGTCCGTTTGAGGTGTGACGAGGGCCGCCGGCGCAAGCCGCGCGGCCCTCGTGACGTCCGTCGGACCGGTTGTCGCGGGCGCCGTCGGCGCGATCGATTCCCCGGGGGACGGCAAATTCGGCGGCGGCGGCCGGGGGCGGCAGGCAGCGCCTGGGGGCGTCTGGGCGGCACCGGTAAAAGTTGCGGTGAATTGCAGGCATCGCCATGGTCACGGCCAAGTTACCGGCACGGACCGCCCAGTCGAATCGATCACTAGAATGCCACAGCCCGCTGTGTCTCGAATGCCACGGACAATTCATCGCCTTCCGGCGGGTCCCCAGCACGGGCCGAAATCCGTGTGACACGGCAAAAATTTTTTGCATAGTGATGGGAACAAAAGAGCCTTTGCGATTCAGACGATCGCTGAACGCTCTGCTCAAGAAGTCTGCCAAGATCATTCGACGGGGTTTGCCGTGGACGTTGCGGATGCAGCAAAGCGCCGCGCGGGTGCCTTGTTGCGCGCCCTGCGCCTGCCGGTCGGACGGACGGGGGCGGCCTCCCATGTCGCCCGCACCGTGCCGGGCGCGGCCTTCGGGCGCGGCGCGATCGCCATGCGAGCCGGACCGATCGGGCCGGTCCCGGCCGGATGGGTCCTCCGCTGCGCGCTTCTTGTCGGCTTGGGCGTCGGCCTGACCGTTTCTCAGGCGAATGCGCTGGACGGCGGGCAGGGGGCCGGACTGCGTCCGGTCGATGCGCCGGCCGGCTGGGCGGATCTGTGCAAGCGCAGCCCCGCCCTGTGCAGCCATCACAATCGCGCCCTCGATCGGGTCCGGCTCAGCGCCGAGACGATGCAGCAGCTGGTCGACGTCAATCAGGACGTCAATCATACGATCCGCTACGTCACCGACCAGGCCTTCCTCGGCCGCGAGGAATATTGGAGCCTGCCGATCGACGGCACCGGCGACTGCGAGGATTTCGCCTTGGAGAAGCGCCGCCGCCTGATGGCGCTCGGCTGGCCGCGCGCCGCGCTCCTGATGACGGTCGTGCTCGCCTATAATGGCGAATGGCATGCGGTGCTGACCGTCGACACCGACCAGGGCCCCATGATCCTCGACAACATGACCGACCAGGTCCTGCCGCCCGAAAAGACCGGCCACCGCTTCCATTCCAGCCAGAGCCGCGAGCACCCGAACCGCTGGGTCGCCTGGTCGACCCGCGAGTTCGTCGCCCGAGCCCCCGCACCGCCGACCCCTGCGGGCACTGCCGGCCAGGATTGATCGCGGCACCGCCGGCCAGGATTGATCGGGGCAATCAAGGGGCGGATTCGGGGGCCGGATTCCGCGTTTGCCGCCGCTCGGTGCCGTCCCGACGCCGACGGGCGCATCCGATCCCGCCGATGCGCCCGTGCGCCGCGCCGCTCAATCCTTCGGCCATGTTGCGGCGCCCATGGGAACCGCCTAGAACCAGCCGACTTCGACATGTCACGCGGGGGCATTCGCCACGATGTTCAAGAAGATCCTGATCGCCAACCGTGGCGAGATCGCCTGCCGGGTCATCAAGACCGCGCGCAAGATGGGGATCCGGACGGTGGCGGTCTATTCCGACGCCGACCGGGATGCCGTCCATGTCGAGATGGCCGACGAGCGCGTCCATATCGGCCCGCCGGCGGCCGCCCAGTCCTATCTTCTGATCGACAAGATCGTCGAAGCCTGCCTGCAGACCGGCGCCGAGGCGGTCCATCCCGGCTACGGCTTCCTGTCCGAGCGGGCGGCCTTCCCGGTCGCGCTGGCCGAGAAGGGCATCGTCTTCATCGGTCCCAACCCGCGCGCCATCGAGGCGATGGGCGACAAGATCGAATCCAAGAAATTCGCCAATGCCGCCAAGGTCTCGACCGTGCCGGGCTTCCTCGGCACCATCGAGAGCGCCGACCATGCCGTCGAGATCGCCCGCGAGATCGGCTATCCGGTGATGATCAAGGCCTCGGCCGGCGGCGGCGGCAAGGGCATGCGCATCGCCTGGAACGATGCGGAATGCCGCGAGGGCTATACGCTGTCCAAGAACGAGGCGGCGGCGAGCTTCGGCGACGATCGCGTCTTCGTCGAGAAGTTCATCGTCGACCCGCGCCATATCGAGATCCAGATCCTCGGCGACAAGCACGGGAACGTCGTCTATCTGGGCGAGCGCGAATGCTCGATCCAGCGCCGCAACCAGAAGGTCATCGAGGAGGCGCCGTCGCCGCTGATCGACGCCGCCACGCGGGCCGCGATGGGCGAGCAGTCGGTCGCGCTGGCCAAGGCGGTCGCCTATGACAGCGCCGGCACGGTCGAATTCGTCGCCGACCAGAACCGGAACTTCTACTTCCTGGAGATGAACACCCGCCTCCAGGTCGAGCATCCGGTCACCGAACTGGTCACCGGCATCGACCTCGTCGAGCAGATGATCCGCGTCGCCGCCGGCGAGGAGCTGTCGTTCCGCCAGAAGGACGTGACGCTGACCGGCTGGGCGGTGGAAAGCCGCATCTATGCCGAGGATCCGTTCCGCAACTTCCTGCCCTCGATCGGCCGGCTGGTCCGCTACCGGCCGCCGGAGGAGGGCAGCGACGGCGAGATCACGGTGCGCAACGACACCGGCGTGGTCGAGGGCTCCGAGATCTCGATGTTCTACGACCCGATGATCGCCAAGCTGGTCACCCACGGGCCGACCCGCCTGGACGCCATCGAGGCGCAGTCCGACGCGCTCGACGCCTTCGTGATCGACGGCATCCAGCACAACATCCCGTTCCTGACCTCGCTGCACCACCATCCGCGCTGGCGCGAGGGCCGGCTGTCGACCGGCTTCATCCGCGAGGAATATCCCGACGGCTTCGGCGTGCGCGCGGTCGACGCGGCGGCCAAGCCGCTCCTGGCGGCGGCGGCCGTCGCCATGGAGGTGATCCGGCAGGACCGGCTGGAGGCGCTGCCCGGCCGGCTGCGCCCGGCCTCCGGCGACCTGCGCAAGGACTGGGTGGTCCGGCTCGACAAGGACTATATCCCGGTCACCATTCACGAGGGCTTCGCCGCCATCCCGCTGGAACTCGATCTCTCGGTCGGCGAGGGCGCGGCGCCGGTCAACGTCGTCTCGCGCTGGCAGCCGGGCGATCTTCTGTGGACCGGGATCGTCGGCGAGGAGAGCCTGACCGTGCAGGTGCGCCCGGTGCCGAACGGGGCGGAACTGCGCTATCGCGGCATCTCGGTCGTCGCCAAGGTGATGACGCCGCGCATCGCCAAGCTCGAGGCGCTGATGCCCGAGAAGGCGCCGCCGGATACGTCGCGCTTCCTGCTCTGTCCGATGCCGGGCCTTGTGGTGACCATCGAGGTGGTCGAGGGCCAGGAGGTCAAAGCCGGCGAGACGCTGGCGGTGGTCGAGGCCATGAAGATGCAGAACGTTCTGCGCGCCGAACGCGACCTGACCGTCAAGGCCGTCAAGGCGAAACCGGGCGATAGCCTCGCGGTCGACGCCGTGATCATGGAATTCGAATGATTTGAAGTCGACGGAGACGCGGATCGACCATCGATCCGCTGTCCACCGTTGTCTGTGCAACTCGTTCGCAGGTGCAAAAAAAGAGGTTGAACTCTTTCTTTTTCTTCGCCATTCCCTCGCCTCAGGCGGTTTGATCGAGGGGTCGGCGCCGGTGCCCCTGAGGGCATGATGCGGTCCTGAAGGGCCGTGTCATGCCCTTCCGTCATTAGGGGCGCAGGATGGGGAGGCACGGGCCGCCCCGGACCAGACCCGTCGCATGCGAGGAGGCGTCATGACCATGACCGGCAGGATTGCGTTCGGCAGCATCGTGGTCGGCGTCGTGGTGCTCGGCCTCAAGTATCTGGCCTATCTCTGGACCGGATCGATCGCGCTCTATTCGGATGCGCTGGAAAGCGTGATCAACGTGGTCGCCGCCGTTGCGGCCTTCATCGCCGTGAGCCTGTCGGCCAAGCCGGCCGACCGCAACCATCCCTACGGCCACCACAAGGTCGAATATTTCGCCGCCGTGCTGGAAGGCGCGCTGATCCTGGTCGCGGCGCTGTCGATCGCGCGCGAGGCCTGGGGCGGCTATGTCGACCCGAAGCCGATCAATGCCGACTGGCGCGGCCTCGCCGTCAACATCGCGGCGAGCGCGATCAACGGCCTGTGGTGCTGGTTGCTGATCGGCTACGGGCGTCGCAACCGGTCGCCGGCGCTGATCGCCGACGGTCGCCATCTCCTGACCGACGTGGTCTCCTCGGTCGGCGTGTTGGCCGGCGTCGGCCTGGCGGTCGTGACCGGCTGGCATGTGCTCGACCCGCTGCTGGCCGGCCTGGTGGCGATCAACATCCTCTGGTCGGGCTGGAGCCTGGTCACCGAATCGGTCGGCGGGCTGATGGATGCGGCTGCGGCGCCGGACATCCAGGAGAAGATCCGCAAGGCGGTGTCGACCCACGGGGAGGGCGCCATCGAGGCCCACGACCTCAGGACCCGCCATGCCGGGCGCGTCACCTTCGTGGACTTTCATCTCGTCGTGCCCGGCGGCATGACGGTCTCCGACGCCCACGACATCTGCGACCGGATCGAGGATGCGATCGAGGCCGACGTACCGGATTCGATCGTGACCATTCACATCGAGCCGGAGGAAAAGGCCAAGCATCACGGTATCGTGGTGCTCTGAGCACGGGCCGGGTTCGCGCGGCGCGAGACCGGCGAGGGGAGGGGGCGCCGTGGCGATCTGGACTGCCGTCAGCGATGTGGTCGCCGCGCTCGGCCAGGCGACAGGGATCGTGCCGCTGATCGATCGCCTGGTCGCGGCGATTCGCCGGCTCGGGGCCGATTCGAAGCCGGTCGCCTTCACGGTCGCGCTGATCGCGCTGTCGGCCAAGATGGCGAAGGCGGACGGCATCGTATCCCACGACGAGGTCGCGGCGTTCCGTCGCGTGGTCGAGATCCCGCCCGGCGAGGAGGCCAACGTGCAGCGCCTGTTCGACCTCGCCAAGGCCGACGTGGCCGGCTTCGAGGCCTATGCGGCGCGCATGGCCGACCTCGCCGAGGGCGACGGCATGTTCCTCGCCGACGTGCTCGACGGGCTCTTCCACATCGCCACCGCGGACCTCTTCGTCCACCATCTCGAAATCGCCTATCTCGAACGGGTGGCGGAGATTTTCGGTCTCGACCGGAACGCCTTCGAGCGCGCCGCCGCCCGCCATGTCCGGCTCGGCGGACCCGACCCCTACCGGGTGCTCGGGCTCGCCCGCGAGGCGACCGACGAGGCGGTCAAGCGGCGCTGGCGGCAGCTCGTGACCGAGAGCCATCCCGACCTGCACTTCGCCAAGGGCGTGCCGGAGGAAGCCCTGCAACTGCTCACCGACCGGGTCGCCGAGCTCAATAAGGCCTACGAAACCATACGGGCCGAACGGGGGATGTGAATTTCGTCGTTCATCGGTTATTAAGGTGTGGATGACCGTCGAGATCGCACCATCGATCGAGCAACCCGACACGGGCCTCGTCCAGGATCTCCGCCCCTCGCCGAACCACGGCGAGCGCAGGGGGCATGCACGCGTCGACACCCTGATTCTCCACTACACCGGCATGCCGGCCGGCCGCGGCCTGGATATGGCCGAACGCGCGATCCGCTGGCTGGCCGCGCCGGAGAGCCAGGTTTCCTGTCACTACGTCGTCGCCGAGGACGGCCGCATCACCCAGATGGTCGCCGAGAGCCGGCGCGCCTGGCATGCCGGCGTCTCGTCCTGGATGGGTGACAGCGACATCAATTCCCGTTCGGTCGGCATCGAGATCGCCCATCCGGGCCATCCCTGGGATCTCGCAAAGGCGCCCGACGCCGATCCGGCCGAGCCGGCGCCGGTGCATCCGGGCTATTGCGATTTCCCCGCCGTGCAGATCGACGCGGTGACCCGGCTGGCGGCCGACATCGTCGCCCGCAACGGTATCGTGGCCGAGCGCGTTCTCGCCCATTCCGACGTGGCGCCGGGGCGCAAGCGCGATCCGGGCGAGAGGTTTCCCTGGGCGCAGCTGGCTCAGTCCGGCGTCGGGCTGTGGCTCGATCCCGAACCGGTCGGCGGCGGCCGGTTCATGACCCGTGGCGACCGGGGCGAACCTGTCGCTGCCATGCAGGCCCTGTTCGGCCTTTACGGCTACGGCATCGAGATCGACGGCGTGTTCGACGAGCGCACCGCCGACGTGGTTGCCGCCTTCCAGCGCCACTGGCGCCCCGCCCTGGTCGACGGCGTTGCCGACCAGTCCACCGTAACGACCCTCCACCGGCTCCTGCGTGCCTGCCGGTTGGCGGACGCAGCGTGAGGGCACGAGCCATGTCTTTTCTCCCCGTTCCCCGTGCCGGTTTCGCTCTCGTTGCGACGGGCAGTCTGGCGATTGCCGGCGGCGCCGTCGCGGCGGCGGCGCTCGCCGATCTCGGCGGCCCCGTGCGGGCGTCGCGGGTTGGCATCACGGTGCAGAGCGTCAAGGTCGACGGCGAAGGCTGGGCCATCCGGACCGGCGACGAGCCGGCGGCCGTCCCGGACGCGGCCGTGCCGCCGCCCGGGCGCTTCGCGGCGGCGTCGGCCGGTGCGACGGTCGCGGCCTTCGCGGCATTCGATCTCGATGGCGACGCGGCGGTCGAGACGACCGGGCGTGCCGCGGGTGCCGCCCGGTTCGACGAGGTGTTCCAGGTCTTCGACGGCGCCAGCGCGCGCTTCACCGTGCTGCCGGTGGCGACCGCCCCGACGCTCTCCTTCCGCACCCCGCGGCGGAAGCCGACCGATACGGCCGGGGAGGTCCAGGTCGCCTCGCTGGCCATGCCGGCCCCGGCCGCCGCCGCCCGTCCCAATGCGCCCGCCGAGGCCGCGCCGATCCTGGCCGAGGGCATGCCGCGCAAGATGCCCAAGGGGGCTGCGCCCTATCTCGACATCATCAAGCGCGAGGCCGCCGCCAACGGCGTGCCGGTCTGGGTCCCGCTCGGCGTGATCTGGGTCGAAAGCAAATACGATCCCAACCTGCGCGGCACCCATTCGGTGGTCGGCCTGATGCAGGTGATGCCCTCGACGGCGCGCTATCTCGGCTATCGCGGCTCCAACCAGGACCTGCTCAAGCCCGAGGTCAACGTCAAATGGGGCATGAAGGAGCTGGCCAAGGATCTGCAATACGCCAAGGGCGAATTGTGCCTGGCCGTCGCCAAGTACAAGGGCGGCTTCATGACCAAGACCATCAATGCCGGCGCCCGCCGCTACTGCGATCAGCTGCGTGCCGTGACCGGCATGGACGGCGTCAACTACGTCAAGCTCGGCGCGCCGCTCTACGACACCAAGACGGCCTATCGCTAGAAGGCCGATCGAGACAGATGGTCGCTATGTGTCTCGTGAATACGAACCACTAACCTTTTGACCACATCGGCATTGCTGGTGCCGGTGTGGTCGCCCCGGTAGCCGGCGCCGGTCGCGACCGTTCGGACCGCCGCGGTCCCGAACGGCGAGCCTGCGCCGATCGGGCGCCGGGCCGGGTCCCGGACCGACTATCCCGGGACGATCGCCGCCCGGGAGGACGGCGCCCCGCTGCGTTAGGTTTCTGCCGTCCCGGTTCGGCGTCTGAAGGCCCAGGCGGCCCGTGATGATCCGCGACCGGCGGACCCTTTCGGCCGGACCTCTCGTGGCCGCATAGGCCAGCCCCGGACGCCCTTTCCTGCCGATGGATTCCGCGCCTCTCCGTATCGCCCGCGAAATCGTTTGCGGCGATCGGCCGATGCGTTCGCGGCACAGAGCCGGAACATTCGCCCACGGCGGCGCTAAAGCCGCGATTCCGCCGGATTCGTCTCCGCCCGCCCGCAATGATTCCTCATTCGGTCCGCCTTGCCGCACGATTCGCAGCCTCTTCTGGCCGGATCGCACGGTCGGTGCAGCGGTTCCGAGGGACCTGCGCCGTTCAGGCCGGCCACCTCGTCCCGCGCGTCCGCGCATGGGCCGGGGCGCCCGGTCCGCGCGGGACGACCGGATCCGATCGGGTCCGTTCGCTGGGGTCCCGCTGCCCGACCCAAAACGAGGGGACCTCGACATGCTCACGCCGATCAAACTTGGGCTGGCTGCCGGTGCCGCGGTTGCGGCGGCCGTGCCGGCCTCGGTCATCCTGGTCGAAACCTTCGACCCGATCGAGCCGGCCGCGACCTCCGTGGTCGTGTCCGCGACGCTCCCGAAAGCCCAAGGCAAGCTGGACTTCGACGATCCGGCCTTCAGGCCGGGCCCGACCGGCGCGGCCGCGCCCGGAGCCGTGTCGCCGCCGCCGGCCGGCGCCCAGATCGCCGCACGCGTGGCCGCCGGCTTCGACGCCGTCGCCGCGCCGCCGCCGTCGGCCGCGCGGATGCTGCTGCCGCCCGGTCCGATCGCGCTCGGCAAGCCGGCGCCGGACCTGCCGGCGGGCGTCGCGCGCGAGCCGCCCGTTCCCGAGGCCGAGCCCGTTCCGTTCGCCCTCGCGGCGGTCGATAGGGCCGGCGTCGATCCGTCGCCGCCCGATCCCGCCGCCCGTGCCCTCGAGCACGCCACGCCGACACCGAAGCCCAGCCGGGCGGCCACCGGCGAGCCGGACGACGGTCGTGTCCGTTCCCTGATCCAGCGCGAGGCGGAGGCGCTCAAGGTGCCGCCGAAGCTGGCGCTGGCGGTGTTCGAGACCGAAAGCGGGCTCGATGCCGGCAAGCGCGGGCCGGACGGGCGGGTCGGCGTGACGCAGGTCAGCTACCGCATCGCCACGGCGCTCGGCTACAAGGGCAGCGCGAAGGCGCTGGCCGAGCCGGAGACCAACATCCGCTGGGGCATGAAATATCTCGCCGGCGCCTACCGGCGCGCGGACGGCGACATCTGCCGCACGACGATGAAGTTCCAAGGCGGCCACTATGTCGAGAAGCAGACCCAGCTGCATCTCGCCTATTGCGGCAGGGTCAAGCAGGCGATGGCTTCGCTGCCCTGACGGCTGCGGGGCAGGGCGACAAGGCGTGCTCCGTCAGGCCTCGTCGAGATAGACCCGCCGGGCGCGCCGGCCGAGGCTGGTCAGCACCTCGTAGTCGATCGTGCCCATGGCGGCGGCGACCGACGCGAGCGGCACATGCGGCCCGATCAGTTCGACCCGCGTGCCGCGATGGGCGTGCCGGTGATCGGTCACGTCGACCGCCATCAGGTCCATCGAGATGCGGCCGACGATCGGAGCCGGGCGGCCGTCGATGGCGACATGGCCGCCGGGGTGAGCGTCGGTCGACGAGGCGAGGCGGTGATAGCCGTCGGCGTAGCCGACCGACAGGATGGCGATGCGGCTGTCGCGCGCCAACGTCCGGGCCGCCCCGTAGCCGATCGCCTCGCCGGCCGGCACCGGCCGGACGCGCAGGATCGGCGCCTCCAGGCGCACCACCGGCATCATAGGCGACGGGCGTCCCGCCTGCACCGCGCCGCCATAGAGGGCGACGCCCGGGCGGACCAGCCCGAAATGGAAATCCGCCCCGGCGAAGATGCCGGCCGAATTGGCGAGCGAGGCCGGCACGCCGGGATAAAGCGCCGTCGCGGCCCGGAAGCGGGCGAGTTGCCGGCCGGTCAGGGCATGGCCCGGCTCGTCCGCGGTGGCCAGATGGCTCATGACCAGCCGCAGGTCGACGGCGCCGCGCCGGCCGGGATCGGCCGCCAGGCTCTCGGCTTCGGCGAGTGTGAGGCCGAGCCGGTTCATGCCGGTATCGATATGCAGCGCGGCGGGCAGGGGCCGGCCGGCGCGCGCACCCGCCGCGGCCCAGTTGTCCCATTCCTCCGGCGAACCGAGCACAGGGCGGATGCCGGCGGCGGCGACCGTGTCGACCCAGCCGGGCAGCAGGCCGTTGAGGAGATAGACGGTCGCGTCGGGAGCGACGGCGCGCAGGCGCAGCGCCTCTTCGGGCAGGGCGACGAAGAAGGTCAGGCAGCCGGCATCGTGCAGGCGGCGGACGATCGGTTCGAGCCCGAGGCCGTAGGCGTCCGCCTTCACGGCCGCGGCGCATTCGGCCGGTGCCGCGCGGGCGGCCAAGTCGCGCCAGTTCGCCTCGAGGGCGGCGAGGTCGATCGTCAGCCGGGCACCGGCGCGCCCGGCATCGAGGACAGGATCGTGCATCGCTCCTGGGTGCCCCCGGGGCGCGGGCCTGTCAACCCGCGCTCCACCGCGGCGGCGGCTCGGCACCCATGCGCCGCAGCGGCAGCCTCTTCGGCGCGGTTGCGAGCTGCCGAACGGGCGTCCGCCCGGGGCGTGCCGGCCGCGTCCCGGGCGCGGGAGCGGCCGGCCGGCGTGTGGTTTCAGCGCGCGTTCTTGGCGAGCCAGTCCTTCATCATCGCGATCTCGCCCTCCTGGGCCTTGATGATCTCCTCGGACAGCTTCTTGATCTTGTCGTCGCGGCCGAAGGCGAGCTGCACCTTGGCCATGTCGATCGCGCCCTGGTGGTGGGCGATCATGCCCTTGACGAAGTCGATATCGGCATTGCCCGAGAAGGTGATGTCCATCCCCTCGTGCATCTTGGCGTTGACCGCCGCGAAGGCGAGGCTGGACGGGCTGGTATCGCCCTTGGGCTTGGCGGCGGCACCCGCCATGGCGCCGTGGCCGGCCCCGGGACCGGCGCCGTGCATACCACCATGGCCCTGCATCGGCATGCCGGGGGACTGGGCGAAGGCCGCGGTGGCGAGGAGGCCGACGGCGAGGGCGGCGGCGAGCGTGGTGGTCTTCATGTCTGTCACTCCGAATTCGAGTTGGGAGGCGGCCGCCCATGCGCGGGCCCGACCGGAACGGCCAGGGATGTCCGATGCGCGCGGGGCGTTTGATCCGCCGGGACGACCGTCAGGATGGGGAGAATGGTGCCGAGCTGGTGGTTCAACCGGGCCGAATGGTTCCCATCCGACTCGTGACTGCGAACCAGCAGTTCTTTGATCCCTAGCGACGGGGCGGCGGCACGGCCGGTTCGGCGTCGAGCGAGGCGAGCACGATGGTCACCACCGGCGCGGTCCGGGCCAGGACATGCGTGGCGGGGCCGAGGACATGCTGAGCATCGGCCAGCACCGAGCAGTGCAGCACGCAGGCAAGGCCGGCAATCAGCCGCGCCTGGCCCGGCTCCGGCGATGCCGGCTGGCCCTTCTCCACGGCGATGGTGCTGCCGTGATGTGATGACGCCGTCGCGGCCGACGCGCTCCCGTCGGGCAGGGCGGCGGCCTCGGAGGCCTGCCGTTCCCCGGAAGCGGCAAGCCCGCCGTGCTGATGGCCCTGATGCCGATGGCCTGACGGGCTGGCGGTCGTGTGCAGCGGCGCGGGCGCCGCGAGCGCCAACTCGTGGCAGGCGGCCAGCGCGGTCTGCGCCTGGGCCAACATCGGCGCGACGGCAAGCACCAGCGTGATCGCCAGGATTGCGATCCGCCGCAGGATGTCGGTGTGCCGTTGCCGCATGCATTGAGATGTAAGCTCGGGGTCGGGAACCGCAAGCCCGATTCGCAGTCTCACCGACCGGAGTCGCCCCGACGGGATTGCCAGCGACGGGGCTTTGATCCGCGCGGATCGTGACGTCCCATGGCCGGGCGGGGCCGAATCGGGTGACGGACGGTTCCGGGAGGTCGGTCGATCCGACCGGTGCCCGACGCTCCGGGGCGGTCAAGCGCCGTCATGGCGGCGGGCAATAAACCTGTGGATCGGCCTGTATAAGCGGCCGCCCGCTTCAAAGCCGTCAACGAGCCGTTAAGAAGGCTCCGAGAGAACCGGGACTTCTGATGAAACTGCCCATCCGCCGCGTCGAGCAGGAACCGACCCTGGAGCGCCACGCCCCGCACAATGCGGAGGCGGAACGGCAGCTCCTCGGCGCGATCCTGGTCAACAACGAGACCTTCTACCGGGTCTCCGACTTCCTCGAGCCGCTGCACTTCTTCCTGGAGCCGCACCGGCAGATCTACGAGCGCGTCACCCAGCTGATCCGCGCCGGCAAGGTCGCCTCGCCGATCACCGTCAAGACCTTCTTCCCCGTCGATCACCAGATCGCCGACCTGTCGGTGACGCAGTATCTGCTGCGGCTGGCCTCCGACGCGACCACGATCATCAATGCCGAGGATTACGGCCGGCTGGTGCGCGACCTCGCCATGCGCCGGAACCTGATCCGCATCGGCGAGGACATGGTCAACGTCGCCTACGACGCACCGGTCGACCGGCCGCCGCGAATCCAGATCGAGGATGCCGAACGGCGGCTGTTCGAATTGGCCGAGACCGGCCGCTACGATGGCGGCTTCGTCTCCTTCGCCGACGCCCTCAAGGGCTCGATCGACATGGCGGCGGCCGCCTTCCAGCGGCAGGGCAAGCTGTCCGGCATTTCGACCGGCATCGCCAGCCTCGACCGCATGATGGGCGGCCTGCAGCATTCCGACCTGATCGTGCTCGCGGCCCGCCCGGCCATGGGCAAGACCTCGCTCGCCACCAACATCGCCTTCAACATCGCCGCCGCCTTCCGTGCCGAGGAGCAGCAGGACGGCAGCTACAAGACCATGGACGGCGGCGTGGTCGGCTTCTTCTCGCTCGAAATGTCGTCCGAGCAGCTCGCCACCCGCATCATGTCGGAGCAGACGGAGATCCCGTCCAACAAGATCCGGCGCGGCGACATCACCGACATGGAATTCGAGAAGCTGGTCGGCGCCTCGCAGATGATGCAGCAGATCCCGCTCTATGTGGACCAGACCGGCGGCATCTCGATCGCCCAGCTCTCCGCCCGCGCCCGCCGTCTGAAGCGGCAGCGCGGTCTCGACGTGCTGATCGTCGACTACCTGCAGCTTCTGACCGGCTCCAAGCGCACCGGCGAGGGCCGCGTCCAGGAGATCACCGAGATCACCACCGGCCTCAAGGCGCTCGCCAAGGAGCTGTCGGTGCCGATCCTGGCGCTGTCCCAGCTCTCCCGCCAGGTCGAATCGCGCGACGACAAGCGCCCGCAGCTGTCGGACCTGCGCGAATCCGGCTCGATCGAGCAAGACGCCGACGTGGTCATGTTCATCTACCGCGAGGAATACTACCTGAAGAGCAAGGAGCCGGCCGAGAAGGGCTCGGAAGCCTGGTTCAAGTGGGAGGCCGACATGAACCGCATGCGCGGCGTCGCCGAGGTGATCGTCGGCAAGCAGCGCCACGGCCCGACCGGCACCGTCGAACTGCACTTCGCCGGCGAATATACCCGCTTCTCCGACCTGATCCGCGACGAGCAACTGCCGGAGCGGATGGGGTAGTGTTCGGGCTCCGGCGTCATAGCCTCGCCGGCTGTTCAAATGCACTCCGACCCCGCCATTTGTCATCCCCGGGCTTGTCCCGGGGATGACAGAGTTGAGATTTCCCGCTTCTGACCGCATTGCTACGAGCTTTTGAGCAAGCCGCTAGGGGGATCTGCCACGGCGATCGGTGGCGGCCCGGCTTGCCTATTGAGCCGTCTTCGCCGCGCGTGCGGACAGCTTCTGTTCGGTTTCGCGCAGGACCGAGGGGACGAAGCTTTCGGAGGTGCCCGCGATCAGGGACCAGACTGCCAGCTTTGCCAATTCTGCACTTGGAATCAGCATTTGCTCCGGCAGTACCGTGAAGCCGTCGGACGTCTTGCGGGCCGTTTGTACCCAGAAGCCGAGATCGGCAAATTTTGGCGCGATCAAGCCGGTGACGATCTCGGATCGGAGAAAGAAATAGACCACCACCGCGCCGAGTCCGCCGATCAGCAATTTCGTAGCCGGCACATACCCGCGGGCGTTCCACTCAGCCTCCTCGATCGACATGGTCGAGACGCGGTCGCGGAAGAAATACAGGATGCTGAGATTGGCGCCCATGATGCCGAACATGAACGCCCAGATCAGTCCGAAGGGGCGTTCGAGCAGCGGAATGTCGGCCTTCGGGGCCGCCGGCGTGCCGACGGGTGCCGGGTTTCCTGTGGCCGAAGGCGTCGCCTGGGACAGGAGGGGCGAGCCGGCTGACGCCAGAATCGTCGATGCCGGTTTGGGGGCCGTTATCGTTGCGGTATCGGATTCCGCGCGCCGATCGAAAGTGTGGGCGAGCAACGGCAAGAGAATGGCCATGCTGAACGCGAATGTCGACAACATCGCCCAAAGCAATACCATGTTGGCGATCTGGGTGGTCAATCTTCGCAGCCGATATTTCTTGGTCTCGACCCACTGCACATGCTCGACGATGGTGCGCAAAACGACCCGCCGGGCGGCTTCGTTAGGACTGTCGTCCTTCAGGATTGCTTCGGCCGTTCCCAGCAGGCCGGCCGGCAGACCGGCATCAAGGACACGGCCTTCCTGGAGGGTCGCCTGCAGGTTCGGCCGCACGGACGCGTCAGGTATGATGTCGAGCAGGCGCAACTCGACGAAATTGGCGGTGTTCCAACTTTTGGACGATTTCAGCTGGCCCTCGAGCACTTCGATCTCGGCCGCCATCGCCGCCGCGGCATTCGCCTTCGCGGCATCGGCGCCAGCCGCCGGAGCGGGGTCGGCGGGCGCCTTGGTTGCCGCGAAACTGGACTTCGCGGCGGCGAGGCGCGATTGCAGGATTGTGATCCGCTGCGCGAGCATCGAGGTCAGCGTCTCGTCGTCGGCCGGTGTTTTCGCATCGGCGCTGCCGCCGAACAGGCTGCGGAGCCCTTGCGTAAGGGAGGTTAACACGCTCATGAACAGCTCCTCCGACAATTCATTCAGAATGCCTTATATTTCAGGTTGTGCAATGAATAATTGTGGGTCGGGTCGGTCGCATCCGGCCGAGCGAGGCAGCCCCGAATCGATTCATGGAGCGCACCGATGACGGGCGCCTTTGCGGCAGGTTGCTACGACATCGGCGGCAACCGGTCAGACCCGCTCCGGCTGGCCCCCGTCGACGGCTACGAGGCCGCGCTCGGGCTTGCGCTGGCGGCGATCGATCCCTGGGCGCGGGTCGGGCGGCCGGCGGCGTCGCTGGAGGCCTATTGGCGGCGGCGGGATCCGACCACGTTTCGCTTCGCGATCCTGGCGGACGGCGAACTCGCCGGGGCGGTCGCGGTGCGCGATCCCTTTATGCGCGGGCCCTATCTGGAGCTTCTCGCCGTGCTGCCGGCCTTTCAGGGGCACGGCATCGGGCGGGCGGTGATGGACTGGCTGGCCGGGGAGGGGCTCAAGGCCGGCGGCAGCAATCTCTGGCTCTGCGTCACCGACTGGAACGCGCCCGCGCGCGCCTTCTACGAAGGGCTCGGTTTCGAGGCGGTTGGACCCATCCCCGATCTCGCCGTGACCGGCACGACGGAAATCTTCCTGCGCCGCCGGCTCGCGGCTCCGGGCGCCTGAAGGCCGGAGCCGGTCGGAGCCTGGCTGTTTGTGCGGCGGGAGGGGGTGCCCGGAGATGGCGCTTCGGCCGCCGCCGTGCCAGACGTCGCCTCCGTCCGCCGCCTTGAGGAGAATGTCGTCATGTCCGCATCGCGCTTTCCCGCGCCCGTCTCCGCCGTCGCCCTCGCCGCTGCCGTCGAGGACGGCCGGACGACGGCCGCCGAAGCCATCGAGCGTTCGATCGCGGCGGTCGAAGCCCATGACGAGATGCTTTCGGCCTTCGTGGCGACCTCATTCGACGACGCCCGGGCTGCGGCGGCGGTCTCGGGGCCGCTGGCCGGCCTGGCGCTCGGCGTCAAGGACATCATCGATACCGCCGGCATGGCGACCGAGATGGGCTCGCCTCTCTATGCCGGCAACCGGCCGCGTGCCGATGCCCCGGTCGTCGCCCTGGCCCGGCGGGCCGGCGCGGCCGTGATCGGCAAGACGGTGACGACCGAATTCGCCTATCTGCAGCCCGGGCCGACGCGCAATCCGGCCCGGCTCGACCATACGCCCGGCGGCTCCTCGTCGGGCTCGGCGGCGGCGGTGGCGGCCGGACTGATCCCGCTCGCCTTCGGCACCCAGACCGGCGGTTCGGTCGTGCGTCCGGCCGCCTTCTGCGGGGTGGCGGGGTTCAAGCCGTCGTTCCGCCTGATCCCGACCGTCGGGGTGAAATGCTTCTCCTGGTCGCTCGACACGGTCGGGGTGTTCGGCGCCGGCGTGGCGGACGCGGCCTATTTTCTGGCCGCGCTGACCGGTCGCGACCTGCGCGTCGATACCGTCGCGCCGTCGGCCCCGCGCATCGGCCTCGTCCGCACGCATCTTTGGGAGGAGGCGAGCGCGGAGATGCGCCAGGCGGTCGAGACCGCCGGAAGGCTGGCGGAAGCCGGCGGTGCGAGCCTCGTCGACATCGACCTGCCCGGCCTCTTTGCCGATGCCTTCTCGGCCCATCAGGTGATCCAGGACTTCCAGGCCGCGCAGGCGCTCGCCTGGGAATACGACCACCACGCCGCGGCGCTGAGCCCGATCCTGCGCGATGCGCTGACGCTCGGGCGGATGCTGACGCCCGCCGACTACGACCGCGCCCGCCGCACCGCCCGGCAGGCCCGCCTGGCGCTGCGGGAGCTCTTTGCAGACATCGACGTGATCCTGACGCCCTCGGCGCCGGGCGCGGCGCCGGAAGGGCTCGCCACCACCGGCACCTCGATCTTCAACCGCCTGTGGACCCTGATGGGCACGCCCGCGCTCAACGTGCCGGGCCTGACCGGGGCCGGTGGCTTGCCGCTCGGGGTCCAGATCGTCGCCCCGTTCGGTCGCGATCGGGCCTGCCTGGAGGCCGGCCGGTTCCTCGAGCGGCAACTGTCCGGCGCCTGACCGGTGCCGGAAAATTGCCGGCGGGAATCGGCGCGGGCCTGTTCCACCGGGGCCATCCACCGACTACGGTGAGACTGCTGTGTCGTCGCGGCCACGCTTACGCGGCCGTCCATGTCCTGCCGACATGGTGCCTCGACGGCATAGGTAGCCGAGGGCGCTTTGCGCTATAAGTCCGATCCAAGGGCCGCGCCTTTTCGTCCGGATAGGCCGGAGGAGAGGGACGCGGTGCCGGTCAAGACGAGAGAAGCATGGGCGGCCCGACGGCCGTACCGGCTCGAAGGCGTGTCGGAGGCACGGCGTGGCTGAGGTCCTGATCACGGGAGCGAACCGAGGCATCGGTCTGGCGCTCGTCAGGAGTCTCGCCATGCGCGGAGACCGCATCCATGCGACCTGCCGCCGGCCGGGCGAGGCGGCCGATCTGAAGGCGCTCGCCGCAAGCCCGGGTTTCGCCGTCGAGGTGATCGGCATGGATGTCGCCGACCCGGCCTCGATTCGTGCCGCCGCGACGGCCCTGACCGGCCGGCCGATCGACATCCTGGTCAACAATGCCGGCGTGCTCGGCCCGGATCGCCAGTCCACCCTCGACATCGATTTCGACGCGTGGCTCCGGACCTTCGAGATCAACACCATCTCGCCGCTGCGGGTCGTGCAGGCCTTCCTGCCGAACCTGCGCCTGTCCGCCGCCGCCAAGATCCTGACCGTGTCCAGCCGGATGGGTTCGCTCGCCTACAACCGCTCCGACCGGATCGCCTACCGGACCTCGAAATCGGCGGTCAACAAGGTCATGCAGGGCCTCGCCACCGATCTGCGCGGGGAGGGGATCGCGGTTTCGGTGGTGCATCCCGGCTGGGTCGCGACCGACATGGGCGGCACCACCGCGGACCTGTCGCCGGATGTCAGCGCGGCGGGAATCGTCCGGGTCATCGACAAGATGCGCGCCAAGGACAGCCCACGCTTCTACAACTACGACGGCTCCGAACTGCCCTGGTGAGGCCACGGCCCACCAGAATCGTTGCTGCACTGCAGCATGAGCTAAGCGTCAATCTCTGTGGCACAAATCAGGCGGACCCTGGCTTCGCCGCCACGGTCTCGCCATGCGGCGCGGCGGCGCACAAACTTTTTTGCTTCGTTGCGGCCGCGCCACGCCTTAATGTCCTCCCATCGGAGAACGACTGCGGAGGCCACTCATGACCATGACCCGTAGCATGGAGTTCTTCATGATCTGCGCCGCGTTCGCATTTGTCGGCGCAGTTCTGGTTGGAGCGCTCTGAACGGAGCGTCCCGACGGCGGAGACGGGGCACCAGCGGCGGCGGTCCCGGACCCAACAAGAGCCGGTCAAGGCACCATCGGTTGGATGGAAGTGAATCAAGCAAATCGGCCGGTTCCGCCCCCTGGATCGGCCGATTTCGCTTTCTGCGGCCGGGTCCGTCCCGCACCGCGTCATCGGCCGCCGAGGCATCGAATGCCGTGCGCCGGCTACAGGTCGCCGGCCTCCGACCAGTCGGGCACATGCGCGGCCAGCTTGTCCAGGATGCGCTCGAAGCTGCGCCGTTCCGCCGCGGTCAGGCAGGCGAGCATCGCCTTCTCCCGCTCGCGCAGCATCGGAATGTAGCGCGCATAGAGCGCCCGGCCGGCCTCGGTCATGAACAGGAACTGCCGCCGGCGGTCGGTCGCATCCGCTTCGCGGCGCAACAGACCCTTCTTCTCCAGCGCCAGGATGCCGCGGCTGATATTGGCCTTGAGATGGCCGGAAAACTCGCAGATGTCGCTCGCCGTGACGCCCTCGCGATAGGTCAGCACGATCAGCGTCACGATTTCCGGACGCGTGATGCCGAACTCCGTCTCGATGCGCCGGAACGACGGCTCCCGGTAGAAGTTCAGCACGTAGCCGATCTTGTAGGCGATTGCGATCTCAGTGCCGCCGAGCACGCCGGCCATGCCGGGACTGCCCGGCGCTGGGTCGGCGGATGGGGAGTTGGTCTCATCTGCGATCGATAATAGTCTCATATGAGACATTACTCTTGCGGTTTCGGAACCCGCATCCTAGCATCCCGCCCGATCACAAGAAACGATCCGCAGAGATCGCAGGGGAGGGGATGATGGGCGACGCTCCAGAGGGGACGGCGGTCCCGGCGGCCGTCGGCGGCGCATATGCGCGGTGCTTCTATTCCGGCACCCGGCGCCACCCGGTCTATGTCGACCGCTTCAGTCCGCCGTCCGCGGCGCCCCGGCGCCTGCCGCTCGTGATGCTGCATGGCGGCGGCCATACGGGCACCTGTTGGATGGCGACGCCCGACGGCCGGGCCGGCTGGGCGCCGCTTTTCGCCGCCGGCGGCCGGGACGTGTTCGTGGCCGACTGGCCCGGCCACGGCCGCTCGCCCATGGCGGCCGATTTCGCCGCCCTGGGCACCGAGGACATCGCCCGCGCCCTGCTGGTCCTGCTCGAGGAGGTCGGCCCGGCGGTCCTGATGACCCATTCGGCCGCCGGCCCGATCGGCTGGTGGATGGCCGAGAAGCGGCCCGACCTGGTTGCCGCCATCGTCGGTATCGCGCCGGGGCCGCCGGCCAACCTCCTGCCCGATCTGCCCGGAGACCCGGCCGCCGTCCTGGCGCTCAAGGACGACGAGAGCGTCGGTTGTCCGGTCTACTCGCGCGAGGACCGGCCGGTCTGGTTCGACGAGGCCTTCGCGGCCGCCTACTGGGCGAATGCCCCGCGCTTCCCGCAGGCCGGATTTGCCGCCTATCTGCGCTCGATTGTCCCGGAGAGCGCGCGCGTTCTCAACGAACGCTTCAACATCGGCGGCTGCGGTTTGCGGATCGCCGATCCCGCCAACCTTGCCGGCCGGCCGATCCTGATCGTCACCGGCGATCACGACCGCCGCCATCCGCGATCCGTCGATGCGGCGACCGCTGCCTATCTCGGCGCCACGTTCCTGTGGCTGCCCGACCGCGGCATCACCGGCAACGGCCACATGATGATGATCGAGGACAATTCCGATGCGATCGTGCGGCTGATCGGCCAATGGCTGGACGGCCTGCCGGGCGATCGGGCCTGAACGACCAAGAAACACCATGGGAGGATATGTCATGAAGCCGGCACTATTTGCCGCGGGCCTGGCCGGCCTGCTGATGACGCCAGCCGCCGAAGCTCAGGTGAGTGGGGACGTGGTCAAGATCGGCGTGCTGACCGATATGAACGGCGTGACCGCCGACATCACCGGCAAGGGCTCGCTCGCCGCCGCCGAGATCGCGGTCGCCGAGTTCGGCGGCACGGTCCTCGGCAAGCGGATCGAGATCGTCTCGGCCGACCACCAGCACAAGGCCGATGTCGGCACCGGCATCGCCCGGCGCTGGTTCGATGTCGACGGCGTCGACGCGATCGCCGACGTGCCCAATTCGGGCGTCGCGCTCGCCGTCCAGGACCTGGCGCGCGAGAAGAAGCGCATCGTGCTCTATTCGGGAGCCGGCACCACGGCTCTGACCAACGACCGCTGTTCGCCCTACGGCTTCCACTGGACCTACGACACCTATGCGGTCTCGCACGGCACGGCCTCCGCCGTGGTCAAGGCCGGCGGCACGTCCTGGTTCTTCCTCGCCTCGGATTATGCCTTCGGCCACCAGCTGCAGGCCGACGCAACCGCCGTCGTCACGGCGGGCGGCGGATCGGTCAAGGGGGCGGTGCGTCACCCGCTCAACACAGCCGATTTCTCGTCCTATCTGCTGCAGGCGCAGGCGTCCGGCGCCAAGGTGGTCGGCCTCGCCAACGCCGGCAACGACACGGTCACGGCCATGAAGCAGGCCAACGATTTCGGCCTCGTCCAAGGCGGCCAGAGCCTGGCGGCGCTGATCCTGTTCCTGCAGGACATCCACGGCCTCGGCCTCGCCGCCGCGCAGGGCACCTATCTGACCACGGCCTCCTATTGGGATCTGAACGACGAGACCCGCGCCTGGTCGAAGGGCTTCATGGCGCGGACCGGCATGATGCCCTCGATGCTTCATGCCGGCGTCTACGGCGCGGTGCGGCACTATCTGAAGGCCGTCGCCAAGGCCGGCACCGACGATGCCGACAAGGTCGCGGCCGCGATGCGCGAGATCCCGGTCGACGATCTCTTCTCGCAGGATGCCCGCATCCGGCCGGATGGCCGGGTGACGCGGACCATGTATCTGGCCCGGGTCAAGGCGCCGGCGGCCTCGAAATATCCCTGGGACTACTTGGAGATCGTCCGCAAGATCCCGCCGGAGGAGACCGTCTGGCCGCTGTCCGACAGCAAGTGCCCGCTGGTCAAGGCGGCCGACAAGGGCTGAGGGCCGGGCCGCTCCGCCCGGATCGAACGGCGCGGCGGCGATCCGTCCGGAAGACGGGCGGTCGGCACGCCGCCCCGATGCCCGGGGCGACCTCAGATCGGTGCGGAATTGTAGGGTTCGCCCCTCAGACCGTCGGGCGGATCTCGAATTCCGCCGGAAGTCCTTCCGGTGCCGCGATCTCCTCGATCGCGACACCGGTCACCTCGGCGCTGCGCGGTCCACGCCGGAGCCGCTCGATCAATCCGGCGACCGCCGCGTCGGGTCCGGACAGGACGGCTTCGACCGTCCCTTCGCGCCGGTTGCGCACCCAGCCGGCCAAGCCTGCCGCGCCGGCATTGCGGCGGGTCCATTCGCGATAGCCGACGCCCTGTACCCGGCCCGACACCGTCGCCCGTATCGTCCGAACCGTCATCCCGCTCCCCCTCGCGCCGCCGTCAGAGGCCCGCCGCCGACCGGGCGAGCGCGACCCACGCCGCCGGCGTCGCCACGATCGCGGCGGCGCCGGCGGCGGTCAATTCCGCGCGGCCGCCATAGCCCCATTCGACCCCGATGGTCGGAATGCCGTGGGCGGCGGCGCCGAGGCAGTCGTGCTTGCGGTCGCCGACCATGGCGAGCCGGTCGGCGGACAGGCCCCGATCGGACAGGATATGGGCGATCAGCTCGGCCTTGTTGGCGCGCGAGCCGTCGAGTTGCGAGCCGTAGGCCGAGGCGAAGAAGCCGGCGAGCCCGAAATGCTCCAGGATCTCGATGGCGTGGGCTTCCAGCTTCGAGGTGGCGAGATGCAGCGTCAGCCCGGCCGCATTGAGCGCCGCGAGCGCCTCCGGGATGCCCGGATAAACGACGTTCTCGAACTTGCCGACCGCGCCGTAGCGCGCCCGATAGGCGGCGACGCCGGCCGTCACGGTCGCCTCGTCGGCATCCGGTGCGACGCGGCGGATATTCTCGAACAGCGGCGGGCCGATCGCCCATGAGAGATCGTCCGACGCCGGCACCGGCCGGCCGATCGCCGCGGCGGCCTCGCGCAGCGAGCGCGTGATGCCGTCGAACGGGTCGGTCAGCGTGCCGTCGAGATCGACCAGCAGGGCTTCGATACGGCGGCTTTCGAGGGAGAGCGGACCCGCAGCCGGCACGGTCACTGATGACCCTGCACGGGGCGCGGCGCGTAGGGCTCCTCCAGGGCCGCGATGGTCTCCGCGTCGAGCGTCACGTCGAGCGCGGCGACGGCGTCGTCGAGATGATAGGGCTTGGAGGCGCCGACGATCGGCGCGGTCAGGCCGTCGCGCGCCAGCACCCAGGCCAGCGCCAGAACGGTCGGCTTCAGGCCGAGCTTCGCGGCGGTCTCGTCGAGGCGGTCCTTGACCCGGTAGTCCTGCTCGGTGCCGAAATAGCCCTGCGCCAGCGTGTCGACCTTGGCGCGGGTCGAGGCCTCGCCGTCCTTCGGCCTGTTGCCGGCCAGGAAGCCGCGCGCGAGCGGCGACCACGGGATCAGCCCGATGCCCTCCTCCTGGCAGAAGGGGATCATCTCGCGCTCCTCTTCGCGATAGGCGAGGTTGTAGAAATTCTGCATCGAGACGAATTCGGCCCAGCCCTTGGCGCGCTGGGTCATGACCATGCGGGCGAACTGGCGCGCCCACATCGACGAGGCGCCGAGATAGAGCGCCTTGCCGGCCTTGACCACGTCGTTGAGCGCGTCGAGCGTTTCCTCGATCGGGGTCGCATAGTCGAAGCGGTGGATCTGGTAGAGGTCGACATAGTCGGTGCCGAGCCGCTTCAGGCTGGCGTCGATCCCCTCCATGATGTGCTTGCGCGACAGGCCCTTGCCGTTCGGCCGGTCGTTCATCGGCAGGCAGACCTTGGTGGCGATGACCACGTCCTCGCGCCTGGCATAGTCCTTCAGCGCCCGCCCGACGATGCGCTCGCTCTCGCCGCCGCTGTAATAGTCGGCGGTGTCGAACATGGTGATGCCGAGTTCCAGCGCCTTGACGATGAACGGACGCGCCTGCTCCTCGGTCAGGACCCAATTCCAGCCGCGCCAGGTCGGATCGCCATAGGTCATGCAGCCGAGACAGATGCGCGAGACTTCCAGGCCGGTCCGGCCGAGGCGGGTGTATTTCATCCGGGAATACTCCTGATCCGGCGGCACCATAGCGGGAGACCGATCGCCCGAAAACCGTCTTGGCGCCGTCGCATATCGGCTCCGCGATCTCGCATCATTCTTGTGAAAGCAAGTCGAAGTGGTAAATTGTTACAGTCTCCTACAAAGTTGATTCGTTCTGCTCAATGTTTCAGCATGCCTTCAATCGTCTCCTGGGCAGTGAGCGCTGCCAGGAATTACTCGATCGGCCGGATATCAAGGATGGTATCGGTGACTTGTCGACGTGGGAACGGCTCGCCATTTACGTCTATACGACGACGGAGGGCTACCATCTCGAAATCAACCGCGCGCTGCGATCCGGTCGCTGCCCTGGCCATATTCAAATCGTCGCCAATTGCTTGTCATCCGCATTGAGCAAGCTGCCGCCCTATTCGGGGGTTACCTATCGCGGCATGAATATGCGGTTGGAAGAGCGACGGCAGCTGTTTGCGCGACCTGAAGTTACGCTTTATGGCTTCACGAGTACGACCACAACCTTGGCGGCCATCGATGGCTTCAAGGGCAACACGCAACTCATTGTTTACGGTTTATCCGGCAGACTGATTGAATATTACACTTCCATGCCCGGAGAGAACGAGGTTCTCTTTGCGCCTGGTGCTAGATTTCGCGTTGAGCGCGCAATCTACGAGGAAGATGGCGACGGCGCATTGTTTGAGTTGAGGGAATTGGTCGGCCATGTCGATTAGATCCGGTCGAGAGACAAGGAGTGAAGCAGCCCGACTTGGTCAACCTGTTGGGAGGTCGTCGTCTTCAGTGGACAAAAGCTCCTCTAAGGCGCAGCTTCAAAGCAGTCTTCTTCACTACAGGCGGAAGATTTCTGCGATTCTCCATGACGGCCGTCTCGAAGCCTATGATCCGCGGCTTGCAGCAGAGCTGCGCGCAGCGGTAAAGAAGAGTACGATTACACCCAACTTTTTGTTGAAGATTCGCCCTCTGCTCCGTCTCGCGTCTCAGAGGTTGCGTGGACCCGGAGCGACAGAGATGCTGAAATCTCGCACGCGAGAGCAAACTACGACGCATGAAGAACGAGGCCAGCCGTCGGAGGCCGTTCGCGATCTTGCAAGGCGGTTTTTCGCACAACGCCGCAGTGACAAGAACAAGACGCCAACGGCCCTGCAGAAGCGAATGATTGATGAGGGGCCGGTCTTTACGCCGCCCCTCAAGCCCTCGCAATCCAAGCGCTGACCTATCCCGCCCGTCCGTCGACCGGTCCGGCGTCCGTCAGTTCGATGCCGCTCAGGCGGCGGTCGAGGTGGCGGGCGCGCCAGGCCAGCATGCGTTCGGCATAGGCGATGCGGACCGTCTGGTAGGCCGGATCCTCGGCCAGATTGACCAGCTCGGCCGGGTCGGCGGCGATGTCGAACAGAAGCGGCGGCAAGCCGGCGAAGTGGACATATTTGAAGCGCTCGTCGCGGATCACCGCCAGGGCGCAGTCGTCGAAGCCGATGCCGAGATGCTTCGACGGGCGTCGGTCGGCGCCGTCGCGGAAATCGAACTCCCAATGCACCTCGCGACGGGGGTCGGCGGGAGCGCCGCCGTCGAGATAGGCGGTCAGCGGGCGGCCGTCGAGATGGTTCGGGACCGCGCCGCCGAGGAGGTCGACGATGGTCGGCATCAGGTCGACCGCCTCGGTGAAGTCCTCGACCACGCGGCCGGCGCTAGCGCGGCGGCCCGGATCGCGGATGATCAGCGGCACCGCATAGCTCTGGTCGTAGAAGCCGAGCTTGCCCCACAGGTGATGGTCGCCGAGCTGTTCGGCGTGGTCGGAGGTGACGATGAAGAGCGTGTCGTCCCACTGGCCGGCCTTCTCCAGGATCGACCGGATGCGGCCGATCTGGGCATCGACCTCGCTGACCATGCCCCAATAGGTCGCGCGCACCTGGCGGGCGTCGGCCTCCGAGCCGTCGGTGGTCGGACCCGGCGGGCCGTAGATGCGCTCGTGCTTGCGCAGGGCCTCCTGGGCGTAGCGCAGATAGGGATGCTTCTGCGCCTCGACCTCGAAATGGGCGGCGCGGGCGAAGGCGGGTCCGGAGGCCGGATCGTACATCGAGCAGTAGGGCTCGGGCACCACGAAGGGCGGATGCGGCATCAGGAAGGAGAGATGGCAGAACCACGGCGCGCGCTGTTCTGAGACCCAGCGCTCGAACTCGCCGACCAGAAAGGCGGTCTGCGTCTCGTCGGCACCGTAGCGCGGCGGCTTTCCCCACAGGGCCGGTTCGCCGTCGGCGGGCATGTAGACATTCTGCCAGGAACCCGGAACGTCGACGCCGCGGGCGGCGAGCCAGGACAGCCAGGGGCCGGGATATTCGGGCAGAAAGGTCCGGACCGTCATGCCCGGCAGGATGCCTTCGTAGGTCTTGAGCCAGGGATCCTCGGGCACGGTCGAGCGCGGGTCGAGGCCGGTATCGGTATAGCCGAACAGCGTCGGGTCGTAGCCGAGCCCGCGCACCGCCTGGGCGAGGGTCAGGTGCCGGGCGTCGAGCGGCGTGCCGTTGCGCACCACCCGGTTGGTCATCTGGTAGAGGCCGGTATAGAGGCAGGCCCGCGCCGGGGCGCAGGGCGCGGCCTGCGTGAAGTGGCGAGCGAAGCGGACGCCCTCGGCGGCCAGGCGGTCGATGTTCGGCGTCCGGACGACCGGATGGCCTGCCGCGCCGACGCAATCGGCACGCCACTGGTCGGCCGTGATGAAGACGACATTGCGCATCGGTGTCACTTGTCCTCGGTTTGCGCGGATTGCTCCGTGCGATCGCTTGCCCAGCATCGGGACTCGATCCTATCGTCGTTCCGGTGTCATCGGCATTTCAGCGTCGACCACTAGAGCATCCTCCGATCGGGCAGAATCACCCGATCGCGTTTTGGATGCTCCGGAACCAAAGAGAGAGCGCCCGCTTCCGTCCATCCGGACGCAAGGGCGCTTGCGGGGAGGAGCACTCGGGCGGTCGCCCAAGCGATCGGACCGGGAAGGCCTTGGAGGACTATCATGATCAACCGTCGTTCCCTGCTCAAGACCGGGGCTGCCGCCGTGGCTTTGCCGGCCATCCTGCGCGCGCACGATGCGCTCGCCACGTCCGGCTCGGTCAACGTCTTCGCCTGGGGTGACTATTTCGACAAGAACACCATCCTGGCGGATTTCGAGAAGAAGACCGGCATCAAGGTCAATCTCTCGACCTTCGGATCGAACGAAGAGGCCGAGAACAAGCTGCGTGCCGCCGGCGCCAAGGGCTTCGACATCGTGACGCCTTCGGTCGATACCGGTCCGAACTACTACAAGGACAATCTGCTCGCCGAGATCGACGAAAAGAAGTTCAACGTCGCGGCGGTGGTGCCGTCGATCTACCGCAACTCGATCACGCTCGGCGCGACCAATCGCGGCAAGCGCTATCTGGTGCCGTTCGACTGGGGTACCGAAGCGATCACCTATGACAGCTCGATCCTCGCGAAGAAGTCCGGCGAACTCTCCTACGGCGACCTCTGGGCCGACGGCCTCGACAAGAAGGTGGCGCTGCGCCAGAAGTCGATCTTCACCTCGATCGCGATCTATCTGGACGCCACTGGCCAGCTGAAGACCAACCGCGCCCTGGACATGTACAAGTCCGAGGACGATTCGCGCCGGATCTTCGAGGCGTGCCTGAAGTTCGCGGTTTCCAAGAAGAAGAATTTCGGCGCCTACTGGAACAATGCGACCGAGGCGACGGCCGCCTTCACCGACGCCGGCTGCGTGATCGGCCAGACCTGGGATACGACCGGCATCCTCCTGAACCGGAAGACCAACAAGAAGTGGAAGTACGGCATGCCCAAGGAGGGTGGCCTCGCCTGGACCGACACCATCGCTATGCCGGCCGGCGCCGCCAATGTCGATCAGGCCTATGCTTTCATGAACTACATCTTCACGCCCGAGACCGGCGGCGTCTTCGCCAACACCACCGGCTACAATTCCTGCGCGGTCGGGGCCGAGAAGTATCTGAGCGACGAGGCCAAGGCGGCTTTCGAGATGGCCTATGCGCCGGGCACCATCGACAATCTCTGGTGGTGGCCGATCATGACGCCGTTCTTCAGCAAGCTGCGCGGCGAGTATGTCGAGAAGCTCACCAACGCCTGACCGGGCCGGGGGCTGACGGTGCCGGACGGCCTGGGTCGGATTCGCGTCCGACCCGGGTCTCCGTTCCCGAGGAGGGGGCGGAGGGCCGGCAGTGTCCGGCCCGTCTTTCGTCAGGGCTCGGAATTCAAGACGATCGGCCATCGGGTCTCCGCGCGCGGGCATGGCGCGGGTCGGGTACGATCGACGGTTTCAGCCGGATCGGGCGGTGCGCCCACCGGGGCGCTCGGGGGGCTCATGGCAACGCATGGCAGGGACGTTCACCTCAAGGCCGTGTCGGTCACCTTCGACACCTTCACGGCCGTGGCGCCGAACCACCTGGAGGTCAAGGCCGGCGAATTCTTCTCGATTCTCGGTCCTTCGGGCTGCGGCAAGACCACGCTGCTGCGCGTGATCTCCGGCTTCCTGTCGCCGACGGCGGGCCGCGTCCTGATCGGCGGCACCGACATGACGGATCTCGGCCCCAACGAGCGGCCGACCGCGCTGATCTTCCAGAATCTGGCGCTGTTCCCGCTGATGACGGTCGCCGAGAATGTCGCCTTCGGGCTCGAGGCGCGCGGTGTCGGCCGCAAGGAGCGGCGGCGGCGGGCGGACGAACTGCTCGATCTGGTCGCGCTGTCCGGCATGGGCGACCGCATGCCGGGGCAATTGTCCGGCGGCCAGCGCCAGCGCGTCGCGGTGGCCCGGGCCCTGGCGGTCGAGCCCGCCGTGCTGCTGCTCGACGAGCCGCTCTCGGCGCTCGACCTGAAGCTGCGCCAGCACATGCGGGCGGAATTGAAGACGATCCAGCGCCGCACGGGCGTCACCTTCATTTACATCACCCACGACCAATCCGAGGCGCTCGCCATGTCGGATCGGATCGCGGTGATGAATGCCGGCCGGATCGAACAGGTCGACACCCCCGACCGGCTCTATGCGCTTCCGGCGACGCCCTTCGTGGCCGGCTTCGTCGGCGAGCAGAACAGCTATCGCGGCCGGGTCGCCGAGACGGCGGACGGCTATGCGGCGGTCGACACGCCGATCGGCCGGATTCGGGGACGCGCCGCCCAGCCGGTTTCGGTCGGCGCCGCAGCCATCGCGATGGTCCGGCCCGAGCGGGTCGGCCTGGTCGGCGACCGCGAGACCGCCAACCGCTTCGAGGCGCATCTGACCAACCGCGTGCTGGAAGGGCCCGTCGTCACCCACGAATTCGCCATGGACGGCGGCACCATGGTGGCGCAGGCGCCCAATCTCGGCATCCGTTCGCACTGGCTCGCCTCGGTCCATGCCATCGGCTTCGATGCCGACGACGCGGTCGTGTTCCCGGCGGAGGCGTCCGATGCGTAAGCTCGTCGACGCCTACGGCGCCGGGATCACAACGATCCTCCTCCTCCTGGTGGCGATCTGGACCCTCGGCATGGTGATCGCCCCGCAGGCGACCATGCTCGACCAGTCATTGTGGTCGCTCGAACGCGGCACCGTCGACCTGACCGTCGAGATCGACCGCACCTATAACGAATTGTCCACCGCCAAATACGACTACGAGCACAGCAAGGACGCCGAGGCGCGCCTGGCACTCGATGTCAAGATCCAGGGGCTTACCCAGAAGATCGCCGAACTGGAGCTGAAAGAGAAGCAGCCCGACAAGGTCTACGGCCTTCAGAACTATACGCGGATGACCGACATCCATCTGCAGATCTTCATGAAGACTATCTTCTATGCCGTGATGGTCACGCTGCTGGCGCTGGTCGTGTGCTATCCGGTCGCCTATATGGCGGCGCTCGCCTCGTCGGGCCTGCGCGCGACGCTGCTGCTGCTGGCCCTGGTCATTCCCTACGCGCTGAATGAGCTTCTGCGCATCTATGCCTGGCTGATGATCCTCGACTACCAGGGCGTCATCAACGGCGTCCTGGAGTGGTTCGGCATCACCGACCTGGCGGCCCGGCGCTGGATTCCGTTCCTGGAAAGCCCGGCGGCGGTGTTCATGGCGATGGTCTATACCTACGTCCTGTTCATGGTCTTCCCGATCTACAACACGCTGGAAACGCTCGATCGCAACCAGATCGAGGCGGCACGCGACCTCGGCGCCTCGGTACCGCGCATCCATGCCCGCGTGATCATCCCGCATGCCAAGCCCGGGATCGCGGTCGGCTGCATCATGACCTTCATGCTGTCGGCCGGCTCCTATTCGGTGCCGCAGATCATGACGCGCGGGCAAGGCGGCGACTGGTTCAGCCAACTCGTCTACCGGCAGTTCTTCGAAGCCAACAACTGGAACATCGGCGCGGCCTACGCCTTCTCGCTGCTGGCCGCCTGCATGGTCTTCGTGTTCCTGGTCATGACCGTGTTCGGCATCCGGCTGAAGGATATCGCGCGATGACCCGGTCCGAAGGACGCGCCGCCCGCATCGTGCTCGATGTCTATATCGGGCTGTTCCTGGTCTATCTGTTCGCCCCGCTGGTGGTGATGTCGGTGGCGGCCTTCAATGCCTATCCGTATCCGTCGGTGACCCAGTGGCGCGGCTTCACGCTCGACTGGTTTCCGGCGCTGTTCCGCGACGAACGCCTGATGCGCGGGCTGTTCAACTCGATCGTGATCGCGCTCGGCGTGATCGCGCTGTCGATCCCGTTCGGCCTGGCCGGAGCTTTGGTGCTGCACCGGCTGCAGTCGCGCGCCGGCGGGCTGCTCTATGCCATCATGGTCTCGCCGGTGCTGATGCCGGGACTGATCATCGGGCTCTCGACGCTGATCTTCTGGCGCCATTTCAGCGTGCCGGGCGGGCTGTTCCTGGCCATGGTCGCCCAGGCGAGCTTCATCGCCTCCTACTGCATGCTGATGTTCCTGGCCCGGCTCGAACGCTTCGATCTGACGCTGGAGGAGGCGGCGCTCGACCTCGGCGCATCCAAGGTCATGGTGATGCGGCGGATCCTGTTTCCCTACCTGCGCCCGACGGCGATCACCGCCTCGGCCATCGCCTTTCTGCAGTCCTTCGAGAACTACAACACCACCGTTTTCTCGATCGGCGGCGACTGGACGCTGGTGACCGAGGTCGGCTCGCGCCTGCGCTTCGGCCTGTCGCCGGTGGTCAATGTCGTCGGCGTGGTTTTCGTGGTGCTGACCGTCGCCGTCGCGACCCTCTATGTGCTGCTCAGCCGGCGCCACATGGCTTCGACGTCACGCTGAAAACCGGCCCGGTTCGTATCCGAACAGGACAGGCTCGACATCCGAAGGACGGGGTTTTCAGGCCGATCGTATGTCGCATCCGATCGGCATCGGCATGCCTGCGCCCAGATCGAGACGGATGATTCCCGCCGCTCTCGATCGAACCTGCCAATGCCTGGATCGCGTGACCGATATCGTCCGGCATTGGGGGGACCGTCAATGCCGGACTTTGGCCACGCAATCAAAGAGTGAGTGCTCGGATTCACGAGACGGATGGCAAGCATCCGCCAGAATCAAACCACTAGAATTTATAGCCGACCGCCACGCGGCCGAAATGACCGGAATTGGAGTACTTGTCCTTCAGATTATAGTCGTTGCCCGACAGTGCAGTGCCGAAATCCGCGTGAAGATATTCGCCGCGCACAGTCCAATTGCCGAGCATCATCATTTCGACGCCGCCGCCGGCCGCCCAGCCGACCTTCCAGTGGTCGCGCATACCGGACGTGTCCACCTTGTCCCACTTCTTGTTGCCCGAGGGGGACAGATCGGTGTCGCCGGCAATCTGGTTGAACTGGCCCAGTGCCAAGCCGCCGGTTGCGTAGATAAGCAAGGATGAACTCGCCGCATAGCCGAGCCGACCGCGCACCGTCGAGAAGGCGTCAAGCCTGGAGCTCATGCCGTCGTCCGGATCCGCCTTCTCGAACGACTTCTTGCGCACGGAGGCCAAGGAAAAATCCGCCTCGCCGCCGGCGACCACCGAGCCCCACTGGATGTTGTGACCGAAGAAGATGCCGCCGAAGAAGCCGCGGCCCGTATTCGAGTAGGATGGCTTCTCGAATTCGGTGCCCTCGACCTGGGTGATCTTATTGTCGACGCTTGCGATGCCTCCCGACAAGCCGACATAGCTTCCGCTCCACGGCCCCTGACCCTGCGCAAGCGCGGCCCCTGTCGAGATCGCAGTGATCACCGCACTTGTCAGAAATGCCCAGACATTCATGGCCAGCCCCTAATTTTGATTCCTATATATCAGATTACATGAATGTCTTTCAGTCAATGCCGCCGAACCGTCAACGGCCTTTGGTCCACAAGTGACCGTCTCCTCGAGGGGCCAAGCCCGCAGGAGTGCGCCGATCCATTCGCCAACGCATGGCATGTCCCAGACCGTTCTAACGCCGCTCCGGCTCCGGTTTCGGGGGAGGGCGATCGGCGGATCGGGTTGCGCTTTCACTGCCATTGGCAGTCATCGCTTCCGTGTTCCTGCGGCGGCGATCCTCGGCGTCGACCGGGCGAGTCGTCTCTGACAGTCTGTCCAACAGTGCGGTCATCCGCCCCGGCATCGCGCCGGAATCGGCCGGCGGATAGATCGTTCGCATTCTCAAGCTTAGCTTTAGTTCTTCTGGCTTATTCATTGGCCACATGGTTTGGCTCCATCGTGAAACTTATCAATACAACACTCCGGAGTCAGGATGGTTTCCGTCCGCCCGCCGCAGCGGCGTCACGTCTATGTGTACAACTTGTGGTGCGCCCGTCGCTATCGATCGGGCGCCATCGATCGGGACAGGGATCATGGCGAGCGGTCGGGAACCGGTGCGGCGAAGCGGCGTTGTCTGACCGACGGTAGTGGCGGGCGGCATTTTGAGGCGTCCGCAGGCCCGGCGCTCTCCCGCAAGGGATCGAGCGCCGGGCCTTTCTTCTTCTGCGACCGGCTCAGACGGCTTCGGTGCCGCTGACCGGCTCGACGGTCGCCTCGCCCCAGGTCTCGACATTGGCGAAGCCTTCCAGACCATCGCGATCGTCCTCGAAAGGATGTTCGACCTCGACGATGGTGTCCGGATAGAAGCCGTTGAAGCGCGTCCTGAGCGACAGCGAATAGGCGCCGATATGGCCGATCTCGATGAAGTCGCCGGTATCGACGGATTCCGGCAGCCAGAACGGCCGGGACAGGATGTCGACGGAATCGCAGGTGACGCCGCAAATGCGGAAATCGTCGAGCTTGTTCGGGTTGCCGGCGCGGCGCTTCCTGGCCGGATCCGGGATCAGGCGGGCCGGCAGCGTGATCTTGCCGGTCCAACTGTCCGACAGCGAGCCCCAGATGCCGTCATTGATGTAGAGCCGCTTGCCGTCGCGCAGCAGCACCCGCACGATCACCGACAGGGAACGGGCGACGATGACCCGGCCCGGCTCAGCCACCAGCGGCAGGTCGCCGAAGCCGTGGCGGCGCAGATCCGCGCCGATCTCGCCGATCAGCGAGACCGGATCGGGCACGGGACGCTGCGCGCCGCGCGGATCGCGGCCGTAGGGGGCGGGAAAGCCGCCGCCGATATCGAGCCCGACCAGCGGCACGCCAGCCTGCGCGCGGACCTGAGCGGCGACCTTCAGCGCTGCATCATAGGTCTCGACATCCTCGACCTGGCTGCCGACATGGAAACACAGACCGACGCGGAAGCCCTGGCGGTCGATGCGCTGGGCGAGTTCCGTCGCCTCGCGCGGGGCGGCGCCGAATTTCTTGGAGAGTTCGTAGGCGGCGGCACCGCGGGTCTGCAGGCGGACGAACAGGTTGACCTCGCCGGGATCGATATCGAAGGCCTGCACGATGCGCTGGATCTTGTCGAACTCGACCGGATGGTCGAGCGACAGCGTGCGGATGCCGAAGCCTTCGAGCGCCAGGCGGATATCGGCCTGCGCCTTGACCGGGTGCATGTAGAGCTGCTCGGCCTTCGGCGCGACGGCGGCGACCGCCTCGAACTCGGCCGGCGAGGCGACATCGAAGGCGGTCACGCCGGCCGCCGCGATCGTCTCCAGGACCAGCGGTTCGCCGTTGGTCTTGACCGCATAGGCGGTCTTGCCCGGGAAGGCCTTCAGGAAGGCCCGGGTATCGGCGTAGAGCACCGAGGGCCGGAAGCAGTAGACCGGATGATCGGGGCGCAGGGCCAGCGCCGCCTCCCGTCCGGTGTCGAACCGCTGCATCACCTGTCCGTTCACGGTCGATCCCTTCTGCGGGCTGGTGCCGGCCGGTCCCGGCGGGCTCGGTCCTGATGCGGGACGACGGTGACCGGAAGACGACAGCCGGAAGACGACGGCGCTGCGGCTGCCGTCAGTCGTCAGTCGTCGTGGTTCGGGTCGTGGCCGGGCAGGGGCCTGTCGGCGAGCACCCCGAAGAAGGGCGAGTTGCGGAAGAAAGACTTGTCGCCGCCCATATAGGACATCAGTCCGGTGCCGCCGCGAACCGGCCCGCCCTTGCAGTATCGGCCGCTGCGCCGGTTGGCCAGATCGATGTGGAAATGGTCCTGGTGGTGGATGTCGCCGTCCGGGCCGATCACCGTGTTAAAGATCAGGCAGGATCGCTCGCCGACCTCCTGCAGGAAGGTGACGGTGGCGAGATCCTGCGAACGCCAGCCGTTCTTGACGCTGATGTCCTTGCCGTCGGCGAACTTGAAGCCGCCGATATCGAGCGCGTTCATGTAGGCGTGCTCGGACATGGAACCCGAGGCGGCGCCGTTGATCCGGCGGCAGCTGTAGGAGGAGAGCAGCTTGACCTCGACCACCGGCTGGCCGTGGGTCTGCATCGCGGCCGGTTCGACGACATTGTACAGCCAGTCGTCGAGGGCGGCGGTCATCGGGCAGTTGATGGTGGCGGTCGGGCGGATGCCGACCTGACCGTCCAGGGCGCCCGAGACACGGAACGGATTGTCCGCGCCGCAATTGCCCGGGCCGTCCGCCTCGCCCATCGGCTGGACATAGGCGGAGACCTTGACCCGCCCGGAGGCGAGGCACTGTTTCTCGGCCGCGCCCCGCCATGCCTGGCGGGCCGGCCCGAAGGATCCGAACAGGCCTCCGCAACCCGTGAGCAGGAGCGAGGCGCCGATCAGCAACGCAATACCAGGGGCTGAGCGCATCATGGAGCGAAAATGACGCGCAATCCGGAAAGGATGCGTTAACGGCGATCGGGTTTTCCGGGCCAGTGCCGGCGGCCCGGGCTAGCCATCCCGCAGCGGCCGTGCAGGCACGAACACGCCTCCGAATCGGGGGCGGCCCGGTCCGGAGGCGTTGGCAGAGTGGAGCGGGGCAGCGGCCCGAGGGCCGCCGCCGATCCGGACTCAGAGGTCCGAATAGCCTTCTTCGTCGGTGATCGGGCCGACTTCGCGCTCGTAGACATCCTCCTCACGGGCGAGGACTTCCTCGCCGCGACCCTGGCGCTCGGCTTCGTCCTGGCTGCGGGCGACGTTGACGACGACCTTGGCCTGGACCTCGGCATGCAGGGCAACGACGATGTTGTGCAGGCCGATGGTCTTGATCGGGGTGTGCAGGACGACCTGCGAACGGTCGACCGAGAAGCCGTCCTTGGTCAGCAGTTCGGCGATGTCGCGCGCGGAGACCGAGCCGTAGAGCTGGCCCATGTCGCCGGCCGAACGGATCACGATCGAGACGTGACCGTCGATCTTCTCCGCGATCGTCTGGGCTTCGCTCTTCAGTTCGAGGTTGCGGGCCTCGAGCTGGGCGCGCTGGCCCTCGAAGCGCTCCTTGTTGGCCTTGGTGGCGCGCAGCGCCTTGTGGCGCGGCAGCAGGAAGTTGCGGGCATAGCCGTCCTTGACGCGGACGATGTCGCCCATCTGGCCGAGGCGGCCGACGCGTTCCAGCAGAATGACTTCCATGGCTTCTCTCCTTCGAATGCGCGGGATTGTCAGGTCGCGGCGGGCGGGCCGTTGCGCCGCCTTTCGCGAAATTTGAACACGGGGTCCAGGAGCCCGATCAGGATCGGAACCAGGGCCGCGAAGGGAATCAGGAACAGGAGACCGTAGACGGTCGCCAGCACGATCGGCCGGGGGCCGGTGCCGCGCGTGACGTGGTGGATCACGGCGAGGCCGATCAGCGTGTAGACGGCCGAGAGGGCGCCGAAGAAGGGTCCGGCGAACAGGCCGACCGGATCCGGCAGGGCCGTTCCGGCGACCGCCACCGCGTAGACAACCCCGAGCCTGCCTGGCGCCCGAATGGCGGACAGATCCTCCCACGGCCGCGCCAGCCGGTCGGAGCGGGCCACCACCTTGGCGCCGAGCCACAGATTGAGCACCAGCACCACGGTGGAGACGATCGGGATGACCACCGGCAGCATGCGCAGCGTCAGCCGGGCGACCGGCTCGTACTGGACGCGCAGCGTCTCGATCGGGGTGGTATCACCCGGCGCGCGCGACATTTCGGCGAACATGCCGGCGAGCCGCGGCAGCATGCCTTCGGGCGCATAGCCGTAGACGCTGCCGATGATCACCGCCAGCACCGCCATGATCAGCGCCGAGGCGACCAGGACGCGCCCGAGCGGATACCATTCGACATGGTCGCCCTCGGTCCGGGCAAGGCCGATCAGGTGCGAGGCGAACACGGCCGGGAAGGCGATATTGGCCAGATAGGAGGCGGCCGAAAGCCCGGTCAGGCCGGCCGCGACGACGGCGCCGGCGACGATCGAGGCCAGGATGCCGGCCCGCGTGCCCCAGCCGAGCGCCGCGATCACGATCGGCAGCGCCGACATCATGAACAGCGGCAGCGCCAGCGTCGTGCCGGCGATCACCGAGGCAAACAGCACCGCGGACGCCAGGCCGGAGCCGAGCGCCATCATCAGTGCATAGGGCGATGCGAGCATGGGCATCGTCCAGCTGTCCCGCCTTTCGAGCGGTTAGGAGCCGCAAGGGCCCCAACCCGACAAATCTGGCAGCCTGTTCGAATCGGCCGGCTGCGGCGCGCGATCATTCTCAAGGCCGGGGCAGACGAACCGCCCGGCGACTTTCGAAGCCGGTTCCGGACCACGCCGCCGAGGCGCCGGACCGGAACGGGCTTCGAAAGAGATGTGGCCCCGTCGCGACGGGGCCACCGATGGTCAGAGCCTTGCGGCTGCCGTCACTTGATGACGAAGGGCAGCAGGCCGAGGAAGCGGGCGCGCTTGATCGCCTGGGCGAGCTCGCGCTGCTTCTTGGTCGACACCGCCGTGATGCGGCTCGGCACGATCTTGCCGCGCTCGGAGATGAAGCGCTGCAGCAGCTTCACGTCCTTGTAGTCGATCTTCGGGGCGTTGGCGCCCGAGAACGGGCAGGTCTTGCGCCGGCGGAAGAAGGGACGGCGGGTGGGCAACTGGTTGATGTCGACCATCAGTCGTTCTCCTCGGCTTCGACAGCGGCGACGAATTCCTCACGGCGCGGCGCACGGTCGCGCGGCGGGCCGCGGCGGTCGCCACGATCACCGCGATCGCCACGGTCGCGGTCACGGCCGCCGGGGCGGTCGTCGCGATCGCCGCGACGGTCGTCGCGGTCGCGCTTCTGCATCATCGCCGAGAGGCCTTCCTCGTGCGCCTCGACCCGGATGGTCATGAAGCGGAGGATGTCCTCGTTGATGCGCATCTGGCGCTCGAGCTCGACCACCGCCGCCGACGGGGCGTCGATGTTGAGGAGCGCATAGAAGGCCTTGCGGTTCTTCTTGATGCGATAGGCCAGGGACTTGAGGCCCCAGTTCTCGACCTTCGCGATCTTGCCACCATTGGATTCAATGATGGACTTGAACTGCTCGATCAGGGCGTCGACCTGTTGGGGCGATGCGTCCTGGCGAGCCATAAAGACGTGCTCATAGAGCGCCATGGATATTCAGACCTTTCCTCGTCGCCATCGGGCACCGGCGCCAAGCCTCCCGGAGCCCCCGGACGAGGACACACGGAAAGAAATTCAGCTGTCGGAGAGCGGAGACACCGGACGACGGAGCACGTCTGTTGCTCCTGTCAGACGCGATCCACGATGCCGTGACGCGCGCATGACCGTCCGTTCAGCCCCCGGCCGGGTGCCCGACGGAATTCGGGGGTTCTACAGAAACCCGGCCGGATTGCAAGCGCCAATCGCGACCGGCGCGCCGGCTCGGCAGGCCGCGCCTCCCTTGCGATCCGGTGTCCGCCTGGACTAGGGGTTCATTCGTCCTGTTGCCGATCGCGTGGTCATGCCATGGCAGCGGAGTCGGAGAGGCGGTCAGGCGATGATTTCGAAACGGCAATGGTTGCGGTTCTGGGGGCGCGAGTTACCGCTGCCGAAAGGGCAGCCGCGCATCCTGCGCAGCACCAATCTGCCATTGATCGACCCTCACCTGAAGCTGATGGTGTTATGGTCGCCGAAATCGGCCTGCACGACCGTCTACACCTGGTTCGCCGGGATTACGGGTCGTCTGGAGGATGTCCGCGCCCGCAGTGCGTGGCCGCATGATCATCGCACCGGGGTCTATGAGGTCTCGCCGGAGACCAAGGCGGCGGTCGCCCGCAACCTGTCGACCTATCGGATCGTCCGGGTATTTCGAGACCCCTATTCGCGCTTCCTGTCCAGCTACCGCCATTCCCTGATCTACGGCCTTAACGCTGCCGGTTCGATGGACTGGGCGCATGGTCGCCTGCACCGGGTTCGAGGCTACTCGTTGTCCGATTTTCTGACCTACATGGAGCATGTCGGGGTCGTATCCTGCGATCCGCATTTCCGGCAGCAATGGCACCCGATCGAGGAGCATCTCGATCCGGACACGGTAATCAACGTCTCGCGACAGAATCTGTTCAAGGAACTGAACCGAGTCGAACGCCGGCTCGGACTGAAGGCGACCGACTTCACCTCGATCTCCTGGCTGCATTCGCTCGAAGCGAGACGGCGGCCCGCGCGCATCGAGGCGACCGGCGCCGACGATCAGACATTGCTGACGATCCGCCATGCCAGGGGGGACGACCCATGGCCGGAAGAAGCCTCCCTGTTGACGCCCGCGGCGCGCGAGCGCATCGCGCGGCTCTATGCGCGGGACTTCGAGACCTATCGCCGCTGGCTGTAGCCGCCTCGTGACCATACCGGCTGCCGGCCGCTCGGGGACCCAATGGCCGCTTCCGGTGCGGGGGCGACTGGCGCCGCGTCGCGAGTATCTGGATTGCCAACGCCGCGTTGTTGCTTCCGAGACACACTCGCCGCGCCGTCCCCGCCGAGGCGTGCCTCCCGCTTCCCGAATGTTTCTGTTTGCATTGCGTATCGTTTAACATGACGCTTGGCTGTCAAGGGTTTCGACGGCGAGACGATCGGTGACCTATTCATGCAAGCGGAAATCGGGGGGGCTGCGCCGTCTGCGCGCGGCCGGACGGCGCCGCGCGGGCAGGCGGATCGGGCGCCGATTGAGGCAGCGATCGATCGTGTCGCCGACGGCCCGTCCGTCATGCCGGCCGTCCTGCCGCGAGCCGATCTGACCGGGCTTTCGGATTGGATTCGTCTGATCGGCTTCGAAACCTCTAAATTCGATCGGCAGCGGCGGGCGATCGCCGACATTCCGAAAGGTTATCGCCAAGTGCCGACCGCGGTGCGGGTGGACGGGGCCCTGTTGCCGTTGACGCCACCGATCGCGCCCAAGGCGGTGCCGCATTGGGAGCAGACCTACGCGTCCGCGGTCTATGATCGCCACGGCTTCGTGGTGCCCATTTCGGCGCGGCGGACCGAAAGCCTGGCATTCGCGCCTGAAGCGATCGATCCCGCCCAGTTCGTACCGATCCGCGTCATCCGGCGGCCGGCCGTCTATGGCGGCCTGATCTATCCGCAGTTCGGCCACAACCTGCTGGAACTGCCCGGTCGGCTCTGGGCCTGTCCGGATCCCGGCGATCGGCGGCCGGTGGTTTTCCATCAGGTCCAGTCACCGGCAAACCGCATGGACGAATCCTGGTCCTATCTCGGGCCGCTGCTCCTCGCCGCCGGGCTCGGGCGGCGGCGGATCGTGGTCGTGCGGGGGCCGATGCTGTGCGAGGACTTGCTGGTGCCGCAGCCGACGATCGCGATCAGCCAGAGCATCCGGGCCGGTTTTCACGATGTCTACCGTCGCATCGTGCGGCGCATGCCGCTGCCGCCGGTCGAGGCGCATCGCCGGATCTACCTGTCCCGATCGCGCTTCACGCCGACTCGGCCGACGCCGGTCAATGAGCGCGCGCTGGAGGCCCGTCTCGCGGAGGCACTGGGCTTCAAGGTCATCTATCCCGAAGAGCTGAGCGTCGAGCGGCAGATCGCCCATATCCGCAATGCCGAGATCGTCGCCGGCCTCGACGGCTCCGCCCTGCACATGGCGCTGTTCGCGCGCCCGGGCACGATGGTGATCTCGCTGGCGACCCGGTTATTGGTCAACCAGGCGGTGATCGATTTCGCGGCCGAACTGCGCGGCCGGCACATCGATATCGGCGGCGTGCCCGACGAGCCGTCGGACTGGCGGCTGGACGTCGAGGCGCTGGTCGGCCAGATCGCCGCCCTGATCGCGGCAGGCTGAGCACCTGCCGGAACGCAAGCGCGGCGGGAAGCCGAGGCCTCCCGCCGCGCCGTCCGGTCCGATGCCCCCGATCGGGCGATCGCGCAGCGTGCGATCGCCCGGCAAGACTTACTTGCGGGTCAGCTGCTCGACATCGCGCACGGCGCCCCTGGCGGCGCTGGTCGCCATGGCCGCATAGGCCTTCAGGGCGGCGGTCACCTTGCGCGGGCGCGACTTGGCGGGTTTCCAGCCAGCCGCCTCGCGGGCGGTGCGGCGGGCGGCCAGCACCTCGTCGGCGACCAGCAGATTGATCGTCCGGTTCGGGATGTCGATCGCCACGGTGTCGCCGTCCTCGACCAGACCGATCGTGCCGCCCTCGGCCGCTTCCGGCGAGCAATGGCCGATGGACAGGCCCGAGGTGCCGCCCGAAAAGCGGCCGTCGGTGACCAGCGCGCAGGCCTTGCCGAGACCTTTCGACTTCAGGTAGCTGGTCGGGTAGAGCATTTCCTGCATGCCCGGGCCGCCGCGCGGACCTTCGTAGCGGATCACCACCACGTCGCCGGCCTGGACCTTGCCGCCCAGGATACCCTTGACGGCATCGTCCTGGCTCTCGAACACCTTGGCCGGGCCGGTGAATTTCAGGATCGAGGCATCGACGCCGGCGGTCTTCACGATGCAGCCGTCGAGCGCGATGTTGCCGTAGAGCACGGCGAGGCCGCCATCCTTCGAGAAGGCATTCTCGACCGAGCGGATCGCACCCTTGGCGCGATCGGTATCCGGTTCCCAGCGCGCCTCCTGGCTGAAGGCTTCCGTGGTCGGCACGCCGCCCGGCGCGGCCGAGAAGAACTTGAGCGCCGTCTCGGACTTGGTCCGGCTGATGTCCCAGCGGTTGATCGCCGCGCCGAGCGTCTCGGCATGGACGGTCGGCACGTTGGTGTCGACCAGGCCGGCCTTCTCCAATTCGCCCAGGATCGCCATGATGCCGCCGGCGCGATGGACGTCCTCCATGTGCACGTCCGGCACCGACGGGGCGACCTTGCACAGCACCGGCACGCGGCGCGACAGCCGGTCGATGTCGGCCATGGTGAAGTCCACCTCGGCCTCATGGGCGGCGGCGAGCAGGTGCAGCACGGTGTTGGTCGAGCCGCCCATGGCGATGTCGAGCGTCATTGCATTCTCGAAAGCCGTCATGCCGCCGATCGAACGCGGCAGCACGCTGGCATCGTCCTGCTCGTAGTAGCGGCGGGCGAGATCGACGATCAGGTGGCCGGCCTCGACGAACAGGCGGCGCCGGTCGGCATGGGTGGCGAGCACCGAGCCGTTGCCGGGCAGCGACAGGCCGAGCGCCTCGGTCAGGCAGTTCATCGAGTTGGCGGTGAACATGCCGGAGCAGGACCCGCAGGTCGGGCAGGCCGACCGCTCGATCACCTTGACCTCGTCGTCGGTGTATTTCTCGTCCGCCGCCGCCACCATGGCGTCGACCAGGTCGAGCGCGCGATTGGCGCCGCGCAGCACGACCTTGCCGGCCTCCATCGGGCCGCCGGAGACGAACACCGTCGGGATGTTGAGCCGCATCGCGGCCATCAGCATGCCGGGCGTGATCTTGTCGCAGTTGGAGATGCAGACCATCGCGTCGGCGCAATGGGCATTGACCATGTATTCGACGCTGTCGGCGATCAGGTCGCGCGAGGGCAGCGAATAGAGCATGCCGTCATGGCCCATCGCGATGCCGTCGTCGACCGCGATGGTGTTGAATTCCTTGGCGACGCCGCCGGCCTGCTCGATCTCGCGGGCGACCAGCTGGCCGAGATCCTTCAGGTGCACGTGGCCGGGCACGAACTGCGTGAAGGAATTGACCACTGCGATGATCGGCTTGCCGAAATCGGCGTCCTTCATGCCGGTCGCGCGCCAGAGGCCGCGGGCACCGGCCATGTTGCGTCCGTGGGTGGTCGTGCGCGAGCGGTAGGCGGGCATGGGGTTTCCTCGTCTTGTCGGGGCTCGTTCGATCGGCTGACCGTGATAGCAGAACAGTTCGGCCGGAAAAGGGTCGTTTTCGGCAGAGGAGACCGACCGGGTGCGGGAAGCGCGCGCTCCGGTCTTGTGCTTCGGCCCTGCCGCGGTAGCTTCTTCGTCGACAGGCCCAACCGAAGACGGGCCGTGGAGGAGACGACCATGACCAACGTCCTGACCACCCGCCGCGGCATGCTGTTCGGCGCGGCTGCCCTCACGCTGACCGCCTGCACGGGCACCCGCGTCCGAGCGCAAGCGCCCGCGGGGCCGTTCAAGCTCGATCCGCTGCCCTATGCGCCGGCCGCAAACGAGCCGCATATCGACGCCATGACGATGGAGATCCATCACGATCGGCATCATGCGGCCTATGTCTCGAACCTCAACGCCGCGCTCGCCCAGAACGGCGAGGCTGCCAAGCTGCCGCTGCACGAGATTCTCGCCAAGCTCGGCGAGATGCCGGACGCGATGCGCACGGCGCTGCGCAACAATGGCGGCGGCCATGCCAACCACACCATGTTCTGGCAGATCATGGGCGGCAAGGGTGGTGCCCCGTCGGGCGAACTCGCCGCCGCCGTCGAGCGCGATCTCGGCGGGCTCGACAAGCTGCAGACCGATTTCAACACCGCCGGCACCCGGGTCTTCGGCTCGGGCTGGGTGTTCGTGACGGTGACCCGCGAGGGTAAGCTGGCGATTGTCGCCAAGCCGAACCAGGACACCCCGCTGATGGATGGCGCCCGCGTCCTGATCGGCAACGACGTTTGGGAGCACGCCTACTATCTGAAGTATCAGAACAAGCGCGCCGACTATCTGAAGGCCTGGTGGAACGTCGTCAACTGGGACAAGGTCGCCGAGCGCTACGCGGCCGCCAAGGCCGGTACGCTCACGATCTGAGCGTGATATTCCGGACCCGGCCTTCGAAAACGGTGTGCCTCGTCTTGACTCGCTTCCGTATCTCCGCTTGATCGCGCCAAAATCCAGCCAGGGCGGAACGCGAGCGATGACGACGGCATTCACCTTTCCGGGTCAGGGCAGCCAGGCGGTCGGCATGGGCAAGGCGCTGGCCGAGGCCGTGCCGGCGGCGCGCGCGGTGTTCGAGGAGGTCGACGCGGCGCTCGGCCAGAAGCTCTCGGCGCTGATGTGGGACGGACCCGAGGCCGAACTGACGCTGACCGAGAATGCCCAGCCGGCCCTGATGGCCGTCAGCCTGGCGGCGCTCCGGGCGCTGGAAGCCGATGGTGTCCGCATCGGCGGGCCGGTCGCCTATGTGGCCGGCCATTCGCTCGGCGAATATTCGGCGCTGGCCGCGGCCGGTTCGCTGACCATCGCCGACGCCGCGCGGCTCCTGAAGATTCGCGGCCGCGCCATGCAGGCCGCCGTGCCGGTCGGGGAGGGCGCCATGGCGGCCCTGCTCGGTCTCGACTTCGCCACCGCCACCGAGGTCGCCGCCGCCGCGGCCGAAAACGAAGTCTGCCAGGCCGCCAACGACAATGCCGACGGCCAGGTGGTCGTCTCCGGCAGCAAGGCGGCGGTCGAACGCGCGGTCGCGCTGGCCAAGGCCCGCGGCGCCAAGCGGGCGATGCTGCTCAACGTCTCCGCCCCGTTCCATTGTGCGCTGATGCAGCCGGCCGCCGACGCCATGGCGGCGGCGCTGGCCGAGGTCGACCTGAAGGCGCCGATCGTGCCGCTCGTCGCCAACGTGCTTGCGGCTCCGATCAGCGATCCGGCGGACATCCGGCGCCGCCTCGTCGAACAGGTGACCGGCACGGTGCGCTGGCGCGAAAGCGTCCAGTGGCTCGCCGCCAACGGCGTCACGCGTCTCGTCGAGATCGGCTCCGGCAAGGTCTTGACCGGTCTCGTCAAGCGGATCGCCGACGGCGTCGAAGGCCTCGCCGTCAACACGCCCGACGACGTGGCCAAGGCCGCCGCGGCGCTCGCCTGATCCGCGTTCCCGTCCATTCTCATTGGAGTCCGACCGCATGTTCGACCTGACCGGCAAGACCGCGCTCGTGACCGGCGCGACCGGAGGCATCGGCGGCGCGATCGCCCGAGCCCTCTACGCCCAGGGTGCCACGGTGGCACTGTCCGGCACCCGCGAAGCGGTGCTCGGCGAACTGGCCGCCGAACTGGGCGCTCGCGCCCATGTCTTCGTCGCCGATCTCGGCGACCGCGCCTCGGTCGACGCGCTGGTGCCGGCCGTCGAGGCGGCCCTCGGCAAGATCGACATCCTGGTCAACAATGCCGGCATCACGCGCGACAACCTGTTCATGCGCATGAAGGACGAGGAATGGGACAAGGTGCTGGAGGTGAACCTCACCGCCGGCTTCCGTCTCGCCCGCGCGGCGCTCCGGGGCATGATGAAGCGGCGCTTCGGCCGCATCATCGGCATCACCTCGGTGGTCGGCGTCACCGGCAATCCAGGCCAGGGCAACTATGCCGCCGCCAAGGCCGGCATGATCGGCATGTCGAAGTCGCTCGCCCAGGAAGTCGCCAGCCGCAACATCACCGTCAACTGCATCGCGCCGGGCTTTATCGGCACGGCCATGACGGATGCGCTGAACGAGAAGCAGAAGGAGACGATTCTCGGCGTGGTCCCGGCCGGCCGGCTTGGCTCCTCCGAGGAGATCGCGGCTGCGGCGGTCTATCTGGCGAGCGACGAAGCCGCCTACACGACCGGTCAGACGCTTCACGTCAACGGTGGCATGGCCATGATCTGACGACGAAAACAACCGCCGGAGCAAGGGGCGGGAAGCGCGCTTTCCGGCCATTCCGGCGGCTGGTCAAGGAATTTAAAGTATGCTAGCACCACGCGCGTCTCGTCGGCAAAACGGGTGCGATGAGGGCGGTCGCGAGGCTGGGGGCGGTCCATGAGGCCGGAAGCGACGGTGGTCCGGCCTTGGGTCCGGGTGGCCTGAGCAGCCCGGCGGCGATCGGTCGAAAGAGCACGAGCCTTTTCCCCGCGACGATCGGATGGTATCGGAACCGGCTGGACTGCGGTCCCCGGCGACGATGTTCGCAAAAGACCTAGGTCGAAACAGTCGTATCACTTCGAGGAAGAATGACATGAGCGATATCGCGGAGCGGGTGAAGAAGATCGTGATCGAGCACCTCGGCGTCGACGCCGAGAAGGTGACCGAGAACGCGAGCTTCATCGACGACCTCGGCTCTGACTCGCTCGACGTTGTCGAGCTGGTGATGGCCTTCGAGGAAGAGTTCGGCGTCGAGATCCCTGATGACGCGGCCGAGACGATCCTGACCGTCGGCGACGCCGTCAAGTTCCTCGAGAAGAACGCGGGCTGAAGGTTTGCCGCGCGTTCGCGCGCGGACCTTCGTCGAACCGGCCAGGCCGGGCGCAACCGTGCCCGGTCGGCATTTTTTTCTGAAGCGGCGCGGTCCTTCGCGCCGGACCGGATCGGGAACATCTCATCACGATGCGCAGGGTCGTCATCACCGGATTGGGCATGGTCTCGCCGCTCGGATGCGGCGTCGAGGCCACCTGGGCCAACATCCTTGCCGGCAAGAGCGGAGCCGCCAAGGTGACTTCGATCGAGGTCGACGATCTCGCCTGCCGCATCGCCTGCCAGGTTCCGCGCGGCGACGGCTCCAACGGCACCTTCAATGCCGACCAGTGGATGGAGCCGAAGGAGCAGCGCAAGGTCGACGATTTCATCGTCTATGCCGTTGCGGCTGCCACCCAGGCCCTCAACGACGCCAACTGGCACCCGAAGACCTACGAGGAGCAGATCGCCTCGGGCGTCATGATCGGGTCCGGCATCGGCGGCATCGGGGGCATCTACGAGGCTTCGATCACGCTCAAGGAGCGCGGTCCGCGGCGCGTTTCGCCGTTCTTCATTCCGGGCCGGCTGATCAACCTGGCCAGCGGCCACGTCTCGATCCAGCACGGCCTGAAGGGACCCAACCACGCCGTCGTCACCGCCTGCTCGACCGGCGCCCACGCGATCGGCGATGCGGCGCGCTTGGTCGCGCTCGGCGACGCCGAGGTGATGGTCGCCGGCGGTAGCGAATCGCCGGTCAACCGCATCTCGATCGCCGGCTTCGCCGCCTGCAGGGCGCTGTCGACCGGCTTCAACGACGATCCGACCCGCGCCTCGCGGCCCTACGACAAGGATCGCGACGGCTTCGTGATGGGCGAGGGCGCCGGCTGCGTCGTGCTCGAAAGCCTGGAACATGCCCAGGCGCGCGGCGCGCGGATCTATGCCGAGGTGGTCGGCTACGGCATGTCGGGCGATGCCCATCACATCACGGCGCCGTCCGAGGACGGCGACGGTGCCTTCCGCTGCATGTCGGCCGCCATGAAGCGGGCCGGCATCACGGCCGCCGACATCGACTACATCAACGCCCACGGCACCTCGACGCCGCTCGGCGACGAGATCGAACTGGGCGCCGTGCAGCGTCTGGTCGGCAATGCCGCGGCCGGCATCTCGATGTCGTCGACCAAGTCGATGACCGGCCACCTGCTCGGCGCCGCCGGCGCGATCGAGGCGATCTTCTCGATCCTGGCGATCCGCGACCAGGTCGCCCCGCCGACCATCAACCTCGACAATCCGTCGGTGGAGACGCCGATCGATCTGGTTCCGCTGCAGGCCAAGCCGCGTCGGATCGACACGGTGCTGTCGAATTCCTTCGGTTTCGGCGGCACCAACGCCACCCTGATCCTGCGCCGCGTCGCCTGAACGACGCCGTCGGCGCATCGTTCGGCCTGCCCGGCAGCCGTCCCGGCGGGAGCCGCCGGCGCTGCGACCGTGCCCTCGACGCTCGCCATGCCGTAACGGTGCGGCTGGCAATTGCGGCGCGAAATGGATTAACTCCGTCGTGACGGGAGGATTCGGCGTATTCTCGCCACCCTCTCGTACGAGAAGCGACGAGGCTGGGCCGAATCTGCGGCCCGCATCCGTGGCCGCGGGGAGTTGACCAGCACGATGTCCGACGTAGCACCGGAACCGGAGGAGAGAAGGCCGACCGCGGGCCCGGCTCGCGATCCTGGCATCCTCATGGCCGACCGCTCCGATCAACTCGCGCCGCGTCCGGCGCCGAAGGCGGTCAGGGAAGCCGTGCCGAAATCGCCGCGCGAATCGATCGTCACCGGCGAGGTCCCGCCGCCGCCGGCGAAGCGCGTCCGCTCCAGGATGGCGCGTTCCTCCACGCTCGGCTTCATGAGCGGCCTGATCACCTTCGTGACGCTGATTCTGCTCGGCCTCGGCGCGGCGGTCTATATGGGGCGTAGCGAGTTTGAGGACCCGGGCCCGCTCAAGGAGACCAAGGTGGTCGCGATCCCGCAGCGGGTCGGCCTGAGCGAAATCTCCGACATCCTCGCCAAGAACGGCGTGATCACCTACGATCTCGTCTTCACCTGGGGGGTGCGGCTGTCCGGCCTCGCCGACCGGCTCAAGCCGGGCGAGTACGAGTTCAAGGCCGGCATCTCGATGCACGAGGTCGCCGACCTGATCGCCGACGGCAAGGTCGTGCAGCATTCGCTGACCTTCCCGGAAGGCTGGACCAGCGAGCAGATCGTTGCGCGCCTGCTGGAAAACACGATGTTGACCGGCAAGATCGCAGCCGTGCCCGAAGAGGGCTCGCTGATGCCCGACACCTACAAGTTCGAGCGCGGGCGTACCCGTGAGAGCCTGATCGCCCAGATGAAGGCGACCCAGGAGCGCCGCCTCGCCGAAATCTGGGGCAAGCGCGTCGACGGACTGCCGCTGGCCACGCCGCGCGACATGGTCGTGCTGGCCTCGATCGTCGAGAAGGAGACCTCGCGCGCCGACGAGCGCTCGCGCGTCGCCGCGGTGTTCATCAACCGCCTGCGCAAGGGCATGCGCCTGGAGACCGATCCGACCATCCTGTACGGGCTTTACGGCGGCAAGGCCTGGCTTGAGGGGCGGACGATCACCAAGGCCGACCTCGCCGCGCCCAATGCCTACAACACCTACAAGAATGCCGGCCTGCCACCGGGGCCGATCGGCAATCCGGGGCGGGCGGCCCTGGAGGCCGTCGCCAATCCGTCGCGCACCAACGAACTGTTCTTCGTTGCCGACGGCACAGGCGGGCATGCCTTTGCGGAGACGATCGAAGAGCACAATCGCAACGTCCAGCGCTGGCGTCTGATCGAGGCGGCCCGCCGCGGCGGCGCAGCCGGGGCCGAGGGCGAACCCGTGGCGCAAGGCCTGGGCGGCCTGCCGGCGCCGGCCGGGGCGCGTCCGTCAGGCCTCGCAACGCCGACGGCCAAGCCTCCGGTCGTGCGACCCGCCGTCACGCCGGGAGGCGGCGGTGCGGCCGCCCCGCGCCCGGTCACGCCTGCCGCCGGCACGCCGGCCACGCCGCGTACGGGTGGAGCGACGCCCGGAGCGGCGGCCCGCCCGTCCGGCCAGACGGGCGCCCCTCCGGCGGCTCGACCGCCGGCCGGAGCGCCTCCGCCTCCGCCGCCACCCCCACCGCCGCCCGCGGCGGAGTAGCCGGATCCGGTCCGTGGTCTTGCTGGCAGACGCCGCGTCCTTCACCCTCGCCCCTGTGCCCGGTCCAGGCCGGCACCCGGCAGCGGCGGCGAGCGCGTCGTGGCCGAGGCCGGTTCTGTGCAATGGCATCGGCCGATGCAGCCGATGCATCGGCACGGGGCGCGTCCGGTCGTGAGCGACCGACTGCCGCCGCAGGGTCCGGTCATCCGCATCGCCGCGGCGGTCATTGCCGATCCGAGCGGCCGGGTGCTGCTGGTGCGCAAGCGCGGCAGCCGCACCTTCATGCAGGCCGGCGGCAAGATCGAGCCCGGCGAGAGCCCGATCGATGCGCTGCGCCGGGAACTCATGGAAGAGCTCGGGCTGGCGCTCGGCGCGGACATGCCCGAACCGCTCGGCCGCTTCGCGGCCCGGGCGGCCCACGAAGCGGGCCACCGGGTCGAGGCCGAGGTGTTCGTGATCCGGATCGATCGGCCGGTCCGGCCGGAGGCCGAGATCGAGGAGATTGTCTGGGTCGATCCCTTCGACCTGCCGCCGATCGAGATCGCGGAGTTGTCGCGCGACCACATCATGCCCGCCTTTCGTGCCGGCTGGGGGCGCCGGTGACCGGGCGCGCCCGGCAGGATTCCGCGGACGTGACACCAATGAGCAATTTCGCCCTGCAACGGCAGCCGGTAAGGTGCCGGTCCGTTCGGCGGGCTTCGGCACGGTGCCGGCGGGCAGGACAATCGGATTTCACGGAGGCGTCATGGCCCTCAACAGCATGACCGGTTTTGCCCGCACCGATGGCTCCAGTGCGGGGCAGCGATGGACCTGGGAACTGCGCAGCGTCAACGGCAAGGGCCTCGACGTGCGCCTGCGCCTGCCGCCCGGCCTGGAACGCCTGGAGATACCGACCCGCGAGCGGGCCGGCCGGCGGCTGGTGCGCGGCAATTGCAGCTTCACGCTGACGGTGCTGCGCGAGCATGCCGCCACTCAGTTGCGCATCAACGAGGCGGCGCTCGCGGCCGTCGTCGAAGCCATGCGCCTGATCGCGGAGCGGATCGAGACCGCGCCGCCGAGCCTCGACGGCATCCTGGCCGTGAAGGGGGTGGTGGAGACCGCCGACGCGGAGGATGACGAAGCGGCGCGGGCGGCGTTCGACGCGGCGGTGCTCGACGGCCTCGACCGTGCGCTCGACGCCCTGGTCGAGGCGCGCGCGCGCGAAGGGGCTGCGGTGGCCGCCGTGCTGGCCGGTCATCTCGACACCGTCGAGGCGCTGGCCAAGGCCGCCGAGGCCAATCCGGCGCGCAGCGTCGAGGCCATCCGCGAGCGTCTCGCCGAGCAGGTGCGGGCCTTGCTGGACGCCGTGCCGGCGCTCGATCCGCAGCGCCTGCACCAGGAGGCCGTGCTGATCGCCACGCGCGCGGACATTCGCGAGGAACTCGACCGGCTCTTCGCCCATGTCGCCCAGGGCCGCGCCCTGATTCGCGACGGCGGCGCGGTCGGCCGCCGGCTCGACTTTCTGGCCCAGGAATTCAATCGCGAATCCAACACGCTCTGCTCGAAATCGAACGATCGGGCATTGACGGCGATCGGTCTCGACCTGAAGACGGTGGTCGACCAGTTCCGCGAGCAGATCCAGAACGTCGAGTGAAACCGATGGCCTCCGCCGACCTTCCCCAGAGCCTGCAGCAAGCGGGCCGCTCCCGCACAGAAATCGGCCGGCGCGGCGTGATGCTGGTGCTGTCGTCGCCGTCGGGTGCCGGCAAGGGGACGCTGTCGCGGCTGCTGCTCGATACCGACCGGCAGATCGTACTGTCGGTGTCGGTGACCACCCGGGAGCGCCGGCAGAGCGAGGTCAACGGCGTCCACTACCATTTCATCTCGGTGCCGGAATTCGAATCGTTGCGCGACCGCAACGGGCTGCTCGAATGGGCGGAAGTACACGGCAACTATTACGGCACGCCGCTCGCGCCGGTCGAACGGGCGATCGCGGCGGGGCGGGACGTGCTGTTCGACATCGACTGGCAGGGCGCCGTGCAATTGATCGACCGGATGCCGGACGATGTGGCGACCATCTTCATCCTGCCGCCGACCATGGCCGAACTGCGCCTGCGCCTGCAGCGCCGGGCCGAGGATGCTCCGGAGGTGATCGAGAAGCGTCTCAAGAACTCGTCGCGCGAAATGGCCGAGTGGAAGCGCTTCGACTATGTCATCGTCAATGACGATCTCGACGGCGCCTTCGCGGACGTGTCCGCCATCCTGCGCGCGGAGCGGCTGAAGCGTGCCCGGCGTACGGGGATCGGCCGCTTCATCGAAGGATTGACGGGCTGACGCCCGGCCGCGCGGCGCCCTTGCGCGATCGCCTTCGGCGCGCCGTCATCGGTTTTAACGAATCGTAACGGACGGATCGCGGCATTAACGCGGCATTAACCCTGTCGGCGAGAGCATGGCGGTATCGAACCACGCCAACGCTCCGTCCGAGGGACGCCGTCCATGCCGACCGACCGCGAACCAGATTGCCGCGAAGATGATGGCGCGGCCCTCTATGCGCATTGGATCAGCCTGGCGGGCCGGCTGCGCATGCTGAGTCAGCGCATCGGGCTCCAACTCCTGCTGTTCGGCGGCCTGGACGATCGCGCGGCAATGCGCGAGCGCCTGCTGACGGCAGTTGGCCAGTTCGAGGCCGGACAACGTGACCTGCTCGCCGGCGATCCGGCGATGGGCATTCCGCCGCTGCCCGCCGGCACCGCCCGCAGCCTGTTCGAGGGCGGGGCGGCTTCGGTCGGCGAGCGGGTCACCACCTTCCTGGAGGAGGTGCGTGCGGTGGCGGAGGCGCCCGCCGACGGGATGCCGGTCGCGCTTTCCGTGACCCGCCTGGTCCAGCGCCGCTGCGACGCCGTCCTGACGGCCTTGGGCGAGGTCGTCGGCGCCTTGGAGGCCGAGCGTGCGGCCATCCTGGCCATGCGCCCGCGTGCCGGCGGCGGTCACCAGCCTTCCGAACCGAACGCGCCCCCGGCGGCGGCAGGCGAACCCGCGGCCGGCCGGCCCGTCGCCTTCAATGCAAAGGTCGCGGCCGCCCGGATCGGGCCGCTCGGCACCGCCCTGGCGGCGCTGACGGAGGAACTGAAGATGATGTCCGAGGCGCTGCACGGCCGGAAGCCGGACCCCGCAGCGTCGGTCGCGGCGGAGGCTGCGCCCCGTCCTGCCGATCCGGTCGAGAAGGCCGACCGCCGTCCGAACCGCAAGCGCGCCCGATCGGCCTGAGTACGCCGCGGGCAGCCCGGAAACCGGAGGCCGCCCGACCTAGAGCATTTCCGGATCGGATGGAATCATCCGATCCATAAGGAAATGCTCCAGCATCAACACCTTGAGCCAGTCCTTTTCGTCTGGATCGCTTCGATCCAGACGGGACAGGCTCTAGTCGTGGCGCCACCCCGTCAGGGCGTCAGCACGATCCGGCCCATCACCCGGCCGCCGCGCAGGTCGTCCAGGGCCTGGTTGGCGGCCGAGAGCGGGCGCGTCTCGATCGGCAGCGGCGGCACCTTGCCGGAGCGGACCAGATCGATCATCGCCTCGGCCTCGCCGAGCGTGCCGACATAGCTGCCCTCGATGGCAATCGCCCGCATCGGCAGGAACGGAATCGGCATCGAAAAGGAACCGCCGAACAGGCCGGCCACGACCAGCTTGCCGCCCTTCTTGAGGGCCGCCTGGGCGAAGTTGAACGACACCTCGGCGCCGACGAAGTCGACCGCGCCGAAGACGCCGCCGGTCGCCTTCAGGAAGGCGCGCCGGGCTTCCGGATCGGACGGGTCCCAGGCCGAGGCGGCGCCGGCGGCGAGTGCCGCCTCGCGCTTGGCCGCGGAGATGTCGGCGACCACGGGCGCATGGGCGAACATCGCCTTGGCGAAGGCGAAGCCCATCATGCCGACACCGCCGAGCCCCATGATCAGGACGGGACCGCGCTCGGCCAGACTGCCGAGCCGCCGCAGCGCCGCATAGGCGGTCAGGCCGGAGCACATCAGGCTGCCGGCGCGCTCGGCCGGGATGCCGGCATAGTCGATCAGATAGCGCGCGTCCGGCACCAGAAGATGGGTCGCATAGCCGCCGTCGACCTGGATGCCCATCTGCTGCGGCTTGACGCAGATCTGCTCCTCGCCGGCCCGGCAGCTGTCGCACTGGCCGCAGCCGATCCAGGGAAACACCACGCGGCGCTGGCCGATCGCGACGCCGGTCGCCTCCGGTCCGACCGCCTCGACTTCGCCCTCGATCTCGTGGCCGAGCGTGAACGGGAGTTCGCGGCCGCCGCGCACGTCGAGGCTCTTGCCGCCGCCGAGATCGAAATGGCCGTCGAGCAGGTGCAGGTCGGAATGGCAGACGCCGCAATGGCGGATGCGCAGCAGCACCTCCCGCCCGCGCGGCTCCGGCGTCGGCTCGACCGCCTCGCACAGCGGCATCCCATATTCGACGATCGCCTGGCGCAGCATCCCCCCGGCCTTTCTTCTCGTTGTCGCGCAACGGATTAGAGCCGGAGCAGACAGGCGAAATCAAGCGGTCGGGCGGCTGCGGCCGAACGGGTCGGCGCGCAATCCGGGCGACCGTGCCCGCCGATCCTCACATCCGCGCCAGGGCGGCGGAGCCGGGCGCGGCGGGCGCCTCAGGTGAGCGCTGGCGCTGTGCGGCCGCACTCCGGGAACTGCGGCCGAGCCGGGTTGCCGACGGCATCCCGATCCGGACCTCTAGCCGTCCGGCATCCCGTCCGGCATCGCCGGCGGCGCGGTTACCCCCGGTGCATCGGTTGGCTCGGTCACGGCGAGTTCGCCGTGCGGTCCCGCGCGATGGAGCGCCGCGCAGAGCGTCCGCAGCCGCACCAGCTCGGGGTCCTCGGCGAGGTTTCTGGTCGCGCGATCGACCCGGACGCTGCTGTGAAGTTCGCGCAGCCGGGTGTTGCCGGCCTTGGAGAGCGCCTTGCGCCGGTCGGCGCCATAGCTCTGGGTCTTCGCATGGTACACGAAGGTGTGGGTTGCGATCGCCAGTGCAAACCCGGCGTCGACGGCCCGGAAGCAGTAGTCGTCCTCCTCGCCGTAGCCGAGTTTGAAGTTCTCCTCGTCGAAGACGCCGATCCGATCGATCAATGCGCGCGTGACGCCCAGGCAGAAGCCATGCACGAGGGGCGCATGAACGCATCCGTCGGCGCGGGCATGCGCCTCGCACCAGGCGTTCATGTCGTCCGGCTCCATCCCGGGCGGCAGATCGTTGACGGCCGTCTGTCCGGGCGTGCTGCGGTGATCGGGCAGGGATTGGTTGGAGGCCGCATTGGACAGGGGGCCGACCAAGCCGATATGCGGCTTCGAGAAGGCCACATCCATCAGCTTCTCGATCCAGTGCGTGGTCACGACGGTGTCGCTGTTCAGCAGCACAACAAATTCGGCCTCGGAGAGCTTCAACCCGACATTGGCCGCGCGGGTATAGCCGAGCGCCGTATCGTGGCGGACGAGCAGGACATTGTCGGTTTCGGCGGCGAAAGACTGCAGCAGGTCAGCCGTTTCGGCACCCGAGCCGTCGTCGATCAGGATGATGCGATGGCGCTCTGCATTGCGGGTCGCCGCCACGGAGGCGAGGCAACGCCGGACCCAGTCGGGGGCATTGTGGACGCAGATCACGATATCGGCCGACCGCTCCGCCTGCGCGCCGATGCGGCACTCCAGGTCGTCGCGCCGCGCGGGAATGGGCTCCCATCCGGTGGCCCGGAAGGCGCTGATCGGAGTCCCGTCGCAATCATGGTGGAAGAAGGCCAGGGCCGGGTGGTTGCGGGCACTGACCGGGCGCTGCATCACCGGATGAAAGGATGCCTGGGCCCGCGCCAGGGCGATGTTGAAGGACAGCTGGTCGCGTCGCGAGCCGCCGTCGATCTCCTTCCACCAGTTCGCCATGGCCGGCATCAACTGGGGATGCCCGATGCGATAGAGGATCATGCAGCTTTCGACCAGCGTGTCACAGTCGAAGCCCTCCTGGCGATAGCGCAGCATCTGGGCGCGAATGACCTCGGCGTCGTCCTTGCTCCTCTTGATGCATGCCTCGCCCTCCTCATAGACCGATCGGCGCAAGGGGTGCGGGATGGTGCCGATCGGCTCGCCCGACTCCTTGAAGGCCTGCACGATCGGCTCGATGTCGCCGCGGATCAGAATGTTGCTGTCGATCCAGACGGCAACCTCGTAGTCGGCCATCAGGAGATGCGGATGGTTCTTGATATACCGCACCCTTCGGGTCGGGTCCTGATCGTACAGCGGCACCGGGCGGACGGTATAGACATGCGGATAGAGCGGGGGCTGGTCCGTATAGAGGATGTAGTCGTGACCTGGGTTGATGTATTCGTGATACTTGATGCTCTCATAGGCATTGACATTGGCCGTGAAAATGCCGACCCGACAGCGGTCGGCACGCGCAGCGAAGTAGCGGATGCGGTCCGCCTCCAGACGCTCGGCAGCCGCGAATTCATAGAGCCGTCGCCGCGAAAAGGTGCTCTTGTTGGCCTCGTCGAAGGCGGGCGCAGACTTGGCGCGCTTGGGGGCCGGTTCGGGGGGGCGCTGCGCTGCGCCTTTCGCGATCGGGCGACCTTCGGCCCGGCCGTGGCGAAGGTAGTGGATCAGCGGGTTCATCCCCGACGTTTGAACGTCGGCGTTGAGTTCGAGATAGAGATTGCCGTCGAAACGCTCCGACGGCGCGATCCCGCGCGCTGCCCCGAACAGGATGTAGTGGAGGGCGGGGCTCATGTCCCCGATCGGGTGGCCCTGATTGCGCGTGACATAGAAATCCGCGTCGAACAGATCGGAGCCGGCGATCTCGTCCGCCAATGCCTGTCCATCGTGAACGGGCGCGATCCTCCCGGCGGGAATGGACGCGTGGTCCTGGGCTCGGGCCGCGTCTCGATCGATCGGCGGCAGGCCGGCGCTCGCCGGCGACTCCGCTGCCGAGACGGCGGCGGCGCATTGGTCGGGGGGCGGAACGGGCGCTTCCAGGCGCTGCGATGCCTTGGCGTCCGCATCCGTCATGCGGCTGCGAAGAGGACCTGAAGCGAAGCGGATCCGCAGGCTGCCCGTGTTCCGCGGCAACGGCAGCAGCGCCCCGACCGAAGTCAGCACCTGGGCCAGAAATCCGTCGCGGCGCGCGGGGCGGCGACTGCGTGCCGGTGCTGCTCGTGAGCCCGATGTCGGCTTGACGGCGGCATCTGCCAAAGTCTGCTGGGTGATCGGATCGCTCGCATCCGCCACGGCGTCGGATGCATTCGCGCGTGGCGAAACGGCTGGATCGGGCTGCATCGGCGAGGGGTCTTTCGGTTTCGTGTAGTCAAAATTGCATTTTTATTTACTATATATCTTGGATTGATAAACGGGCATTGCGGTCGCGTCGAAACCCTCGGACCGGCGCTCGATCATCGGCTTCGTATCCCGCAAGTGCCGAGATCGCCTGTATACTTGCCGCTCCATGCCGTAGCTTTGTACATTCGGAAAGACATATGAGACTGCATAGTATTCATTCCAATTATACCAAAATAGGGTCATTTCATGATCTGCATGATATGATTTATCTGATTGTTCCTGAAATAAAAAATAATTCTAACGCATTCCTGATTGGGCAATATTTAAGATTCTGTAGGAACGGCGCTCGAATACGGAATTCAACACTCCGGCGAACCCGCCGCCCGATCTGCGGCTGGACCGATCGGGTCCTTGTCGCGCCCTGACCGGGAAGCGATCGCTCCGAAGGCGGATTGGCTCTTGAACGAAAGGAGCTTCCGATCTGCGGGGATCGGAGAGCGCTCCGCATCCTTTTTTGACTGCGCGGAAGTCTTCCCGATCGAATCGGGCCGATCTGTTCCGAGCCTGCTTCGGAGCAGGGGGTCGGGACCGCGCCGGATCGGCGCGCGCGCGACCGCCCGGCACGGAAGTCCGGGCCTCGCTGTCGCGCCGGCATTGTCGCCGTCCCAACCCCCCGGGCTCTCCGGCGGCAGACGATCGTCGGCCCGCCGGTCGGCTGATGCGACAAGGCCGTTCGAGCACGACGGAGCGGCGAGACCTTCGGCAGGGCAGGGGCGGCAGCCGGCGGGTCGATCGGCCGGCCGGCCGGATCAGGCCTCTGGCCGACCGATTCGCGCCAGGGCGGCGAAGCCGGCCACGTCGACCTCCTCGGCGCGCCGGGTCGGCTCGATGCCGGCGGCAGCAAGCGCGGCTTCCGGGTCGGCGAAGACGGACTTCAGGCTGGAGCGCAGCATCTTGCGGCGCTGGTTGAAGGCGGCGGCGACGACCTTCTCCAGCCGGTCCGGATCGGCGGCGAGCGGCGCCGGGCGCGGCACCAGATGGACGATCGCGGATGTGACCTTGGGCGGCGGTACGAAGGCCTTGGGACCGACCTCGAACAGGATGCGGGCCTCCGAGCGCCAGCCGGCGAGCACGCCGAGCCGGCCATAGGCGTCGTCGCCGGCAGCCGCCACGATCCGTTCGGCGACCTCGCGCTGGAACATCAGCGTCGCGCTGGTCCACCATGGCGGCCAGGGCTCGGCGCGCAGCCAGCCGACCAGCAGCGGGGTGGCGACATTGTAGGGCAGGTTGGCGACGATGCGGGCCGGGCCGCCGGCCAGCACCGCCATGTCGACCGCCAGCGCGTCGCCCGAGATCACTTCGAGCCGGCCCGGATAATGGGCGGCGATCTCGGCGAGCGCCGCCAGGCAACGCTCGTCGCGCTCGATGGCGACGACGCGGCGCGCGCCGCCGGCCAAGAGCGCCCGCGTCAGCCCGCCCGGCCCCGGGCCGACCTCGACCACCGTGGCGCCTTCGAGCTCGCCGGAGGCCCGGGCGATTCGGGCCGTCAGGTTCAGGTCGAGCAGGAAGTTCTGGCCGAGCGATTTGCGCGCATCGAGCCCGAACCGGCTGATCACGTCGCGCAGCGGCGGCAGATCGTCGATCTGCGCCATGTCAGGCGGCCGCGCCGGCAGCGATGCCGGTCGCATCCGCTGCAGCCATGCGTGCGGCCATGCGCAGGGCGGCCACGAGGCTGTCCGGCCGCGCCCGGCCGGTGCCGGCGATATCGAGCGCGGTGCCGTGATCCGGCGACGTGCGCACAAAGGGCAGGCCGAGGGTGACGTTGACGGTCTCGTCGAAGGCGATGGTCTTGACCGGGATCAGGGCCTGATCGTGATACATCAGCAGCGCTGCGTCATAGCCCCGGCGCGCGGCGGGGTGGAACATTGTGTCTGAGGGCAGGGGGCCGAAGGCATCGATGCCGAGACCCTTCAGAGCGGCGACCGCCGGGGCGACGATCTCGTCGTCCTCCCGGCCCATCGTGCCGTTCTCGCCGGCATGCGGATTCAGCCCGCCGACGGCCAGGCGCGGCGTCCGGAGCCCGAAGCGGCCGGCGAGATCGGCGGCGACGATGCGGCCGGTCGCGACGATCAGATCGGTCGTCAGGAGCCCCGGCACGGCGGCGAGCGCGACATGGACCGTCACCGGTACGGTCCGCAGTTCCGGGCCGGCCAGCATCATGATCGGCGTCCAGGCACCGCCCGCAGCGGGTCCTGGCCCGAATCGGCGGGCGAGTTCGCCGAGGAATTCGGTATGGCCGGGGAAGCGGAAACCGGCGCCGTAGAGCGCGTGCTTGTTGATCGGGTTGGTGACGACCGCCGCGGCGAGGCCGGTCCGGACATGCTCGACCGCCGTCTCGATCGAGGCGATCACGGCCGGTGCGTCGGCAGGGACCAGGCGGCCCGGCTCGCCGACGACCGGATGGCCGGTCGCGACGACCGGCAGCGCGCGGGCGAAGACCGTGGCGGCGGCGGACGGCTCAGTGGCTTCGATCGGGACCTCGAGACCGAGGCGCGCGGCGCGGCGCGCGAGGGCGCCCGCGTCGCCGAGAACATAGAAGGGCGGCAGGTCGCGGTGCCGGTGATAGGCGGCAAGCGTCACGTCGAGGCCGATTCCACCGGGCTCGCCGAGCGTCAGGGCCAGCGGCAGGGGGGCTGATGGCAGGGCGGATTTTGCCGGAGCCGTCCCGGCCCCGGCGATCGCAGGCGCAGCGGCCATCGGTTCACCGCTTGTAGTCGATCACGGCGATACGCCGCAACTCGGTAATATATTGCCGGGCAAGCAACTGGCCCTCCTGCTCGCGCAGTTCGTCCTCGATCTTGCCGCGCACTGAGAAGTCGCCCTTGATGTCGCGCCGGGCGCAGACGGCCAGCATTTCGACGCCGGTCGGGGTCGGAACCGGCTTGGAGACCTTGCCGACGCCGGTCTCGGCGAGCACGCCGCGGAACTGCGGCGGCAGTTCGTCTTCCGTCCGCTTGCCGATGCCCTTGATCACGACTTCCGAGAAGCCCTTGGCGATCGCCACCATGCCCTCGCAGCCATTGACCTTGGCGCGGAAGGCCTCGGCCTCCTTGAGCCGCGCCGCGCCGGAACCCGGCTGCGCCTTGGAGACCACGAAGGTGATCTGCTGCAGGGCATATTCGGCGGTGGTGCGCTGGCTGGCGTCGGGCGTCTTGCCGCCGTCCTTGGCGCGCTGCTTCTCGAGCGCGGCGGCAATCTGGCTGTCGGTGATCGAGACGGTGCGCTGGAACCGCTGCACCACCATCTGCTGCCAGACCACCTGGGTGCGCAGCCGCCCGCGCAGGGTGGCGAAGTCGATACCCTGCTGGCCGAGCGCCATGCGCAGCTGATCGGGCGTCAGGCGGACGCGCTGGGCGATGGACGCCACCGCGGCATCGACCTGGCCTTCGTTGACGGAGATCTTGAGCCGCTTAGCCTCCTGCAGCTTCAGCTTCTCCTCGACCATCTCCTCGGTCGCCTGCTTCATCAGGGCGTCGCCGGACAGGTCGCGCTGCACCAGGCGCAGGAAGCGGGCGCGCTGCGCGATCTCGTTGGTGGTCACCGGCTCGCCGTTGACGATCGCCTTGATCGCCGATTGCGCCGCAGCGCCGGTGGTCGTCGCGCCCGTCGTCGTGACGAAGGCCGCCACGGCGAAGCCGCATCCCAGGATCGCGCTGCCGATGCGATGCATTCTTCGAAGCCCTCTCTTGGTCCGGCACCGACCCGGAGATCCGAGAAGGAGGAACGATGCCGTCCCGTTCCTGGATCCGAACCAGTCAACATGTGTATCGCGGGTCCCGTCGGACCGATCGATGCGGGATGCAGCGATCGGCCAGCGGCCCCAGCGCCCTATGCCCTGCCGACATGGCGAAAGCATGTTGCCGCACCGGGTCGCCAGCCACCCGGCCCGATGCGCACCGCTGTAGCGCAACTCGGGTCCGGGCGGAATGCGGTCGATCCGGTAAATCGGCAACCGGCCTCAGGACCGGCAGGCCCAGAGGCCGGGACTCGCCCCCATCGCGGCGGGCCGCCAAGTCGTCGGCCCGCCCCCGGCGGCCCATCCCGGCGGCCCGAGCCAGGGGATCCGATCGAGCCATCGGTGGGACCCGAATCGGCCGCGGGGGGAATGCCCGGACGGCCCCGGTTTGACCGGTAGCCGGACCTCAGCGCATCAGGCTGTTCGAGACGGCGCCGTCGCCGATCGTGCGCAGGCCGAAACGGAAATAGAGCACACGGTCCGACAGGATGCGGCTGTCCTTCGACTTGGTCAGCGCCCGGTCGGTATCCTCCGTGTAGGCAAGCGACGCGGAGAAGCTGTCATTGTCGAAACCGAGCCCGAGCGTGTTGTTGACCACGAAGGAATTCTCGACATCGTAGCGGATGCCGCCGAACAGGCGCCAGTTCTGAGCCATGCGCAGGTTAAGGGCACTCTGCACTTCTTCGCGTGCGGGATCGAGCTTGCCGATCTGGTAGGAGGTGTTGTTCAGAAGGTTGTAATAATACTGCGGCGTGCGCAGGTAGGCATAGGTCAGCGAGCCGCTCAGCGGGCCGCTGGTGCCGGTCGCCTGCAGTTCGGCGCGGTTCAGCGCCAGGCTCCGGTTGTCGAAGCGGGCGCTCGACCCGAACCGGAAGCCGCGGCCGGTGTCGATGGCGATCGAAGTGACGTAGTCGGACCGGTCAGTGTCGAGGCCGGAGCCGTAGCCGGTCAGCGGGCGCGGATCCATGACCATGATCCGGGCGATCTGCGGGTCGGCGAAGCTGTTGGTCCCGGCGAGCAGGTAGGACTGTCCGGCCAGCACGGTCACAGACCCGCCGCCGGTCGGCAGGAAGGTGTAACGGAAGCCCATATTGGCCCGCGTCGCGCCTTCGGCCCGGTCGAATCCGGAGAATTTGTCCGGATCGAACAGATTGCTCGTGTCGAAGACGAAGCTCTGTGCATCCTCGTTCGGCAGATGACCGACATACTGCTCGTTCGGCCGCGCCACCAGCTGGGCGATCGGTTCGAAGATGTGGTTGCCGAAGGTCGTGTTGGCGATGAACGGGTAGCGATATTCGAGGCCGACGGTCGGCATGATCCGAGCATAGGTGCCGGTGTCGACCCAGCCGATATGCGGATTGGTGCTCTGGGACGAGAACAGGTCGGCCCTGAGGCCGAGGAACGGCGTAAAGATCTGACCGATCGAGTCGATATACTGGCGCCGCCAGGTCACATCAGCCGACATGCGGGTGTAGTTGCCCGAAGCACCGTAGACCTGACGCATCTGATCGATGTCGGTCTTCAGCCGGTTGAGGCTGGTGAAGTTGAAGCGACCCGCCAGTTCGCCGCCCATGACCGGGTCGGGATAGACGAAGTCATAGTCGATGACCGGCGCCACCAGCGGCTGCTTCTGTTCCAGGAAGCGGCCATAGGGCAGCGGCTTGCCGTTATCCTTGCGGAAGACGTAGTAGTCGTCCTCGAACACCTGGAACTGATAGATGCGCGCGTCGAAATAGTTCCGCTCGCCCTTGCCGGTCATATAGATGGTCGAGGTTGCTTCCTGTCGGTCGGACGGAACCAGCTTGTAGTCGAGCAGGAACTTGCGGTCGGACAGCAGGACGGCGTCCCAGCCCCACTTCCACTGTTCGTTGATGTTGAACTCGCCCTTGGTGAAGACGGCACCGCGCGAGACGCGGTCGCCGCTCGTGCCGGAAAAGGCGCTCGGATCGTTCTGATTGATGCCAACGAGGCGGACCGACCACTTGCCGGTCTCCAGGCGGTTGCGCACCTCTACGTCGCCGAGCACGCCCTGGCGGGACAGCAGCGTCGGTGCCAGGGTCACGTCCCAGTCGTGCGTCGGCGCCCAGAAATAGGGCGCCTGCATGCCGAAGCCGAGCGTGCTGGAGGCGAGGAAGCCGGGCGCCAGGAAGCCGGTCTTGCGGGCGACGGTCGGGTCGGGATGCGAGAAATAGGGCACGTAGGCGATCGGCGTGCCCAGGAATTCGAGCTTCGCATCCTCGTAGTAGACCGTCTTCTCCTGCTGATTGTGGATGATCTTGGCCGCGCGGATCTGCCAGAAGGGAGGCTTGTTCGGCTCGGTGACGCAGGTCTGGCAGGCCGAATAGACGCCGTTCTCGAAGACCGTGACGTTGCCGTCGCGCCGATCCGCCTTGCCGGCCGAGAAGCGCGACCGTTCAGTGGTGTCGATGGCCAGCGACGTGACGAATCCGTCGCGGAAATTCTCCGTGACGTCGATGGTCTCGCCGTTGATGACGTTGCCCTGCGGTTCGACCAGGCGGGCCGAGCCCTCGGCCACGACGCGCTTGGTGACGCGATGGAAGGTCACGCGGGCGGCGGACAGCGTGTAGCCGTTGTAGCGGATCTCGACCTTGCCGACGGCCGTAACGGTGTTGCGCTTGTTGTCGTAGACGACCTGATCGGACTCCAGGAACATCTTCGGAGCCGCGCCGTTCTTCGGCTGCGTCAGGCGCTTCATGATGTCCTGCGCGGCCGCCCCGCCGGCGAGGCCGGCATCGGCCAGCGACAGCGCCGTCAGCACGACGGCGCCGAGCGCCGCGGCGCGACACCAGAATGGGGCGCGCAGCCGGGCTTGGGCGCCGGCCGCAGTCGGGACGCTGGAAACGCCCGGATCACTCGTCCGTTGGTCGGCGCACACCTTCGCTTTCCGCGGACCGACAGGTTCCGCGGCTCGGCTTTGGCGCCGTTCATGGAGGGGCGGCGACATGCCTAGCCATCCTCCCGGTACAGCAAAATCGTAAATCCCATCAAGGAACCGATCACTGCCGGCGTCCAGGCTGCGAGGGCCGGATTGACGATCCCGACCCCGCCCAGATCCCGGGCTACCTCGACCACGACATAAAGCACGAAGCCCGCGGACACGCCACCGAGAATCAAGCGGCCGACATTGCCGAACCGGAACACCCCCAGCGAAACGGTGGCCGCGATCAGCACCATGGCGGCCAGCAGAAGCGGGCGCGCCATCAGCATCTGATACTGCAGTTCATAGCCGTAGGCCGGCAATCCGGCATTGCGGGCAATCTCGACATAGCTCCGCAGGGCCCAGAACGAGATGGTCTCCGGCGTCGACAGGCTCTCCCGGATCTGCTCGATCGTCAGATAGGTCGGGATCGTATAAGCCGCATGTTCCGCGGGAGCCTGGTCCTCGCTGCGTACCAGAGCTTGCGAAAGTACCCAGGCGCCGTCGGCAAAGACCGCCTCGCGGGCATCGATTCGCGCCCGGAAACGGCCCTGCCGGTCGAAGCTCATCACGGTCAGGTCGCCGAGTCGGGCGCCCTGGTCGAGCGACTGCCGGGCGCGAATCACAGACTCGCCGTTCGGCCCGTCCTGTCTCAGCCAGACATCGCTGGTCGATGCGCTCGGGTTCAGGCGCTTGTCGCGCCCGGTCAGTTCGTAGAGGCGTTCCTCCGCGCGGTCCTTGAGGCCGGCGGCGACAGGGTTCCAGAGCGCGGTACCGATCGCGCCGAGCGTCACCGCCACGACCAGGGCCGGCGCGATGAACTGCCAGACCGATATGCCGGCCGCACGCGCCACGACCAGTTCGAGGTTGCGCGACAGGCCCAGGAAGGCAGCGATGGCGCCGAACAGGGTGGCGAAGGGCAGCACCTGCTCGGCGATCGACGGCACCCGGAACAGCGAGATCAGCGCGACCCCTCCGGCCGAGAAGCCCTTGGCGTCGGCGGTGCGCCGGAACAACTCCAGAAAGTCGAACAACCAGATGATCGCGCAGGAAAAACCAAACACGAGCAGGATCGCGCGGACGAAGCGGCCGGCGAAATAGGTGGCGAGAGTGCGACCGATCATCCGGCCTCCCCCCGCGTGCGCGGACCGAAGCGGTCGACGATCGACTGGCCGAAATCGGCCAGAGTCTCGAGCAGGCGCTCGGCGGTGCGCGGCAGCGCGAACTGGCGGTCGAGCCGGATCATGGCAAGCCCGGCGACGATTACCGCCACGGGCACGACATAGGTCAGCCCGGCGGCGGCGGCCGAACCGATCGAGCCGCTCAGCGCCGCGAAATGCAGGCCGCGCACCAGCACCGCGGCCACCAGGGTCAGCGCGACCGCCAGGCCGCGGCCCTGGCGGTTCGTCCGGGCATCGCCGAGGAACAGGAAGGCGATCACCGCGAAGGCGACCGGCAGCAGCGGCTGCGACAGGCGATCGTTGAGTTCGTAGCGGAAGCGGCCGATATTCTTCGCGGTGTAGTCGTCGGCGAGATCGGGCGCCAACAATTCCGCCGTGCTGCGTTCGTTGGCGCGGAAGACCGGCTTGGCGTTTTGCGGCGTCAGTTCGGACAGATCGAAGGCGTAGGCCTCGAATTTTACGATCGACAGCGAATCGTCGCGGGTCTGGATGCGCTGCAACACGCCGTCGCGCATGACGAGCAGCGTCCGGCCCGGCGTCTCCAGGACCACGGCGCGGTCGGCGATGTAGGTATAGGCGATCTCCTTGTCGCGCCGGTCGTCGATGACCAGTCCGACCAGCGACCCGTCGCCGCCGCGGCTGCGGATGTGGAAGGTCAGGCCGGGCTCGATCTCGGTGAACCGGCCGGGCCGGACGATGGTGGCGATCAGATCGACGTTGACCTTGGTGATTTCGGTGCGCAGCAGCTTCTGGGCCTCCGGTGCGGCGACGGTGGCGATCGCCAGCATGGCCACACCGACGAGGCCGGCGAGAATCAGGAGCGGGCGCAGCACGACCATGCGCGAACCGCCGCTGGCATTGATGACAACCAGTTCGCTGTCGGCATTGAGCGCGTTGAGCGTGAAGATCGCGGCGACCAGGAGCGCGAACGGGGCGATCACGACCGACAGATAGGGCAGAGCCAGCACCGAGATCTCGACCAGGATCAGCAGCGTCTGGCCCTTGGCGGTGACGAGACTCATCTGCCGCAGCGCTTGGGTGGTCCAGACGACGCCGGCCAGGGCGACCAGCGTCGTGAGAAACGCTGCCGTCAGCCGTTTGAGCAGGTATCGCTCGATCAGTCCCATGCACCGTCCGACCCCGGCGCACGCGGCCGGTCCGTCCTCTTTACCCTATCCCCATGCCACCGATGAAGACCTAATGCTTGACGAAGAGTTATGGTTAATGCCCGGATGACGCAGCGGATTCCTGTCATGGCCCGGCGGTGCCCGAACGTCTGCGTGCCGGTGTCGCGTGCAGGCCACAGATGCGCCGCAGCCCTTGCCGTCCGCGCTCCGCCCCGCCATGTTCGCTGTCCCGCCCCATTCGCGCGCCCCTGACGCGCGGCTGAGACCGATACCCGCCTCGGAGGAGAGCCGATGTCCGCCGCCACGATTGCGTTCCAGAAACCTGTCCTCCCTGAGACCGGCATCGTCGTTCTTCTCGCCGGCGACGGCGCGGCGCTCGGTCCGGTGGCCGGCGAACTCGACACCGCCACGGGCGGAACGTTGGCGCGGGCGATCGCGGCGGCAGCCTACAAGGGCAAGCAGTTCGCAATGCTCGACCTGATCGCGCCGGCCGGCTCGGGCCTCGACCGGGTGCTGGTCGTCGGCCTCGGCAAGCCGGCCGAGATGAAGGAATATGACTGGACCCGCCTCGGCGGCGCGATCGCCGGCAAGCTCGGCGAGATCAAGGCCGAGGCCGCCACGCTGGTCGTCGAGCGGCCGGACGGCGTCGCGATCGAGGCGGCGCAGGCGGCCGACATCGCGCTCGGCGCGTCGCTGCGCCACTACCGCTTCGACCGCTACAAGACCAAGAAGAAGGACGACGAGGCGAACGGCTCCAAGGGGTTGAAGCTCTCGTTGGCGGTCGAGGGCCATGCGGCGGCCAAGAAGGCCTGGGCCGGCCGGCAGGCGGTCGCCGACGGCGTGACGATCGCGCGCGATCTGGTCATCGAGCCGCCGAACGTGCTGTCGCCGGAAGAGTTCGCGCGCCGTGCCAAAGAGCTTCAGAAACTCGGCGTGGAAGTCGAGATCCTGACCGAGAAGGAGATGAAGAAGCTCGGCATGGGGGCTTTCCTGGGCGTCGGCCAGGGCTCGTCGCGGCCGCCACGGCTGGTGGTGATGCGCTGGAGCGGCGGCAAGGAGAAGGATCAGCCGATCGCCTTCATCGGCAAGGGCGTCGTGTTCGATACCGGCGGCATCTCGATCAAGCCGGCCGCCGGCATGGAGGACATGAAGGGCGACATGGCTGGCGCGGCCTGCGTCACTGGACTGATGCACGCGCTCGCCGCCCGCAAGGCCAAGGCCAATGTGATCGGTGCGATCGGTCTGGTCGAGAACATGCCCGACGGCAACGCGCAGCGTCCGGGCGACATCGTCACCTCGATGTCGGGCCAGACGATCGAGATCATCAACACCGATGCCGAGGGCCGGCTCGTGCTGGCCGACGTGGTCTGGTACGTCCAGGACCGCTTCAAGCCGCGCTTCATGCTCGATCTCGCCACCCTGACCGGTGCGATCCTGGTCGCGCTCGGCAAGACCCATGCGGGCCTGTTCTCGACCTCCGACGAGCTTGCCGCCCAGGTCAGCGCCGCCGGCGAGGCGACCGGCGAGCGCGTCTGGCGCATGCCGCTCGGGCCCGACTACGACAAGATGATCGATTCCACTTTCGCCGACATGAAGAATACCGGCGGCCGCTACGGCGGCTCGATCACCGCGGCGCAGTTCATCAAGCGCTTCACCAACGACGTGCCCTGGGTGCATCTCGACATTGCCGGCACCGGCATGGAGGCGAGCGCCTCCGAGATCAACAAGGCCTGGTCCTCCGGCTGGGGCGTCCGCCTGCTCGACCGGATGGTGAAAGACAACTATGAGGGGTAGATCCTCGGTTGTATCTCGACTTAAGACGGAAAAAACATGATAAAATTCATGGATTTCAACAGACAACCGTTGACATCCAACTTCACTGTTGAAAAATAAGAATCTCTCGCATAGGGTGCATGTCGTTGAGGGCGACATGGAAGCGAGTTTCGTTCCGTATAACAACGATCAAGCGCGGATGGTCATCGATGCGCGCCAGCGCTTTTCTGCGCTCGTCGATGCCCGCCGCCGACGTGACGGTTATCGCGGGTCCATGACCTGGGTTGAGCGAGGCGGGGCGGAGTATCTTATCCGCTCGCTTTACCCGGAAGGCGGAAGCGCTCGCCGTCAAAAGTCTTTGGGATTGCGCAGTCCTGAAACCGAGGCCTTGAAACGCGAATTCGAAGTCGGGCGCGCGGAGGCCGAAGCGCGGGTTGTCAACCTGGAGGATGGCGTCGCGCGCATGGCGGCCGTCGTGGAATCGCTCGGGCTGGGGCGGGTTCCTTCTCTCTCGGCCCGAATTCTCCGGATGCTGGACGATGCCGGACTTCTCGGCCGAAAGCTGCGATTGGTGGGCACCAACGCGCTATTTGCCTACGAGGCGATCGCTGCGGCCAACTTCGATCCCGGTCTGACGACGACCGAGGACATGGACCTCCTGTTCCATGCTGGCGCCGGGTTGCGGTTTACCGCTCAGGAAGAGTTGTCGCGCGAGTCCCTGATCGCCCTTTTGCGTCGTGTCGACCGCAGTTTCGGGCGGGCTGGCGCGACTTTTCGGGCTGTCAACCGCGATGGCTTCTATGTCGATCTGATCAAGCCCGAACCCAGGCCACCCTGGCGACCGGAACCCGAAGGCGTCAGTTCGGACGTCGACGATCTTGTCGCTTCAGGGATTGAGGGCCTGTTTTGGCTCCAGAATGCCCCGACGGTGGAGACTGTGGCCTTTGACCAGAAGGGGGTACCGGTCCGGTTGGTCGCCTGCGACCCCCGGGCCTTTGCGGTCCACAAACTCTGGCTGTCGGGACGGCTTTATCGCGACCCCGCCAAGCGCCAGCGCGATGCCGGACAGGCGCGGGCCGTGGCCGAAATCGTGGCGACGCGGCTTCTGCATCTGCCGTTCGAGGCGGAGGCCTTGCGGATGATGCCGCGCGAACTGGTCGAGGCGGCCGCGCCGCTATTTGCCGCGCACAAGCCGCCGAAGCTAGAATGGTAGGGCGAGACGGCCCGGGACTCGGGCGCCTCTTCAATCGTTAAATCGTGGGACCAGCCGCCGTGCCCGTCGAAGCCTGGTTCTATCACCTGCGTGACCGCACGCTCGAACAGGTCCTGCCGGGGCTTGTCGAACGGTCGCTGGAGCGCGGCTGGCGGGTCGTGGTGCAGGCCGGCTCGGAGGAGCGGCGCGACGCGCTCGACGCGCATCTATGGACCTATGCCGACGAGTCCTTCCTGCCGCACGGCACCCGCAAGGACGGCGACCCGGCCGTGCAGCCGGTCTACCTGACCGCCGAGGCCGACAATCCGAACGGCGCGACGGTGCGCTTCCTGGTCGACCGGGCGGAGCCGCCCGATCTCGCCGGCTATGCGCGCGCCGTCTACATCTTCGACGGTAACGATCCCGATGCCCTGCAGGATGCCCGCCGCCGCTGGCGCGAGGCCAAGGCGGCCGGCTTCGAGGTCACCTATTGGCAGCAGGACGAGCGCGGTCGCTGGATCAAGAAGGCGTGAGGTCTGTCGCGGAACGTCATTGAACGGTGCTCATTTCCGCTCTAGATCCGGGTCGGAGCAACGACGGGACGGGCGCAGCATGGCCAGGCGGATGGCGAAATCGCATGACGACCTGCGGCGGGACGCGGTCGCCGCGGCGCGGGCGCTGGTCGTCGGCGAGGGGACGGCGGCGTTGACCGTGCGCCGGGTCGCCGAGACGATCGGCTGCTCGGTCGGCACGATCTACAACATCTTCGCCGATCTCGACGACCTGATCGTCCATGTTGCCGCGACCGTGCTCGACGAGATGCATGGCGCCCTGTTCGCCGCGCCGCTGCCGGCCGAACCGGTCGCGGCGCTACGCGATCTCGCCCAGCGCTATCTCGCCTTCGCGGTCGCCCATCCGCGGCTCTGGACGATGCTATTCGAATACACCACCGCCTCGGAACGACCGATGCCGGACTGGCACCTGGAGCGGATCGCGCGCCTGGTCGCCGACGTGCAGGCCCATGCGGCCGCGGTACTGGACGGTTCGGGCGCCGACGTGAAGGCCTCGGTCGACGTGCTTTGGGCCTCGGTCCACGGCATCACCGCCCTGGCGCTGCGCGGCAAGCTTGGCATCGTCACGGCGGAATCCGCCGGCGCGCTGGCCGACCGGCTGGTGGTCACGTTCCTGGCGGGCGCGCGCGCGGAGCGGGCCGCCGATGTTGCCGAGGGGGCCGCCGGTACCGCCGGGGAGGCGGATCGATGACGGCTACCGGGATGAAAACGGCCGGTTTGCGCACGGTCCACTCGAAGGACGGGGCGATCAAGGCCGCCGTGACCGGGGGCAGGGTCCGATCGTGTTCGGTCCCGGCGGCGGCGCTGGCGGGCGTCGTGGCGATTGCCGCGCTGCCGGCCGGGGCCGCGGAGGATCTGCCGCCCGGCTTCGTCCGCTTGGCCGACATCGACGCCAGCATCCGCCAGGACATGCGCTATGCCGGCGCGCAGAATTTCGTCGGCCGGCCGGTCGCCGGCTACGAGAAGCCGGTCTGCATCCTGACCCGGGCGGCCGCGACGGCGCTGTCTCAGGCGCAGAAGCGGCTCGCCGCCGACGGACTGTCGCTCAAGGTCTACGACTGCTACCGCCCGGCCCGGGCGGTCGCCGATTTCGGCCGCTGGGCACGCTCGCCGGATCAGGCGACCAAGGCGGAATTCTACCCCGCGGTCGACAAGGCGCGCCTGTTCGGCCACGGCTATATTTCCGGGAGGTCCGGCCATTCGCGCGGCTCGACCGTCGATCTCACCCTCGTGCCCGCCGGCGCGCCCGGCCTGCGCGGCGCCGCCGGCCCCCACGGCCCCTGCACGGCCCCTGAGGCCGAGCGCGCGCCGGACGACAGCCTCGACATGGGCACCGCCTTCGACTGCTTCGACCCGCGCGCCGCGACCGGCCACCCCGCCATCGCCGGCGCCCCCGCGAACAACCGCGCCCGCCTCGCCCAGGCCATGCAGGCCGCCGGCTTCGTCGGCTACGCAAAGGAATGGTGGCACTTCACGCTGTCGCCGGAACCGTTCCCCGAAACCTATTTCGATTTCCCGGTGCGGTGAGGGGGCAGAGGCACGCGGATTTCCGCAGGCGTTGTCCGGATCGGCATTCCCGGCATATCGCCACACGCCGGCCTTAAATCTTGTACAACATAAAGCTGTTCTTGTTCGATCGTTCATTTTTTTGGTCGCCGGCGTGAAATGGTGGCAACGATAGAAGTGTTTGGAATGGACCTCGACCGTCAGATTGAGATCCTCACCGACGCTGAACAGGCGAAGGGGCGGGCGGTCGCTTGGATTCAGGTGATGGCCGACAAGGGCGTGTTCCGGAAGCATGCCGATGAGGCGCGTGCTCTGCGGGCCAAACTCAAAGGCAACAAGTCGGTCGCCTGCGGCTGACCACGCCATTCCCGGTCAATCAGAAGCCTCGCGATTGCGGGGCTTTTTTGTTTCAGGGCCAGAACTGAGGTTCGCACCGTTCGAAGGCGCCTCGCCGACGGCGGCGATTCGTCAGGGTCCGTTCCGGATTGGAATCCGGCCATGGCGTCGTCACCTGCACCGGCCTTCCGCGGGCAGGGCGCTTCGTCATGGCGCTTGAACGGGATGCTGAAATCGATTGTAGCATCAGGATTGGACGATATCGAAGGTTGCCGCGATGAAGATGGTCGATTGGCTGAAGAAGATCGTCGCCGACGTCCAGCCAGCGGTCGACAAGGGGCTCCAACAGGGACTCGATATTGACGCTGTCCGGAATTTTGGGGGCGGCCCACTGCACATTCCGATCCGGGTTCTGTGCGAACATTACGGACACCCGCTCAAGGCGACGGTGTATCGTTACGACCGGAAGATGTTCCTTGTTACGTCCATACAATGGAAAGATGGGTTGTCACGCGAATTCGGTGATCCATCCGTGTTGCCCATCGATATCGAAAACGAAGTTCTGAACAAGACTATCTGTGAGCATCTTTTGCGCCATGAGTCTAGCAACCCGATATTAGGCGGATCGCCCAGGGGCATGAGTTATTCAATTAAAAATAACTGGCCGATTTTTATGGCATCAAAAGCGAAATCAATGACGTCATTTGAAAGTCGATCGTTCCAGGTCGCCATAGAGGCGCATTTGCATGGCGTGCTCCTCGACGCCCGGCCGAGAAAGACGCTGCACCCGTCGATCACCGTCCACGCGGAGGTAAGGCCCGAATTGGAGGATCTCGGAGCCGCTGTGCGGCGGGTCTTGCGGGGCGCCGACGCCTTGCGCGAAGCCGGCGTGGTCTGACGCGCTGCCCTCGTCTGCCGGTCGGGCATGTTACCCCGAGGGGTAATCCTCGGCAGCCCGGCAGGGCGACGCTGCCGATGCCAGGCGCAACGCGCAAACAGCAAAGAGCGCAAACATCAGCCCTGTCTTGTCTTGTCCCCGGGGGGCACTCGGCCAGATCGGGCATCGCTCGTGGATGCCAGGGACAAGCCCTGGCATGACAGACCGGGGGCCAGAGCGCGGGTCAGGACCTTGCGTAGCCGGCGTCGTCGGTCCGGACGCCGACGATCGTCGCCAGTCCTGATGGTCGCGGCAGCCGGCGCCGGCGCATGCCGACAAAAGGGCCTGCGACCGCGATGTCGGTCCGCCGCGGCGGCGCCGCCTATCCCTCCACGGCCGCCTTCTCCGCCGCCTCGTATTCGGCGGACATCGTCAGCCAGGCCTCTTCGGTCTCGGCGATGGCCTTCTCGGTGTCGGCGCGCTGCTTGGAAAGGCGGGTGCCGCGGGCCGGGTCCTTGGTGAAGAGGGCGGGATCGGCGAGGTCGCGGTCGAGTTTGGCGAGCTCGCCCTGCAGCTTCTCAATCCGCTGTTCGGCCTCGCGGATCTTCTTGCGCAGGGGCGCCATCTGCTCGCGTAAGGTCGCGGCGATGCGGCGGCGGTCCTGGGCGGAGAGTTTCGGCGCCTCCGCGGCGCCGGACGCGTTGTCCTGGCGCGCCTCGCGGCTGGCGCGATCGAGGATGAACTTCTTGTAGTCGTCCATGTCGCCGTCGAAGGCCGAGACGGTGCCGTCGGCGACGATCAGCAGGCGGTCGACGGTCGCCTCGACCAGGTGCCGGTCATGGCTGATCAGGATGACGGCGCCGTCATAATCGGCGAGCGCCTGGACCAGCGCCTCGCGGCTGTCGATGTCGAGATGGTTGGTCGGCTCGTCGAGGATCATCAGGTTGGGGCCGGCGAAGGTGGCGAGCCCCATCAGCAGGCGCGCCTTCTCGCCGCCGGAGAGGTCCTTGGCGGGCGTGTCCATGCGGCTGGTCGGCAGGCCCATCTGGGCGACGCGCGAGCGGATGCGCGCCTCCGGCTGGTCCTTCATCAGCGGCGCGACATGGTCGACCGGCGAGCCGTTCGGCATCAGGTCGTCGAGCTGGTGCTGGGCGAAGAAGGCGATGTCGAGCTTGGTCGCGCGCCGGATTTCGCCGCCCATCGGGTCGAGCCGGCCGGCGATCAGCTTGGCGAGCGTCGACTTGCCGTTGCCGTTGGCGCCGAGCAGGCCGATGCGGTCGTCGTCGTCGATGCGCAGCGTCAGGTTCTTCAGAATCGGGCGGCCCGGCTCGTAGCCGACCGAGGCCTTGTCGAGGGCGATGATCGGCGGCGACAGCTTCACGGCCGGCGCCTGGAAGGTGAAGGGCATCACCTCGTCGGCGGCGAGCGCGGCGATCGGCTCCATCCGGGCGAGCGCCTTGACGCGGCTCTGCGCCTGGCGCGCCTTGGTCGCCTTGGCCTTGAAGCGGTCGATGAAGGCCTGCAGATGGGCGCGCTGCGCATCCTGCTTCTCGCGCATCTTCTGCGTCAGGATCATCTTTTCCCGCCGCTGCCGCTCGAAGCTGTCATAGCCGCCGCGATAGGCGACGAGCTTGCCCTGGTCGAGATGCACGATTGTGTCGACCGCGACATTGAGCAGATCGCGGTCGTGGCTGATGATCAGAACGGTATGCGGGTAGCGCGCCACATAGGTCTCGAGCCAGAGCGTGCCTTCGAGGTCGAGATAGTTGGTCGGCTCGTCGAGGAGCAGCAGGTCCGGCTCGGCGAACAGCACCCCGGCGAGCGCCACGCGCATGCGCCAGCCACCGGAGAAGTCCGAGCAGGGCCGCCGCTGCGCCTCGTGGTCGAAGCCGAGGCCGGCCAGGATGGTGGCGGCGCGCGCTTCCGCCGAATGGGCGCGGATGTCGGCCAGCCGGGTGTGGATCTCGGCGATCCGGTGCGCATCGGTGGCGTGTTCGGCTTCGGTCAGCAGCGCGGCCCGCTCGGTATCGGCGGCGAGCACGAAATCGAGCAGCGTGATCGCGCTGCCCGGCGCCTCCTGGGCGACGCCGCCGATGCGCGCGCCGCGCGGCATGCCGATCGCGCCGGATTCGGCGGCGATGTCGCCCGTGATCAGCTTGAACAGGGTCGTCTTGCCGGTCCCGTTCTTGCCGACGAGCCCGACCTTGGCGCCGGTCGGCACCACGACGGAGGCCTTGTCCAGGAGCGTGCGCCCGGCGATCCGGTAGGTGAGTTCGGAGATGCTGATCATGCGGCAGGGCATAGCCGCGGAACGCCGGCTCGTCGAGACCGAAACGGCGGCGGGCGGCCAGAACACGGTACGGGATCGCCGGAACGGCACGCGGGTCGCGCGATTGGGCCACCTGCCCGTGTTGACTTCGCGGTGGCCGTCGGGATCCCTGCGCCCGTCAACGGGGACCGACCATGCAGCGTCTACTTGCCATCGCCTTCGCCGCCCTTCTGGTATCGCCGGCCGCCGAGGCCCAGCAGCAGGGCCGGATGATCGTCAACACGCTGTCCGGCAAGTGCCTGGACGTATCCGGGGCGCCCGGCGTCAACCGCGGGGCGCCGCTGATTCTCTATGATTGCGAGCGCTCCGGCATCAATCCGAACGGAACGCCGTCCGACCAGTTCTGGATTTTTTCCGGCGGCTTCATCCGCAATGCGCTGTCGGGCAAGTGCATCGACGTTGCCGGCGCGCCGGGCGTCGTCAATGGCGCGAAGCTGCAGCTTTGGGATTGCGAGACCTCGGGGCGCAGCGCCAACGGAGCGGCGACCGACCAGCTCTGGACCCTGCGTCCGGACGGATTCATCGTCAACCAGACGTCCGGCAAGTGCATCGACGTGTCGGGGGCTCCCGGTGTCGGCAACGGTGCCCCGGTCCAGCTCTGGGACTGCGAGAATAGCGGCCGGAACCCGAACGGTTCGGTGACCGACCAGCGCTGGCGCTTCTGACCGGGCGAAGCCGGCCCGGATGGTTGCCGGACCGGACGACTGGCGGGCCGGCGACTGGGGGCGGCGGTGCCGTCCTGCGGTTCAGCGGGGCGGGGAGGGCGGCGGGATCGTCACCGTCTCGGCCTGATCGACCGCGATGTCGACGGTGCCGGTCGCCGAGCGGCCGTCGGCCCAGGCGATCGCATAGCGATAGCGGCCCCAATGCCCGACGGCGGCCTCCGCATCGGCTGCCGTCCAGCGGTCGCAGCGCGCCGGGTCGGCCGGGTCGAGCCCTTGGGCGCGGCACAGGCGTTCGGCGAAATCGGCCAGCAGGCGGACCTTGCCGCCGGGCGGTTCGGTGACGACGGATTTCGAGAAGCCCTCGTCGAAGCACTCTTCCGGCACCACGATCCGCATCGGCTTGCGCTTCATGCCGGCGCGCAGCTTGGCGAAGGCGGCCACGGCGGCCTTCTCGGTCTCGCGCTGCACCTTGCTGTAGGCGATGTCCGCATCGGTCGCGTCGCGTAGGACGGGCTTGAGGGCGGCGAGGCGTTTCGCCTCCAGCCCGTCGAGGATCCGGTCGACCTCGACCTTGGCATAGCCGAGCTTGACGATCTCTGCGCGGGCGACGACCGACATCAGGGCGAGATCGACCAGAAGGCCGGCATGGTCGGCGTCGGGACCCGCCGCCACCGTGACGATCGGGCAGCCGAAATCCCATACCTCACTCCCCGTTCCGGCCGCCTCGGCGGCGGCGAGGCGCTCGGCCACCTCCGGCAGTCCCGCGATGAGGCGCTTGACCAGCGCATAGCCGGCGGCCGGATCGGCCCGGATCCCGGCCGTCGATGTCTGCGGCGCCGGGCCGACTGAGGCGGGCGGGGCGGCCGTGGCGGGTTGGCTGCAAAGCGCCAGACCGACCGCCAGGCAGAGGGGCATTCTCACTTGCAAACCTCCCAATGCCGCCGGCCGCTTCGTCTGCCTGCCGACAGCGTAGTGTTACTTAATAACGGGATGACGATCCACGGTTAAGGGCAATAGTCTCCCGGTGAACGGGCCGGACATGACAGGTCCGTCAGCGAGGGAGATGACCGAATGTGCGTACCCGGATGTGAGGAAGCGGTGCTGAAGCGCCTGTCCCGGCGCGGTCTCTTCAAGGGCTTCGGCGCGGTCACGGCGGCCGGCTTCGCGGCGACGGCGGTGCCGGGCGTGGCGGCCGCCCAGTCGACGGCGCGCAGCTTCTCCAAGGTGGTCGACCTGACCCACACGATGAGCCCGGATTTCCCGACCTTCTTCGGCGTGCCCGGCATCGAGATGCAGAAGCAGTTCGACTTCAAGAAGGACGGCTTCAATCTCTATTGGTGGCGCATCATCGAGCATGCCGGCACCCATATGGATGCCCCGATCCACTTCTCCGAGGCCGGCGCCACGATCGACAAGATCGCCGCCGACCAGCTGGTCGCGCCGCTGGCCGTGATCGACATCACCGCCAAGGCGGCCGCGGATGTCGACGCGCTGGTCACCGTCGCCGACATCGAGGCCTGGGAGAAGGCCCACGGCAAGCTGCCGGACAATTGCGTGGTGGCGATGAATTCCGGCTGGGACAAGCATGTCACGAGCCCGAAATTCATGGGCAAGGATGCCGGCGGGGTGCTGCACTTCCCCGGATTCTCGCCCGAGGCGGCCGAATTCCTGATCAAGAACCGCACCGTGCGCGGCATGGCGGTCGATTCCGCCTCGCTCGACCACGGGCCGTCGAAGGACTTCAAGGTCCACTACATGTGGCTGCCGTCGGGCCGCTTCGGCCTGGAATGCGTCGCCAATCTCGGCGCCGTGCCGCCGGTCGGCGCGACCATCGTGGTCGGCCAGCCCAAGGTCAAGGACGCCACCGGCGGCCCGAGCCGCATCCTCGCCCTGGTTTGAGATGGTCGGGGCGGCGGTGATCCCCCAGGATCCGCGCCGCCCTGCCTTCGCACTACGATCGTGTCTGCGCGGCTCGGTCCGACCCGGGCGGAATGACCGCCTCCGTCGCCGGGCCGGCGGTGCCGGATGTCGGTGGTCTCGCGCCCTCTGCCCAAACAGGAACCGGCGGCCGCTACAGAAGAACCTCCTTTACGGCCTCGACCACGAAGGACCCCTGCAGATGCCTCAAGGTGAGCTGTACGGCGCTGACGCCGCTGGTCGTCTTGTCGCTCCGCGCGTGGCGATACATGATCTTGAACGTCACGATCAGCTTGTCGCTTGAGAAGGTGGCGACCTGCAAGGTTTCTTCGATGAGTTGAAAGCTGCGGATAGGCCAGCGGTTCTGAAACGCGATCTGGTCGGCGAGCACGAAATCGCGGCGGACCAAGCCCTTCTGATAGTAGTCGACGGACTCCGCGTAGCGGGCAGTTTCCTTGAGATATTCGTAGACGATGAAGTCGCGCACCCGCGAACGCGTCGGGGATGCGTCGATCGGGGGATTCCAGGTCGCCGCGGTCGTGCTTCCCGGCCCCGGTCGGTCGTTGCTCGAAGGCGCGTTCCCGGCCCCCGGGCGGAGCGCGACCGTCCGCCCGCCGAGCGACCCGGCGACATAGGGTATCTGTCGATTGGTCGTGGCTTTGGCGACATCGTCGCGGACGCGGCCGAGAGCGAGGCGGATATCCAGACCCACTGTGGTCAGATGGCGGGCGAGGGCGCTGGTGAAGGGACTGTTCGGGCCGCTCCCGTCAAGGGCAGTCTGGCCGGGCGCCGCCGCATAGGCGACGAGAACATCCTCGGGGGTATCGTCGATCCGCCTCAGACCCTTGCTCACCGATCCCTTCGTCCGGCGCAGAGTGCCGATGAAAGGATTGTCCCGGCAGGCATCCAGCAAGATCAATTTCAGCCGCGATGCGCCCTCCAGCGCCGCCATGACGTCGTCGAGCGGGATGGCCTGATATTTGACCTCCCGATCGGAGGTCAGATGTGCGTCGACCGGGATCAGATAGTTGACCCCGTTGACCTCGATGCCGTGGCCGGAAAAGAAGACGACCCCGATTTCTGCCCCTTTCGATTCCAATTCAAAGGCATTCAGGGCATCGGAAAACGCCATTCGATCCACGTTCGTACGATCGATAATGACGTCAAAACCTGCCTCTTCAAGAACTCTCCGCATGGTTCGAAGGTCGTTTTCAGGATTTTGCAATGCGGCATCGTTCCGGTATGCAGCATTCCCGATCAGCAGCGCAACGCGCTTGGCCTCGGCAATTTGTGGCATGAAGACAAAAACGACGGCAAATAAAAAAACGATGAGATTGGTTCGATGAAATGACATGGCATAATCTCCATATTCCAACGAATATCTGCAGTCTGCCAAAGGCGCTGCTGTCTTTCAAGCCAAGATCGAGCGCCTTTCACGCTCGATGCGCAGAGGCCCGCGGAGAGGGTCGGCGCCGCGGGTGACGGGGTGACGCGTCCTGTGGACGGCGGTGGATGTTAGGAATCCGGTAACCTTGAGGGTCTTTGAAAGGCGGCGAGGAAAGTGCGGCCCAGCGGGTGCCCCGATCGAGCCCGATTGTCGCCCCATCGACCCGCCAACCTGAACCTCGGCAACGGGAATCGGCGTCTCCCTGACCGTCTGGCGGCCTGATCGGCTGCGGCACGGGTCGGCGAGGCTATGTGCGCCCGCTGCCGCTGCAAGCCGCCGGAAAGGACCGCCCATGTTTCGCCCCCTCGACACCCGCGTCGTGCTGCTCGGCATCATTGCGCTCGCCATCGCCACGTTCGATGCGCCGCGTGCCAGCGATCCGGGGACCCATGCCAAGGCGATCGCCGGCGGGAAGGTGGCGGTGGAGACCGGTTGGGTCGCCGCGCAGACCTGCTGGACCTTCGACGGTGCGACCGAGGGCGCCCCGGCGGGGCTGGTCGAGCCGGACGCGACGCTTCCGGTGACCATGCGGGTCAAACGCAGCGGCGACCTGTGCGGTCAGGCGCTGACGCCCGTGAAGGCGCGGTTCGAGGTTGCCGATCGGCCGGGCGCGCATGCCGTGATGATCTATGTCGTTGCCGGCGAGAAGCTGATGGCGACCCAGCGGACGGCGATCCGGCGATGAAGGCGCCGCGTCCCCCGATCGCGCCCGCACCGGGCGGGGCGCGCCGGCGCCCGGCCTCCCGGCGCATCGGTCTGCTTGGGCCCGGCACCATCCGGGACGGCTTGGCGCGGGCCTGAGCATGGCCGCGCCGGTCGGCATCGGCGAAGCCCGGCCCGCACCTCTGCCGGGGCCGGTTGGCAGACCGGCAGATCGGCGGTCTGGCCAGCGGTGGCCCGCCATGCCAGTCTCCATCGCCTCGGTCGCGAAGATCGCGACGGACACAACCGGATCCCCTCATGCTGCTCTATGATCTCGCCGGTGCCGACGATCGCCGTTTCAGTCCCTATTGCTGGCGGGTGAAGCTGGCGCTGGCGCACAAGGGGCTGCCGTTCGAGACGGTGGCGACCGGTTTCACGCAGATCGCCGCGATCGGCGACGGCAGCCATCGCACCGTTCCGGTCCTGATCGATGGCGAACGGCAGATTCGCGAGAGCTTCGTGATCGCCGAGTATCTGGAAGACCGGTTCGCCGACCGGCCGAGCCTGTTCGGCGGGCCGGGCGGCCGGGCCGCAGCGCGGCTGATCGACGGCTATGCGACAAGCCTTCTCGTGCAGATCGGACGCATGGTCACGCTCGACATCGAGGGCATTCTGCGCCCCGAGGACCGGAGCTACTTCCGGACCACGCGCGAGAAGCGCTTCGGCAAGCCGCTCGAGGAGGTCGTCGCGGGGCGCGAGGACCGGCTGGCCGGCTTCCGCGAAACGTTGCTGCCGCTGCGCCTGATGCTGCGCCACCAGCCCTTCGTCGGCGGAGCGGGCGCCAACTACGCCGACCATATCCTGTTCGGCACCCTGCAATGGCCGCGCGTGGTGTCGTCCTTCCGTCTGATCGCCGAGGACGACCCGGTTGCCGCCTGGTTCGAGCGTTGCCTCGATCTCTATGACGGGCTCGGCCGGGCCCAGGCTGCGGCCTGACCGACGGCGGGTACCGGGCAGCGGCCGGGATCGGTCGAAACCCGGAATGTCAGCCACGCCGGCGCTCTTCACGGACGCGCAACCCTTCTCCGACATGCTCCGGCTGCGCCTCCGCAAGGGAGCGCGCGCCATGGACGAGACGCGGAGAGCGGAATGACGGTACTGGTCACCGGCGGCGCCGGCTATATCGGCAGCCACATGGTCTGGGAACTGGTCGACCGCGACGAGCCGGTGGTGGTTCTCGACCGGCTGAGCACCGGCTTCCGCTGGGCCGTGGCGCCCGAGGCGGCATTCGTCGAGGGCGACATCGGCGACGAGGCACTGCTCGACGACGTGATCGCGCGTTTCGGCGTCGATGCCATCATCCATTTCGCCGGTTCGGTCGTGGTCCCGGATTCGGTCGCCGACCCGCTCGGCTACTATCTCAACAACACCGTCAAATCCCGCGCTGTCATCGCCGCCGCCGTGCGCAACGGCGTCCGGCACTTCGTCTTCTCCTCGACCTCGGCCGTCTATGGCGATCCGCCGACGATCCCCGTCGGCGAGGATGCGCCGCTGAAGCCGCTGTCGCCCTACGGCACCTCCAAGCTGATGACCGAACTGATGCTGGCCGACGTCGCGGCCGCTCACGACTTCCGCTATGCCGCCCTGCGCTACTTCAATGTCGCCGGCGCCGATCCGAAGGGGCGCACCGGCCAGTCGACCCGCGGCGCGACGCATCTGATCAAGGTGGCGGTGGAGACCGCGCTCGGCGATCGGCCGGAGATCCAGGTCTTCGGCACCGACTACGACACGCCCGACGGCACCGGCGTGCGCGACTATATCCATGTCGCCGATCTGATCGACGCGCATGTCCGCGCCCTCGACCATCTGCGCGCCGGCAATCCGAGCCTCATCGCCAATTGCGGCTACGAGCGGGGGTTTTCGGTTCTGGAGGTGTTGAAGGCAGTGGAGCGCGTCGCCGGCCTGAGCCTGCCGGTCCGCATCGCGCCGCGCCGTCCCGGTGACAGCCCGAAGGTGGTGGCGCGGTCGGAGCGTGTTCGGCAGGTGCTCGGCTGGGCGCCGCGCTGGGACGATCTCGATACCATCGTCGGCCATGCCCTGGCCTGGGAACGCAGCCGCCGCCGGCGCAACGACCTGCGTTAGAGTTCGTGGTTCGATCGAGACGGATGATCTCCCAACCGTCTCGATCGAACCACTTACATTTTTGACTGCTCGGTCGGATCCGCAGGAATCGGACGGTGCTCCGGATGCGGCCGCCTCGCTCGTCGCGTCCGTCGGACGATTCCCGTCCGGACAGGCGGCGATCGTCGCACGCCCGGCAACCGACCGGCATTGCGGTCGATTCGAGCGATGGCGGCGGGGTGCGCCCCCCCGAATCTGCCCGCTCCGGATCGCTGCCGTCCATTGGTTCGGCCGGCGCCCGGGGGGAATCGATCCGGCGGCTCCCGAACGGAAGAGGGGGCGCGCCTGCGTGCCCGAGCTCGGGAGCGGCCGCCCGACGGATTCGATCCGACCGCTCCCGAATGGCTGAAACGCGGCAGTTTTTGAACCTTCTCGAGTTTCAATATAGAAAGTCAAATATATCTATAAAAATGAATATTGAGCAATATCGTCGTTCTTTAAAATTCATCTATCAGAATAATTATCGTGCTTTGGCTGCAACGTTCCATCCGATAGCGCCCCTCCGGCAGCATTTGGGGACTGATTAGACTTCAAATTCGAGCGTCGGTGCGTAATGTCGTGTCGATCGGTGACGCGAGGGTCCACGTGAACCTCCAATCGGGTCAGGATTGGTCACCGGCAGACACGAACCAACAGGGGGTTCACCACATGAAGTTCAAGCTCGCCACCATGGCTGCCGCCATGTTCGCCGCCACCGGTGCCGCCTCGGCGGCCGACCTGGGCCGTCCGGCCCCGGCCGCGGTCGACTACGTCAAGGTTTGCGACGCCTACGGCGCCGGCTTCTTCTACATCCCGGGCAGCCAGACCTGCCTCAAGATCGGCGGCTATGTCCGCGCCGAGTATCGCGCCTACGACTTCGACGACACCTTCGCCGCTCTCGCCGGCAAGACGGTCGGCACCAACAATCCGACCCACAACGACTTCACCACCCGCGTTCGCGCTCAGGTGACCCTCGACGCCCGCACCAACACCGAGTTCGGTCTGCTGCGTTCGTTCACCGAAGCCTGGTGGACCGTCGACTCGGGCAACTCGACCCCGACCGTCACCCTCTGGAACGCCTACATCCAGTTCGGTGGCCTGACCGCCGGTCGCGCCCAGTCCTTCTTCGACTTCTACACCGGCACGACCTACGGCTCGTATTTCGAAGCCGCGCATTCGGACACGAAGGTCAACCTGCTCGCCTACACCTTCTCGTTCGGCAACGGCGTGTCCGCCAGCCTCTCGCTGGAAGACCCGACCGTCGGCTCGAACAGCCGCCGTCTGTCGTCGATCTTCAACGGCTTCGCCACGTCTCCCTATGGCGGCGTCAAGATGCTCGACGTGGTCGGCAACGTGCGCATCGCCCAGGCCTGGGGTTCTGCCCAGCTGATGGCCGCTGCTCATGAGGACGTGTCGAGCCTCACCAACACCACCAAGTGGGGCTATGCCGTCGGCGGCGGCGTGACCGTCAACCTGCCGATGATCGCCGCTGGCGACACCATCAACCTGCAGGCCGTCTACTCGAAGGGCGCGGTTGCCTATGCCGGCGCCGACCTCTCGATGGGCGCTCTCGACTTCATCCAGACCGGCAAGAACAACCTCGCCCAGAGCACTGCCTGGTCGGTCGCCGGTGGCGTCGTCCACTACTGGACCCCGAAGCTGTCCACCGCGGTCAACGGTTCGTACCTGAAGGTCGACACCGCGACCACGTCCTTCCTGGACTACAAGCAGATCGACGCTCAGATCAACACGGTCTACACGATCGTTCCGGGCATGACGATCGGCGGCGAGCTCGAATACCGCAAGATCGACTTCACCAAGGGCGGCGACACCGACGCCCTGGTCGGTCTGCTCCGCTTCCAGCGGAACTTCTGATCCTAACAAGGATCCGGAAGTCCTCTGACGGACACGAGAACCCGGCGGGCAACTGCCGGGTTTTTGTTTTGAGAGTGATGTTGGTGTGATGTCCGAATTGCTTTGAAGGCCGGCCGTTTCGAGGTCGGGTTGTCGCGGGACCATGGCCGTCGTGGTGCCCCCCGGGGTGCAGGCCGGCCGGAAGCGGACGCGGCCGATCTTGAGCGACGACACTTCGAAGGTTCAGGATCGGGGTATCGGCGCCGTCGCGGATGGTGCGAGTGGTTCGATCGAGACGGATGGTTCTCATCCGTCTCGTGAATCTGAACCGCTCACTTTTTGACCCCTGGAGCGTGACCGGCCCGGCGCGGGGCGGTGGGGCCGGTCGCACTTGTCCTCTCCCGCCCCGTCTTGCCCACGGTCACGGTCGGATGGTGCCGGACGCGGGACACGATCGGACCCAGCGCAGGGTTTTCGGATCTGTCCGACATCCCCTTCGGTCGGGATTCGCGGTCTGCATCCGCCGGATGATCGCAGATCGCGGCTCCGACTCGAATCGAACATCCGCAGGCGGCTGCCCTGCGTTGATTTTGACGGCTATCCACCCGGATAGCAGGCATCGGGGTGAAGGCGCGCGGCCCGAGGGTCGGTTCGGCCGGACAATACCTTTCAGTCCGAACGATTCCCCGTTTCGGCGGGCGACCAGCATCGGGATGGCTGCAGCGTCCGTTGGTCAGTTTGAAAAAATTATAATTATGCAATAACTTAGATGGTATTCCAGGGTCCCCGGGGGCGTTGGCAGGGTCCAGGTGACGCTGGAAAACAAAACATCGAGAAATTCATATATATAAATTAGTACTGTGTTTTTGCGGCTACTGACAATTTCGAATGCGTCTATGAACCTGAATTCCAAGACATTGCATCTTCAAAATATGCGGCCGGTGCGTAATGTCGTGTCGATCGGTGACGCGAGGGTCCACGTGAACCTCCAATCGGGTCAGGATTGGTCACCGGCAGACACGAACCAACAGGGGGTTCACCACATGAAGTTCAAGCTCGCCACCATGGCTGCCGCCATGTTCGCCGCCACCGGTGCCGCCTCGGCGGCCGACCTGGGCCGTCCGGCCCCGGCCGCGGTCGACTACGTCAAGGTTTGCGACGCCTACGGCGCCGGCTTCTTCTACATCCCGGGCAGCCAGACCTGCCTCAAGATCGGCGGCTACGTCCGCGCCGAGTATCGCGCCTACGACTTCGACAACGCCTTCGCCGCTCTCGCCGGCAAGACGGTCGGCACCAACGACCCGACCCATCATGACTTCACCACCCGCGTTCGCGCTCAGGTGACCCTCGACGCCCGCACCAACACCGAGTTCGGTCTGCTGCGTTCGTTCACCGAAGCCTGGTGGACCGTCGACTCGGGCTCGTCCTCCCCGACCGTCACCCTCTGGAACGCCTACATCCAGTTCGGTGGCCTGACCGCCGGTCGCGCCCAGTCGTTCTTCGACTTCTACACCGGCACGACCTACGGCTCGTATTTCGAAGCCGCGCATTCGGACACGAAGGTCAACCTGCTCGCCTACACCTTCTCGTTCGGCAACGGCGTGTCCGCCAGCCTCTCGCTGGAAGACCCGACCACCGGCTCCAACAGCCGTCGCCTGTCGTCGATGTTCGCCGCTCCGTTCACCATCACGGGCCCGACCAGCTACGGCGGCGTCAAGATGCTCGACGTGGTCGGCAACGTGCGCATCGCCCAGGCCTGGGGTTCTGCCCAGCTGATGGCCGCTGCTCATGAGAACACCAACAACTTCAATAACACCACCAAGTGGGGTTATGCGGTTGGCGGTGGCGTGACCGTCAACCTGCCGATGCTCGCCGCCGGCGACACCATCAACCTGCAGGCCGTCTACTCGAAGGGCGCGGTTGCCTATGCCGGCGCCGACCTCTCGATGGGCGCTCTCGACTTCGTCCAGACCGGCAAGAACAACCTCGCCCAGAGCACTGCCTGGTCGGTCGCCGGTGGCTTCGTCCACTACTGGACCCCGAAGATCTCCACCGCGGTCAACGGTTCGTACCTGAAGGTCGACACCGCCACCACGTCCTTCCTGGACTACAAGCAGTTGGACGCGCAGGCGAACATCGTCTACACGATCGTTCCCGGCATGACCATCGGTGGCGAACTCGAATACCGCAAGATCGACTTCACCAAGGGCGGCGACACCGACGCCCTGGTCGGTCTGCTCCGCTTCCAGCGGAACTTCTGATCCTAACAAGGATCGGAAAGTCCTCTGACGGACACGAGAAACCCAGCGGGCAACCGCTGGGTTTTTTCGTCTTGATTTCGGAATGGCCCATAGGGTCCATGCGGGCTGTCGATCGGTACGGGCGCGACCGGCCGCGAAGCGGTCGGCGGATGCGGTGTCTGATTGGGGAGCCTTGCGGCCCGGTCCGGAAGCAGCCGCTGCCTCTGCGGATCGCCAACACCTGGCGCCGGCGGCGGAGATGTCCGGCGGGGGGCGTCGTCCGCATCGGACCCTTGCGGAACGATCCGACCGTCGGGCGGTCTGCAGGCAGACGCGGGTCTGCAGGCAGACGCGGGTCTGCAGGCAGCATCCGCCAGCGGGGGGGGGGGATCGATCAGGCGGGCAGGGTGCCGAGAAAGGCCGTGATCGCGTCGAGCGTCGGGTCGTCTTCCAGCAGCGGCGCGTGTCCCTGCCGCGGGACGGTGTGGGCGATCAGGCCCGGATGCAGACCGGCCATGTCGTCGACGGTCCCGGCCGACAGGATGGTGGAGAACTCACCGCGAATGACCATGACCGGCTTGGCGCCGAGCGCCGCGAAGGCGCCGGTGAGATCGATCGGCGGCATGTCCGGCGTCAGGGCATCCAGGCTGCGGGCGATGTCCGGATCGTAGTCGAGCGCGGGCCGGCCGTTGCGGTCGCGCCAGAGCCGGCGGGCGAAGCGATCCCAGGCCGCCGCGTCGAGGTCCGGAAAGGTGGCGCCGACCGCGGCTTTTGCGGCCTCGCCCGCCGCGGGCCAGTCTCCCGGGACAGTCGCGCCGGCAAGATAGCTGCGGATTCGGATCAGGCCGTCGATTTCAATGCGCGCGCCGATGTCGTTCAGGATGGCTGCCACGATCCGGTCCGGTCCCATCGCGGCCGCCACCATACTGACGATGCCGCCGCGCGAGGTGCCGAGAAAGACCGCCCGGTCGATCCCCAATCCGTCCATGGCGCGGATCACGTCGCCGGCTTCGGTCGCCGGGTCGTAGCCCCGGCCGCCCGGCGACGGTTCGGAGGCGCCGCGACCGCGCAGATCCAAAGAGATCACCCGCCGGCTGGCTGCGAATCGCGCCGCCACGGGTTCGAAGTCGCGCCCGTTGCGTGTCAGGCCGGGCAGACAGAGGAGAGGGGGCCCGTTCTGGCCGTCCGCCCGATAGTCGCGTCCGGCAAGCGCCAGGCCGTCCATGCTGAAATAGCGGAACGGCCGATAGGGCGTGCCGAGCACGTCGCACTGCTGCCCGCCCATGGCCAGCCAGTCGGCAGGCCGGGGTCCGATTGCGTCCGATGCCTGAGTCCGCGGGCTTTCGATGCCGTTGGTCATGGTCCCCCCGAACGGCCGCCCTCCATCGCATGATAGCTGCGACGCGTCGAGGGGGTGACGACGGTCCTGTCGATCAGTTCCCGGTCGCCGTCGCGCCGATCGAACCGGTGACGGTCGCCCCGCGCGCACCGACACCGCGGCGCAGATCGTCGGCGATCTGCAGACGCTGGCCTTCCATGCGGAAGCGGTAGACCTGCAGATTCTCCAGGACGCGATGAACGTAGTTGCGGGTCTCGGAGAAGGGGATGCGTTCCATCCAGTCGATCGGGTCGACGGCCGGATCGCGCGGATCGCCATAGGCCTGGACCCATTCGCGGATGCGCCCCGGACCGGCATTGTAGCCGGCGATCGCCATGACGTAGTTGCCGTCGTAGTTCTGCACGAGATTGTTCACGTAGGCCGCGCCGAGGCGAACGTTGTAGCGCACGTCGTTGCGCCACATGTTGGCATCGAACCCGATGCCGAGCTTCTTGGCCGCCTCGCGGCCGGTCACCGGCATCACCTGGAAGATCCCGGTCGCACCCGCGCTGGAGACGACCGACTGGTTGAACTCGCTCTCCTGCCGGGTGATCGAGAAGGTGAGCGCCTTTTCGAGCCCGCTCGTGTCGATGTCGGCCGGCAGGCCCTTCAGCGGGAAGGCGAGCACCTCCATGTCGAGGCCACGCTGCGCTGCGGCCTTGCCGGCCATGACCGCATAGTTCACCCAGCCCTGACCCTCGGCAATGTTGATCAGGATGGCGACCTGGCCGGGAGTCGGCAGGGTGTCAGCGAGATGCCGGTAGAAGGCCGCGGCCAGATCCTTGCGGCCGACGCGCTGCAGCTTGATCAGCGCGGCGAAGCGGTCGTCGCGCTCGGCCGCCGCCTTATCGGCTCCGCTCGGCACGATCGTGCGCTGCAGCCCGAGGTCGGTCATGCCGAGCTTGGCGCGCGCCAGCTGACCATAGAAGGTGAAGCCATATTGCGCCGCCTTGGCGTAGTAGTCGCGGGCCGTGCCGCCGGCGCCGGCCTCCGAAGCGCGGCCGAGCCAGTAATAGGCGCGGGCCTGGGTGACCGGCTTGGACGAGGCTTCCGCGACGCGCGCGAAATAGCTCATCGCCGTGCGCGGTTCCTTCAGGTAGCGCAGGGCCAGCCAGCCGGTGTGGAAATCCGCATCGGCCTGAATGGCCGGGCTCGAACCGGTATGGCCGGCGACGATCCGGTATGCGGTCTTGGGGTCGCCGGCATCGAGGATCTTGCGCGAGACGATGCGCTTCTCCTCCCACCATTCGTCCGGCACGACCATCTGTTTGGGATCGCGCGGCGCCCGGAGCAGCAGTTCGGCGGCCTCCTGCCAGCGCTCGCTGCGCCTGGCCCATTGCGCGCGGCCGAACAGATAGGCGGTCTCGCTCTTGATTTCCGACGGGACCTGGTCGAGCAGCTTGCCGGCATTGCCGGCCTTGCGTTCCACCGCCAAACGGGCCGCGGCCAGCTTCTGGTAGGCAGGACTCATGCGCCGGGCGATGCGCACGGCATCGGAGCTGCGGCCCTTGAGCAGCGCCAGCTCCAGCCGGGCGCGGTGCTCGGACGCCGGCAGCAGGGATCCGAATTCGGCCAGGATCGCGGCCTCGTCCTGCTCGGACAGGGATTCGTCGCGCCAGGCGAGGCGGACCCAGGCGGCGGCATCCTGCGTGCGGCCCTTTTCGAGGAGCGCGCGCGCCAGCATCATCCGGCCGCGATTGGAGTAGGGCCGACTGCCCTGGAAGGCCTGGATGATGATGTCGGCCGGGGGCTTCTCGCGCTCCAGCGCCTGCTCGGCCCGGCGACGGAACATCTCCGGGTCCGGCCAATGCGGGTTGGCGAGCGCGAACTGGGTGATCGACTGCGATGAGATTTCCGGAGTGCCCAGGCGGATGATCAGCCAGTCGGCGATCTTGGCCTCGACCACGTCGAGCTGCGAGCGCATGCCGTTGACACCCGAGACATCGCCCCGGCTGGCCAGTTCGATGGCGCGCGCAAGCTCGGCGTCTCCGGCATGAGACTGGCCGGTTCCGGCGAGAATGGCGATCGCGCTGGCAAAGGCCATGGCGGCGAGCCGGCGCCGAATCGGTCCGAGCATACTCTCAACTCCTACTGACAAACGTTCTGCACCCGGACGCCCTCCATCGATCGCCCCGGCCGGACGTCCCGACCTTGTCGGAGGAGGGTGAACAAAGGGTTGACCGCCTGCCGTTTCCCGAGACTCCCCCGCGCCATCCTCTCGGCTTGCCGACGCCTGTCGCAGCCACTATTGTCGCGGCCCGCGCCGGGTTTACCCGCAGCTTCGAGCCGGACTTGCGCCGTCTTGAAGACCCAATACGTCGAAAACACGACCGCGCCAACCACAACGCCAGCAGGACGCCGCCGACCGGCATCCGGAGGACCATCAGGATGTTCAAGGGATCGCTCCCCGCCCTCGTCACGCCCTTCCGCAACGGCGCGGTCGACGAGAAAGCCCTGGGCGATTTCGTCGAGTGGCAGATCCGCGAGGGCAGCCATGGCCTGGTGCCCTGCGGCACGACGGGCGAGAGCCCGACGCTGTCCCATGCCGAACACAAGCGCGTCGTCGAATTGGTCATAGAGGTCGCAGCCGGTCGTGTGCCTGTGATTGCCGGGGCCGGCTCGAACAACACCGCCGAGGCGATCGACCTGGCCCGGCATGCCGAAACGTCCGGCGCCCAGGGGGTGCTGGTCGTGGCGCCCTATTACAACAAGCCGAGCCAGGAAGGCGTCTACCAGCATTTCCGGGCCATCGACGCCGCGGTCGGCATCCCGATCATCGTCTACAACATCCCGCCGCGCAGCGTGATCGACATCTCGGTCGAAACGCTGGCGCGCATCAAGCGCGACTGCAAGAACGTGGTCGGCGTCAAGGACGCCACCATGAACCTGAACCGGCCTTCGCTGGAGCGGATGACGATCGGGGCGGACTGGCTGATGCTGTCCGGCGAGGACGGCACCGCGCTCGGCTACATGGCGCATGGCGGCGCCGGCTGCATCTCGGTCACCGCCAATGTGGCGCCGAAGCTCTGCGCGGAATTCCAGGAGGCCTGCATGCGCGGCGACTACCGCACCGCGCTGGCCTATCAGGACCGGTTGATGCCGTTGCATCGGGCCCTGTTCCTGGAACCCAACCCGGCCGGGCCGAAATTCGCCCTGTCGCGGCTCGGTCGCATGCAGAATGAGTTGCGCCTGCCGCTCGTTGCCATGTCGGAAGGTCCGCGGGCCGAGGTCGAGGCGGCCATGCGCCATGCGGGCATCCTGAACTGACGAGGAGCATACGATGTCCGCCGACAAGGGCGGCGATCGCAAGATCGCCGCCGAGAACCGGAAAGCCCGGTACTCCTATGAGATCCTGGACGTGTTCGAGGCCGGCATTGCCCTGACCGGTACCGAGGTCAAGTCCCTGCGCGGCGGCAAGTCGAACATCACGGATGCCTATGCGGCCGCCCGCGGCGGCAGCCTGCAGCTCTACAACGCCTATATCCCGGAATACCTGCAGGCGAACCGGTTCAACCACGAGACCCGCCGGCCGCGCCAGTTGCTGATGCACCGGCGCGAGATCGGCAAGCTCGCTGCCGCCGTCGAGCGTGAGGGCATGACGCTGGTCCCGCTCGAGATCTATTTCAACGAAAAGGGTCGCGCCAAGGTCAAGCTGGCCATCGGCCGGGGCAAGAAGGCGCACGACAAGCGCGAATCCGAGAAGGAACGCGACTGGAAGCGCGAGCAGGGCCGGCTGCTGAAGCAGCGCGACTGAGGGCCTGACCCGCGCAGCCAGGGCCAGTGACCATCGCTGGATCTGCGGGTCAAGGCATGGGCGCGCCGCCCCAGGCTATTCGCAGGCCTGGAGATAGGTCTGCACGGCCGCAAATACCGACCGGAACATCTCGGGCGTCAGGACCCCGGTATTCGTGTTGTATCGGGAGCAATGATAGCTGTCGAACAGGGTGATCCTGGTCGGCAGGACATGGCGCGCGCCATGGCCGAAGGCGAGCCGCGCCGCCGGCAGGCCGAAGGCGCGCGTGACGCTGTCATGGGCAATCTTGCCGAGCGCCACCACGGCGCGCAGTCGCGGCCGGTCGGCGATGGCCGCCTTCAGGAACGGCCGGCAGTTGCCGATCTCTGCAGGCGTCGGCTTGTTTTCCGGCGGCACGCAACGCACCGCGTTGACGATGGCCGTGTCGACCAGCGCCAGGCCATCGTCCGGCCGGGCCTGGTAGCGGCCCCGTGCGAAACCGAAGGCGATCAAGGTTTCGTAGAGGAGGTCGCCGGCGAAATCGCCGGTGAACGGGCGGCCGGTGCGGTTCGCGCCGCGCAGTCCGGGCGCGAGGCCGACCACCAGCAGGCGCGCGTCGGGATCGCCGAAGACCGGCACCGGCCCGTTGAACCATTCCGGTTCGCGCCGGCTCCAGTCGGCCCGAAAGCCGGCCAGACGCGGGCAGACCGGGCAGTCGTGCGGCGGATCGATGGATTGTGCTTCGGGCATGACGCTTCGGCGATGGCGTTTCGGGCGGACCGCTTCCGGCCGGCGCGGGACGGGATGTTCCCGCGCCCTGAGATCGTCGGCAGGGCGGCGGCCTGCTGCGGCGACAGTCTGTTGCGGCAACGATCGGCGAGGCCGCACGGCGTGCTTCGCGCGCTACCGATGAACGCGCGCCGCCGGTCCAGGCGCTACCCGCAGCTGCCTGCCCGGGGCGAGGGCCGTGATGGCCATGCCCGAGAGCAGGGCAGGGTGTCGGGCGGCCGATCCGTCCGGGATGTGACGGCCCCGGTGCGCGTCCCGCGGCGCGCGCCGGGATCGGATCAGACGTCGTCGAAGTCGTCCTCGAATTCCGGCGCCTGCTGGCGGCGCTGGGCTTCGCGCTCGGCCATGCGCGCGGCGCGCTCCGCCGGGTCGCGGCCGATCCGGCCCTGCAGGCTGCCCAGTTCGACGAAATGGTCGGCCTGACGGCGCAGGTCGTCGGCGATCATCGGCGGCTGGGTCTGCAGGGTGGAGACCACCGAAACCTTCTTGCCCTTGCGCTGCAGCGCTTCGACCAGACGTCGGAAATCGCCGTCGCCGGAGAACAGGATGATGTGGTCGACGGCGTCGGAAATCTCCATGGCGTCGACGGCCAGTTCGATGTCCATGTTCGCCTTGATCTTCCGACGACCCGAGGAATCGTAGAATTCCTTGGTCGGCTTGGTCACGACCTTGTAGCCGTTGTAATCAAGCCAATCGATCAGCGGGCGAATGGAGGAGTATTCTTGATCTTCGATGAGTGCGGTATAATAATAGGCGCGAAGAAGGTAGCCGCGTCCATGGAATTCCTGAAGGAGTCGCTTGTAGTCGATGTCGAAACCAAGCGACTTCGATGTTGCATACAAATTGGCACCGTCGATAAACAGTGCGATCTTTTCTCGCATGTCGGCCATACTGTCTGCTTCTTTTCTGAATTCTGATTCAGGGGACCCAGCGACGGCTTCTGAAACGTGCCAAACGATGGGTTTTTATGTCCCGCTCTTAAGACGCGGGCGCACTATGACGCCGCAATGGCATAGCCGATCAAAATTTACAACAAAAATTCGAAATTACCCAGGTTTTCTGGACCCTTTGTTAGCCCAACCGTGGTCCCCTGCAGGTGTTCTGTAAGCGGTATGCCATGATTTGTAATCTGGAAACGTTTCCGTCGCGGTAATGCTCGTGGCTTGGTTGCGCAATCGTCGGCAATCCAGTGTTCCCTCTATTCGTCTGACGTGCATCTGACTTCTGTCCGGTCGGGCACTTGACCGCGCCGGGGTGTATCGCGTGACGATTCAAGGCGCAGTCTGGCGCGGCTCACCCGGGAAGCCCTGTCCGGCGGCATGGGCAAATGCGCCGATCCCAGGAAATGGTTGCTTTCCGGCTGCCGTTCCCCTATCAGTCCGCTCGATTCCCTTGGAGTATGAATTATGGCGCGTGTCACCGTCGAGGACTGCATCGACAAGGTGGAGAACCGGTTCGAGCTCGTCCTTCTGGCCAGCCATCGGGCCCGGACGATCTCCTCCGGCTCGCCGATCACCATCGATCGCGACAACGACAAGAACCCGGTCGTCGCCCTGCGCGAGATCGCGGAAGAGAAGGTCAGCCCGGAGGATCTGAAGGAGGAGTTCATCCACTCCCTTCAGAAGTTCGTCGAGGTCGACGAGCCGGAACCCGAAGCCGTTCCGCTGATCGCGTCGGCCTCGTCGGGCGACGACGATGCCGAGCCGCAGTTCGACCGGATGTCGGAAGAAGAACTGCTGCGCGGCCTCGAAGGCCTCGTTCCCCCGGACAAGGAGGAGGAGGACTGATCGTCCTGCCTCCACCGTCGTGCGGATGCCCGGGCCGGTCGCAAGACCGGCCCTTTGCGTTTCCACCCGGTCGCAAGACCGGCCCTTTGCGTTTCCACCCGGTCGCAAGACCGGCCCTTTGCGTTTCCGCCCGGTCACAGGACCGGCCCTTTGCGTTTCCACCCGGTCGCATGACCGGCCTTTTTCGTTGCCGCCGGTCGCGAGACCGGCCTTTTCGTCGGCGCCCGGTCAAGCAGCGGGCGGCCGCTGTTGCCGTTACGACGCTGCGCGCAACGGACGCGCGAAATCGATGGACGAATTGGGTTTTCCGCCGCAATTCCTATGGCATGATGGCCCCTCGGCCGCTTCGGTCGGATCCCACCACGATCTTCCCGTCGTCGGTCCGCCCGTGGCACGACGGTCCGAGAGCAGCCGGGCGGGACGGCAAGGCTGAGCGCCGGATCCGTCGCCGAGTGCCCTTTTTGCGATGGCGCCTCGGTGCCGAAAGACGAAGAACGGGCCGGCCGCGCCCTCCGAAATGGCGCGGCGAACGGCAGCTTGAGCGGATCTGAAACGCGATGATGCGGCAATACGAACTGGTCGAGCGGGTCAAGCGCTACAATCCGAATGCGGACGAGGCGCTGCTCGACAAGGCCTATGTCTATGGAATGATGAAGCATGGAGCGCAGAAGCGCGCCTCCGGCGATCCCTATTTCTCGCATCCGCTCGAAGTCGCCGCCATCCTGACCGACCTGCGTTTCGACGATGCCTCGATCGCCGTCGCCCTGCTGCACGACACGATCGAGGACACCGATGCGACGCGCTCGGAGATCGACGCCCTGTTCGGCGAGGAGATCGGCAGCCTGGTCGAGAGTCTGACCAAGCTCAAGAAACTCGATTTCGTCTCCAAGAAGACCGAGCAGGCCGAGAATTTCCGGCGCCTGCTGCTCGCCGTCGCCGACGACGTGCGCGTGCTGATCGTCAAGCTGGCCGACCGGCTGCACAACATGCGCACGCTGCATTTCGTGCCCGAGGCCAAGCGCTTCCGCGTCTCCGAGGAGACGATGGAGATCTATGCGCCGCTCGCCGGCCGGCTCGGCATGCAGGGCATGCGCGAAGAGCTCGAGGATCTCGCCTTCCGCTATATGAATGCGGAGGCCTATAAGACCATCCAGGCCCGGCTGGAAGCCTTGAGCGAGCGCAATCGCGACCTCGCCACCGTCATCGAACAGGCCCTGACCGAGAAGCTCGGCGCCTCTGCGATCGCCGCCAAGGTCAAGGGACGCATGAAGCGGCCCTATTCGATCTTCGTGAAGATGCAGCGCAAGGGCGTCTCGTTCGAACAGCTCTCCGACGTCTACGGCTTCCGGGTGCTCGTGCCGAGCCTGGACGAGTGCTACCATACGCTCGGCATCGTCCATTCGACCTGGCCGATGGTGCCGGGCCGGTTCAAGGACTACATCTCGACGCCGAAGCAGAACGACTACCGTTCGATCCACACCACCGTGGTCGGGCCTGGCCGGCAGCGCGTCGAACTGCAGATCCGGACCGAGGAGATGCACCGGATCGCCGAATACGGCATCGCCGCCCACGCGCTCTACAAGGATGGCGACCGCATTTCCGGCGGGCGCAACATCGCGCGGCTGACCGAGGCCTCCGGCGCCTATGCCTGGCTGCGCGACACGATCGAGCGGCTGAACGACCCGAACCTGAACCTGGAAGAATTCCTCGAGAACACCAAGCTCGAACTGTTCCACGACCAGGTCTTCTGCTTCACCCCGAAGGGCAAGATCATCGCCCTGCCGCGTGGCGCGACGCCGATCGACTTCGCCTATGCGGTCCACACCGATGTCGGCAACACCTGCGTCGGCGCCAAGATCAACGGCCGCATCATGCCGCTGATGACCGAGCTCTCGAATGGCGACGAGGTCGACATCATCCGCTCCAAGGCGCAGGTGCCGCCGCCGGCCTGGGAGCAGATCGCGGTCACCGGCAAGGCGCGCGCCGCGATCCGGCGCGCCACCCGCGAGGCGGTGCGCAAGCAGTTCGGCGGGCTCGGCCGCCAAATTCTGGTGCGCAGCTTCGACCGCGCCGGCCGCAGCTTTGCCGAGACCGCGCTGGAGCCGGTCATCCACCGGCTCGGCCATTCCTCGATCCAGGACATCATCGCCGCGGTCGGGCGCGGCGAACTGACCTCCGAGGCGGTGCTGAAGGCGGTCTATCCCGACTATCAGGACGAGCGCGCCAGCTCCAATCCGAAGGCCGGGGCCGGGGAGGGCTGGTTCGGCGTCGGCGCCGGCGGCAAGATGAAGTTCCGCGTGCCAGGTGCGGCCTCCGCGCCGGATGCGGAACGCTCGATCCCGATCCGCGGCCTCGCCGGCGACCTGCCGGTGATCTTCGCCCCCAATGGCGGCGCCGTGCCGGGCGACCGCATCGTCGGCATCCTGACCCCCGGCCAGGGCATCACCATCTATCCGATCCAGTCGCCGGACCTGAAGGAATTCGACGACCAGCCCGGCCGCTGGCTCGACGTGCGCTGGGACATCGACCCCGCCGACCCGATCCGCTTCCCGGCCCGCATCGCGCTGACCTCGCTCAACGAACCCGGCTCGCTCGCCCAGATCGCCCAGATCATCGCCGACAACGACGGCAACATCGACAACATCAAGATGATCCGCAAGGGCGCCGACTTCCACGAGATCCTGATCGACCTGGAGGTCTGGGACCTGAAGCACCTGACCCGCATCACCAACCAGCTCCGCTCCAAGCCGATCATCTCGAGCGTGGAGCGGGTGAACGGGTGAGGTGCTGTATGGGAAAGGTGTCGGAATTTTGTGATTGCACCAAACGAGGGAGAGAGGTTACAATTCTGATTAGAAGGTGCGGTCAAGCATTTGCTGAATTGGAAATTCGTGTGTTGTTTTAATCCTGCGACGGTTCGCTATGATAAAATCTGTTTCAAATGAAGATCTGAATTCTATCTGTACAAAATTGTTAAGGAGCGTTTCGGGTGGAAAGTTTATAGTACGATATGGGTCTGGCTGTAACTTGAATATATCAAGTTCTGATATTGATATGGTAATAGTATTGCAGGATAATTCAAATTTATTCGATGTTATAAATTGTATGGCGCCGTTACTTAGAGAGAGTATCGAAGAATTTAATTCATTTATTTCATGTTTCCCTCTACATGAAAGATACTACTATCTTAGTGATAGTCAGTTTGTTAGGAATATACGTCGAACAGGGGTGGAGTTTCGACTTGAGTGAGATTTCTAACGGTTTTTCGAATGGTGATACTGCCTCTTATGAATTGCAGAAACTTGGCTTTTTTAGAGAATCTGCGGTGCTTCGCTGGCTTTCGGTTAGATATAAGATATTAAGTTGGGTAAGTGCGCGTGGAAATGATTTTTATTCAACAGAGCAAGCGCTGCGCATTGCTATTTTAAGTGCTGAATTAAGTGTGGTTGCTGAGAATATAATTATCGCATATTCGATTGGAACAATGGCTGAGTGGGATCAATATTGTAAAATCGATGAATCTGATTTGGCTATTCTTGAAAATGCCTGTACTTTAATCGAATCCGGTCTCAATCGTTAGGTTGGAGATTTTGAATGGCTAATGATAGCAATCACTTTGAATCCGTTTGTCTAGAAGTCATGAGGCATCTAGAGGATACAGAAACATCAAAATTAGGTCATTGGTATGCCGCTGAGGTATATGAAAAATATAATAAGTTCCTTATTGGTATTCCTGCGACGCTGTTTTCAATAATATTAACTTGGCTTGTGTCCAGTCACGCGAAATCGGGCGTTGGCGACGAGTTGATGTTCGGTATCTCATCGTTGCAATTGCAGGTTTTATTGAGTCTAATTGTGTCTATATTGAGTGGGCTGAGCGCCTTTCTGAATTTGAACGAGTTAGCTGCGCGCCACCGTACGGCAGCAGAAAATCTTAATGCGCTTTCGCGTGATTGCCGAAACTGGAACACAGACTTTCCTGACTCCAGTCTTTGTGTAGATGCGGTCAAATGCGTACAGTTGTATCGTCAAAGGCTGAATGAAATAAATCGAGATGCGCCTCAAATACCGAAATGGGCATGGGAGAATACGAAAAAGCAACGATCTGAGGGCTCTGTAAGTTATAACTTTGAAATGAAAGCATAGAAAATTCAATTGAGACTCTGATGCCAGATTTATTGTAGAGTCGAATTACCCGGCCCCGCCGCCCTCGACATCCGCGCCATCGCCCCCTATACCCGGCCCCCGGCCCAAACCTGCCGGAGACCCCGCCCATGACCCGTGACGATGTGCTCGATGTGTTCCGCTCCTGCGGGGCGATCCTGGAGGGGCATTTCATTCTGTCGTCGGGGTTGCGCTCGCCGGTCTTCATCCAGAAGGCGCGGGTGTTCCAGTATCCGGACAAGACCGAGATCGTCTGCAAGGCGCTGGCCGAGAAGATCCGCGCCGCGGTGCCGGACGGGGTCGACTATGTCGTATCGCCGGCGCTCGGTGGCATCGTGCCGGGCTACGAGACGGCGCGCCATCTCGGCGTGCCGGCGGTCTGGGTCGAGCGCGAGGGCGGCGAGATGCGGCTCCGGCGCTTCGAACTGCCGGAGGGCGCGCGCGTGGTGGTGGTCGAGGACATCGTGACGACCGGGCTCTCCTCGCGCGAGACGATCGCGGCCCTGGAGGCGCTCGGCGCCAAGGTGGTCGCCTGCGCCTGCCTGATCGACCGCTCCGACGGCGAGGCGGAGGTCGGCGTGCCGCTGATCGCGCTCGCCGGCTTCAAGGTGCCGGCCTATCCGGCCGACCAGCTGCCGCCCGAACTCGCCGCCCTGCCGCCGGTCAAACCCGGCAGCCGCAACCTGGCCTGAGGCCGTGCGTGCCGGCGCGCGCCGCGCACGAGCGTCCGCCGCATCCGCCCCCGATGCCCCGTTCACCCTGCCGCGCGGATCGTGCCGACGGGGCGTGATCCGGGCTTTCCCTAAGGGTCGGACTTCCGGCAGGATGCGGCCATGAACGTGCGCAGGAAGATCGGCAAGGAATTCAAGCGAAGCTGGCGGATCCTGCGCCGGCCCGGCCGCTGGCTCGGGCTGGCGCGCTGGTATTGGACCCGCCTCCTGCATCTGCCCGGATCGGCGCGTTCGGTGGCGGCCGGCACGGCGATCGGCTGCTTCGTCAGCTTCACGCCGTTCCTCGGCGGCCGCGTGGTGCTGTCGGCCGGCCTCGCCTCGCTGCTGCGCGTCAACCCGATGGCCGCCATCGTCGGCAGCCACGTCGGCAACCCGCTGGTCTATCCGCTAATCTTCGTCGGCGCGGTCCAACTCGGCCTGTGGCTGCTCGGCCGGCCCGGGCTCGGGCCGATCGCGCTCGAACGGCTCGCCGACCTCGCCCTGCCGGCGGCGGTTGGGCTTGCCGTGGCGGGAAGTCTCACCAGCCTTGCCGTCTACGGCGTTGTCCTCTCCGCCGTGCGTGCCTATCAGGAGAAGCACAAGGCGCGCCGGATCGCGACGCGGCGCGGACGGGAGGCATTGGCATGCAGCGCGACGGACGGCCCGGCTCTCTGAGGCTCGGCATCAACATCGACCATGTGGCGACCATCCGCAATGCGCGCGGGGGCCTGCATCCCGATCCGCTGCGCGCGGCACAGCTCGCTGCCGCGGCCGGCGCCGACGGCATCACCGCGCATCTGCGCGAGGACCGCCGCCACATCCGGGATACCGACATCGAGCGGCTGATGGCCGAGATCGACCTGCCGCTCAATCTGGAAATGGCTGCCACCGACGAGATGGCGGCGATCGCGCTGCGCCACCGGCCGCATGCCGCCTGCATCGTGCCGGAGCGGCGCGAGGAGCGGACCACCGAGGGCGGGCTCGATGCCGCCGGCCAGGAAGCCCATCTGAAGCCGATCGTCGCCCGCCTGGCGGCGGCCGGCATCCGCGTCTCGCTGTTCATCGAGGCCGATCCGCGCCAGTTCGAGGCGGCCGTCCGGCTCGGCGCGCCGGTCGTCGAGATCCATACCGGCCGCTACTGCGACCTGCACAATGAAGGCCGCTTCGCCGAGCGCGACCAGGAACTGGCCCGCATCGCCGCCTCCGCCCGGCACGGCGCCGAACTCGGCCTGGAGGTTCATGCCGGCCACGGCCTCGCCTATGACACGGTCGAACTGGTCGCGGCGCTGCCGGAGGTGAAGGAACTGAATATCGGTCACTTCCTCGTGGGCGAGGCGATCTTCATCGGCTTCGAGGCCTCGATCCGGACCATGCGCCACCATATGGATGTCGCTCGCGGGCTCGTCGCCGCATCGTGAGGGCTTCATGATCATCGGTATCGGGTCCGACCTGATCGACATCCGCCGCATCGAGAAGACGCTCGCCCGCTTCGGAGAGCGCTTCACCCATCGCGTCTTCACCGATGTCGAGCGTGCCAAATCCGACCGACGCGACCAGCGTGCCGCCTCCTATGCCAAGCGCTTCGCCGCCAAGGAGGCCTGTTCCAAGGCGCTGGGTACCGGCATCCGCATGGGCGTCAACTGGCGCGAGATGGGCGTCGTCAATCTGCCATCCGGCAAGCCCACCATCCTGCTTGGCGGCAGTGCGGCGGAGCGGCTGGCGGCGCTGACGCCGGAGGGCTTCGAGGCCCGCATCGATCTGACCATCACGGACGACTATCCGCTGGCACAGGCCTTCGTGGTCATCTCGGCGGTGCCGTTGGGCTGGCCCAAGGCGGCCGGATGAGCGCGCGGGACCACAGGAATGTGACCGTCCGGCCGATCCGCCCGAAAGACGAGGCATCCGGGGGCGGTTGCGGGGGCTGGCATGACCGGCTATCACGTGGCCGGTACGGGCGAGGTTGGAAAAAAGGCGCATGAGCGTGACCACAACAGGAAAAGACCAGCAGGCTGGCGGCGTCGGCGAGACCATCAAGGTCGTCATCCACGCACTCATCCTCGCGCTGCTCGTGCGCACCTTCCTCTACCAGCCGTTCAGCATCCCGTCGGGCTCGATGAAATCGACGCTCCTGGTCGGCGACTATCTGTTCGTTTCGAAATTTTCCTACGGCTACGGGAAATTCTCCTTTGGCGGCAATCCGCTGAACGGGTTCCAGACGCCGATCGCGAACTTCTCCGGCCGCATCTGGGCGAGCGAGCCGAAGCGCGGCGACGTGATCGTGTTCCGCAATCCGAAGGAGGAGGGGACCGACTTCATCAAGCGGCTGATCGGCCTGCCCGGCGACCGCATCCAGGTGAAGCACTCGATCCTTTACATCAACGGCGAGGCCGTGCCGCGCACGCCGGTCGCGGATTTCGTCGAGACCGATGCGTTCGGCACCTCGTTCCATATCCGACGCTACCGCGAGACCTTGCCGAACGGCGTCAGCTACACCGTTCTCGATATGTATCAGGACGGAAGTGCCGACAATACCGAAGAATATGTCGTTCCGGCCGGCCACTATTTCATGATGGGCGACAACCGCGACAACTCCACCGATAGCCGCTTTACGCGCGATGTCGGTCCGGTTCCGTTTGAAAATCTGATCGGCCGTGCCGAGATCATCTTCTTCTCGATCGACGGCGTTGCCTGGCAGTTCTGGAACTGGCCCTGGTCGATCCGCTGGAACCGCCTGCTCGGCACGCTCTGATGGCGCAGGGTATGGAACCGCTGGCGGCGCTGGAAGCGCGCATCGGCTACGGCTTTGCCGATCGGAAGCTGCTGACGCGCGCCCTGACCCACACCAGCGCAACCTCCAACCCGGCCGACAGCTACCAGCGGCTCGAATTTCTCGGCGATCGGGTGCTGGCCCTGTCCGTCGCCGCCATGGCCTACGAGACCTATCCGCGCGCGGAGGAGGGCGAGCTCGCCCGCCGGCTGAATGCGCTGGTCAAGCGGGAGACTTGCGCGGAGGTCGGCCGCCGGCTCGAACTCGGCGCCGTGATGCGGCTGGGCGCCGGCGAGGCCCAGACCGGCGGCCGCAACCGCACCGCCATCCTCGGCGACGTGACCGAGGCGCTGATCGCCGCGATCTATCTTGACGGCGGCTTCGAGCCGGCCTGCGCCTTCGTCGAGCGGCACTGGCGCGATATGATGATGTCCGCGCGCGGTCCGCTGCGCGATGCCAAGACGACGCTGCAGGAGTGGGTCCAGGGCCGCGGACTTCCGGCACCGGTCTATCGCGAGGTCGGCCGCTGCGGACCCGATCACGATCCGGAATTCACCATCGCGGTCGATCTCTCCGGTCTCGAAGGCGCCGAAGGCCGCGGGCGCTCCAAACGCGAGGCGGAGCAGAACGCCGCCACCGCCATTCTGGTGCGTGAGGGTCTGTGGTCGGAAGACGGCCCGATCGTCGCGGCGTCCGAGCGCTGAGACCTCCGCCCATTCATCCCACGACTGCGCCGTCCGATCGCGATATGATCCGCCGGACCGGCGCCTCATCAGATCCGGAACGGACACGACCCATGGCCGAAGAGCCCGAAGACATCTCCGCCGACGACGATTTCGAGCCGGTACCGCTCAACAAGAAGGCCAAGGCGGCGCTGCGTCGGGCCGAGGCGGCGGCGTCTTCGACGCGGGCCGGTTTCGTCGCCCTGATCGGTGCGCCCAATGCCGGCAAGTCGACCCTGCTCAACCAGCTCGTCGGCGCCAAGGTCTCGATCGTCACCCACAAGGTGCAGACGACCCGCAACCTGATCCGCGGCATCGCCATGCAGGACGGCGCGCAGGTCATCTTCGTCGACACGCCCGGCATCTTCCGGCCGCGCCGCCGGCTCGACCGCGCCATGGTCACCTCCGCCTGGGGCGGGGCGGCCGATGCCGATCTGGTCGCGCTGCTGATCGACGCCAAGAAGGGTCTCGACGACGGCGCGCTGGCCGTACTCGAGCGCCTCGCCGAAGTGCGCCAGCCGAAGGTGCTGATCCTCAACAAGATCGACCTGCTCCGCCGCGACGCGCTCCTGGCGCTCGCCGCGCAGGCCAGCGCCAAGGCCGCCTTCGAGGCGGTGTTCATGGTCTCGGCGATGAACGGCGACGGCGTCCAGGACGTGCTGGCCTGGTTCGGCCGGCATGTGCCGACCGGACCCTGGCTCTATCCGGAGGACCAGATCTCCGACCTGCCGCTGCGCCAGCTCGCCGCCGAGGTCACCCGCGAGAAGGTCTTCCTGCGTCTCCACGACGAACTGCCCTACGAATCGACCGTGGAGACCGAGCAGTGGAAGCAGATGCGCAACGGCTCGATCCGCATCGAGCAGGTCATCTACGTCGCGCGCGAAAGCCAGAAGCGTATCGTACTCGGCGAGAAGGGCCAGACCATCAAGGCCATCTCGATGGCCGCGCGCGAGGAGATCGCCGAGATCGCCGAGAAGCCGGTGCACCTGTTCCTGTTCGTGAAGGTGCGCGAGAACTGGTCCGACGACCCGGAACGCTACCGCGAGATGGGGTTGGAGTTCCCGACCGAGTGACGGCGGTCGTCCGGATCGGTTAGGCTCGACCCGCCATGCCGCTCTCCGTCCTCCTGGTGCACAACAACTTCCCCGGCCAGTTCGGTTTTCTGGCCGAAGCCCTGCGCGCGCGCGGGGACCGGGTGGCGGCGATCGCGCAGGACGGGGCGCCGGGGGTGCCGGGCGTGCCGATCATGCGCTGGGGGCTGAAGCGCGGCACGACCAAGGGCATCTTCGAGCCGGCGGTCCGGGCCGAGGCCGATTTCCTGCGCGGGCGGGCGGCGGCGCGGGCCGCGGAGGCGCTGAAGGCCAAGGGTTTCGCGCCGGATGTCATCGTCGGCCATCCGGGCTGGGGCGAGACGCTGTTCCTCGGCGAGATTTTCCCGGCGGCGCGGCGCATCGAATATGCCGAGTTCTACTACCGCAGCCGCGGCGGCGATGTCGGTTTCGATCGGGAATTCGCCAAGGAGACCTTGGACGAGCTCTGCCGCGTCCACGCCAAGAACGCCTCGATGCTGCTGGCGCTGGCCGAGGCCGACGCGGTCGTTGCCCCGAGCCGGTTCCAGGTGTCGATGCTGCCGCCGCGGCTCGCGCGCGATGCCCATGTCATCCACGAGGGCGTCGACCTCGCCGCGATCCGGCCCGATCCCGCCGCCCGCTTCGCGCTGCCGGACGGCCGCATCCTCGATCGAACGACGCCCTTCGTCACCTTCGTCAACCGCCGCTTCGAGCCGCTGCGCGGCGCGCATGTCTTCGTCCGCGCGCTGCCGGCTTTCCTGGCCGCGGTGCCGGAGGCCGAGGTGGTGCTGATCGGTGCCGCCGACGGCAAGGGCTACGGCACGCCGCCGCCCGAGGGCCGGACCTGGCGCGACATCTTCTGGGCCGAGATCGCGGATGCGGTCGATCCGCGCCGCGTGCATTTCGTCGGTACCCTGCCGCATGGCCGCATGCTCGATGCGATCCGGGCCGGTGCGGCGCATGTCTATCTGACCTATCCGTTCGTCGCCTCCTGGTCGCTGTTCGAGGCTATGGCGGTGGAAGCTCTGGTGATCGGCTCGGCGACCGCCCCGGTCCAAGAGGTGGTCGAGCACGGCCGCAACGGCCTGCTGGTCGACTTCTTCGATCGCGCGGCACTGGCCGACACCATGGCGGCGGCCTGCCGGCGGCCGGCGGATTTCACGGCCCTGCGCGGGGCGGCGCGCGAGACCATCGCGGCGCGCTACGACCGTGCCCGGATCGGGGTCAGGCCCTGGCTTGACCTGATCGACGCGGTCGCCGGGGAGGGGCCGCGTCCGTGACCGATCCGGCAACGGCAACCGATGCCCGTATCGTGTCCGCCGCCCGCCTTCTGCCGGACGGGCCGGCCGGATAGACTGGCGCCATGGAGTGGACCGACGAGGCGATCGTGCTCGGCCTGCGCCGGCAGGGCGAATCCCACGCCGTGCTGGAGGCGATGACGCGCGAACGGGGGCGGCATCTGGGTCTCGTGCGCGGCGCGCGCTCGCAGAAGCTCGCCGCCGCGCTGCAGACCGGCAACCGCCTGCGCCTCGTCTGGCGCGCGCGGCTCGACGAGCATCTCGGCAGCTACGCGGTCGAGCCGATCGGCTTCCGCGCCGCCGGCTTCATGGAGAGCCCGATCGCGCTCTTGGCGGCGCAGACCCTCGCGGCGCTGCTCCGGCTCGTCTCGGAACGCGACCCGCATCCCGAGCTCTATGCCGCCCTCGACGAGGTGCTCGACCGCATCGGCGACCCGGTCGAGACCGGCGAACTCGTCGTGCGCTTCGAACTGATGCTGCTCGAAGGGCTCGGCATCGGGCTGGATCTGTCCGCCTGCGCCCTGACCGGGGCGACGCGCGATCTGGCCTGGGTCAGCCCGAAGACCGGCCGGGCCGCCAGCCGGGAGGCCGGCGCGCCCTTCGCCGACCGGCTGTTGCCGCTGCCCGCTTTCCTGGCGCCGGCGGACGGGTCGAACCATCCGCCGCCGGACGGGGCCGATCTTGCGGCCGGATTCCGGCTGACCGGCCATTTTCTCGCCCGCCATGCCGCGCAGGAGCGCGGGCGCGACCTGCCCGAGACGCGCGACCGGCTGCTGGCGCTGATCCAGCGGGGCGCCGGCGGTGCGTGACGGCGGGGCGTCCAGGCTTGCCCTTCGGGGGGAGATGGCGTAACGGGAACATATGGGAAACAGGGTGATTCCGCCGTCCGATGGCGGCGACGAGAGCGGGCCGGGCGGCGAGGTGCTGCCGGTCAATCTGCGCGACGCGCTGGAAGAGCGCTACCTCGCCTATGCCCTGTCGACCATCATGCATCGCGCGCTACCGGACGTGCGCGACGGGCTGAAGCCGGTGCACCGGCGCCTGCTCTACGCCATGCGGGCGTTGCGGCTCGATCCCGGCTCGGCCTTCAAGAAATGCGCCCGCGTCGTCGGCGACGTGATCGGCAAGTTCCATCCGCACGGCGACCAGTCGGTCTACGACGCCATGGTGCGGCTCGCGCAGGATTTCGCGCAGCGCTATCCGCTGGTCGACGGGCAGGGCAATTTCGGCAATATCGACGGCGATAACCCGGCCGCCATGCGCTACACCGAGGCGCGGCTGACCGAGGTGGCGGCGCTCCTCCTCGAAGGCATCGACGAGGACGCGGTCGATTTCCGCCCGACCTATGACGGCTCCGAGGAGGAGCCGGTCGTGCTGCCCGGCGCCTTCCCGAACCTGCTCGCCAACGGCTCGTCCGGCATCGCCGTCGGCATGGCGACCTCGATCCCGCCGCACAATGCGCATGAGCTGTGTCGCGCCGCCCTGAAGCTGATCGAGGCACCGGAGACCGGTATCGAGGACCTGGTCGAGATCGTGCCCGGGCCGGACTTCCCGACCGGCGGCATCATCGTCGAAAGCCGCGCCTCGATCCTGGAGAGCTACCGGACGGGACGCGGCGCCTTCCGGGTCCGGGCGCGCTGGCACACCGAGGATCAGGGCCGCGGCACCTGGGTGGTGGTGGTCACCGAAATCCCCTACCAGGTCGCCAAGAGCCGCCTGATCGAGAAACTGGCCGACCTGATCAACGAGCGCAAATTGCCGCTGGTCGACGACGTGCGCGACGAATCCGCCGAGGATGTGCGCGTCGTCTTCGTGCCCAAGAGCCGCAATGTCGAGCCCGGCCTGATGATGGAATCGGTCTTCAAGCTGTCCGAGCTCGAAAGCCGCATTTCCCTCAACATGAACGTCCTGTCGGGCGGCATCGTCCCAAAGGTGATGGGCCTCAAGGACGTGCTGGTCGAATGGCTCGACCACCGCCGCGAGGTGCTGCTGCGCCGCTCGCGCCACCGGCTCGGCGTGATCGAGAAGCGGCTCGAAATCCTCGGCGGCCTGCTGATCGCCTATCTGAACATCGACGAGGTGATCCGCATCATCCGCGAGGAAGACGAGCCGAAGCAGGTGCTGATGGCCCGCTTCGACCTGACCGACGTCCAGGCCAATGCGATCCTCGACATGCGGCTGCGCAACCTGCGCAAGCTCGAGGAATTCGAGATCCGCAAGGAGCACGAGGCGCTGACCATCGAGGCCGGGCAGATCCGCGACCTGCTGGCCTCGGTCGACAAGCAGTGGAAGGTGGTCGCGCTGCAGATCCGCGAGGTCGCCGCCACCTTCGGACCGGAGACCAAGCTCGGCAAGCGCCGCACGACCTTCGCGGATGCGCCCGGCCACGCCCAGGAGGACATCAAGGAAGCGATGATCGAGCGCGAGGCGATCACCGTTGTGGTCTCCGAGAAGGGCTGGATCCGCGCCCTGAAGGGCCATCTCGACGATTTCGCGCGGCTCGACTTCAAGCAGGGCGACAAGCTCCGGGTCGCCTTCAAGGCGGAGACCACCGACAAGATTGTCGTCTTCTCAACCGCCGGCCGCGTCTTCACGCTCGATGCCTCCAAGCTGCCGGGCGGGCGCGGCCATGGCGAGCCGATCCGCATCCAGGTCGATCTCGACGAGGACCAGGACGTGCTGGATGTCTTCGTCCATCGCCCGGACCGCCGCCTGCTGGTCGCCACGCGCGAGGGCAAGGGCTTCATCGTGCCCGAGGCCGAGGTGGTGGCGCAGACCCGCAAGGGGCGCCAGGTGGTCAATGTCGCGGCCAAGGACGAGGTCCGCCTGGTGCGCACCGTGCCGCCGGGCGCGACCCATGTCGCGACGATCGGCGACAATCGCAAGTTCCTGGTCTTCCCCATCGAGCAGGTCGCCGAGATGGCGCGCGGTTCCGGCGTGCGCCTGCAGCGCTTCAAGGATGGCGGTCTGGCCGATCTCAAATGCTTCAACGGCGCCGAGGGGCTGGTCTGGACCAGTTCCGGCGGATCGAGCTTCACGCGCTCGCTCGACGACCTGAAGGATTGGCTCGGCAACCGCGCCGATGCCGGCCGCCTGCCGCCGCGCGGCTTTCCGGCCACCAACCGGTTCGACAACGCCTGAGGCGTCTGAGTATCGAACCGGTTCGATGACGCCTGAGGCGTCGGAGTATCGAACCGGTTCGACAACGCCCGAACGGCCGGTCCGAATTCGGCTGCCCGCCAGATCGCGAATCAATCGATGCCCGTTGCGTCAAGTGCTTGCCGAACAGGGCAGGGATTCCGACGCATGGCTATTCATGCTCGATTGAGAATGTCACCGTCTCGCGAGCGGAACGACGCACGGAACCTCGAGTCGCCAGCCGCTATCCTTGGAATTCTGGTTGTTGTCCCGAACAGAACACTCAGTGAACGGAAGAACGTCTGTGGAGTTCAGAAAAAACCTTTACCACATCGGCACTTGCCGCATTGTAAAGTAAATATCCTTGTGGATATCCTCATTCAACGAATCGCGAATCCGAAACTCGTCGTACCTTTGTAAGATCGGAGCCGCGCAGCGTATTCAGCGCGACGTTGAGGGCATTCCGATGTCTGCCATCGAAATCGTATTGGGCGATTTTGCACCGGGGGTGGTACGTATTCGTCGGAGCGCGACGGGTCGCCCCGTCTTGCGTTTGACCTGCGCCAATGGTGACGTTGAAGATATTGCACTGCAGAATGCGGTAGCGGGATGTGCCGAGCACAGCGAAGGCAACGTGTCGGCCTATCTCGATCGCTGGCTGCGCCGCGTCGGCCAGAGCCTGGACAAACTGCTCGACCAGAGCTTCCGCCATGAACGCGTCTTCGTGGTCGTGCTGCATGACGGCCGCAAGTTCGTCGCCCGTTCGTCGCCCGACGTGGTCGCCGACCTGAAGGCTATGGCTACGGTCAGCGATCGCCCGCCACGCCGCCATGGCGACGCGGGTCGGACCGGTTCCCCCTCGGGCTTCTTCTCCCGCTTCCTGCCGTCCAAGGCGTCCTGAAGCGGGCCTTTCGCAAAGGGCGGGTCAGCCCTCGGCCTGATCGTCGGGGCAGGGTATCGCCGATGTGGTGACCGGACCGCGCTGGGGCCTCCTCGCCGCGGTCGACGCGGTGGGACAGCCGCAAGGCGGCATCCCGCGCGGCATCCAAGGGCCGGACTGCCGCGGAAACGGCGGCCACTGCGCCGTGAGGTGACGTCGCCGCTCGTGGGTCCGGTTGGCGAGCATGACGCCACGCGGCACGGCGCCGGCCCGGTCCACCTGCCAATCCGATGTTCCTGCTGTCCCGGCATACCTAAGGAGACTGAGGCGGTCCGCATTGGTTCCCGCCCGTCCGGCCGGGGAAGATGCAGGAACGGTCGCGACTTCCGCTGTGCCGGGTCCCGAGACAGTGCGGGCCTTTCCGACGCGCGATGCCGGTCTTCCCGGAACCGATGGGCGGCCTATTCGGGCTTCCGATTCCAGCCCTGCGGGCTCAGATATTCAAGCGGTTGGAAGCGGCGCTTGTAGTCCATCTTGCGCGAGCCGGCGACCCAATAGCCGAGATAGACATATTGCAGGCCGTGGGCGATGGCACGGCGGACATGGTCGAGGATCATGTAGGTACCGAGGCCGCGCCAGCCGGGTTCGGGATCGTAGAACGAATAGACCATCGACAGGCCGTCGGAGAGGATGTCGGTCAGGGCCGTGCCAAGCAGCGGTCCCGTGCCACGTCCCGTGACGGCGGTGTCGATGCCGCGCCGGCGATACTCGACCACCATGGTATCGACATGGGTGTCCTCGATCATCATCGCATAGTCGAGCACGGTCATGTCGGCCATGCCGCCGTCGCCGTGGCGCGCGTCGAGATAGCGGCGGAACAGGGAATACTGCTCAGATGTCGGCGCGGCGGGCTGCTCGGCGCCGAACAGGTCCTCGTTGGTGCGCATGGTGCGCTTGAAGCTCTTCAGCCAATCGAATTCTTCGACCGCGATGCGTACGGAGACGCAGGCGCGGCAGGCCTCGCAGGCCGGCCGATAGGCGATGTTCTGGCTGCGCCGGAACCCGCCCTGAGTCAGCACATCGTTGAGCTGCGCGGCCCGCTCGCCCACCAGATGGGTGAACACCTTGCGCTCCTGGCGGCCGGCCAGATAGGGGCAGCTCGCGGGCGCGGTCAGGTAGAATTGCGGGGCGTCGACGGGATGCTGCGTCATAGGACGGACGGCGGACCTTCCGATGGCCGCCTGGGACGATCCGAAGCGGCTCCATTCGAGACAATCATACAGATCCGCGGCCGGCGAGAAAGTGGCCGCGGCGGCGCCATTTCCCGCAGATCTCAGAATTCGTCGGGGGCCTCGCGCCGCTCGACCACGAAGGCGCGCGATTCGAGCGCCGCGATGATCTCGTTGGCGTGGCCGCCGTCGCGGGTTTCGAAGGCGACATCGAGCGTCGCGCCCTTGGCCGGCACCTTCAGGATGGTGCGGTGGTGCTCCACCGCCAGGATGTTGCCGCCCATGTCGCCGATGATCGTGGCGATCTCGCCGAGCACGCCCGGCCGGTCCGGGATGATCAGCCGGATGCCGACGATCCGCTCCTCGCGGGCGAGTTCGCGGACCATGATCGAGGCCAGGATGCGCGGGTCGATGTTGCCGCCGCACAGGACAAGCCCGACATTGCGGCCCTGGAACCGCTCCGGCGTCGTCATCAGCGCGGCGAGGCCGGCGCCCGCCGCCCCCTCCGCCATGGTCTTCTGCAGCGTCAGATAGGCGTTCACGGCCCGCTCGATATGGACCTCGTCGACCAGCACGACTTCGTCGAGCAGGTCGCGGCAGATGTCGAGCGTCAGCGCGCCGACATTGCGCACCGCGATGCCCTCGGCGAGCGTCGTGCCGCCGACCTTGATCGGCAGTCCCTTCAAGGCGCACCACATGGCCGGATAGAGCTGGGTTTCGACGCCGACGATCTCGATCGACGGCTTCAGCGCCTTGGCGGCGATCGCCATGCCGGAGACCAGTCCGCCGCCGCCGACCGGCACCACCAGGATGTCGATATCCGGATCGTCGGCCAGTATTTCGAGCGCGATCGTGCCTTGTCCGCGCACGACATCGAAATCGTCATAGGGGTGAACCCAGACGACCCCGGTCTCGGCCGCGATCCTCTCGGCCTCGACCTGCGCGTCGGCGACCGTCTCGCCCTTCAGCACCACCCGGGCGCCGAAGCCGCGCGTCGCCGTCACCTTCACATGCGGGGTGGTCTTCGGCATCACGATGGTCGACGGGATGCCGAGCCGGGTCGCGTGATAGGCGACCGCCTGGGCATGGTTGCCGGCCGACATGGCGATGACCCCGCGCCGGCGCTCATCCGCGGTCAGCGACAGGAGCTTGACCAGCGCGCCGCGCTCCTTGAAGGCATTGGTGACCTGCAGGTTCTCGTATTTGACCGAGACCCGGGCGCCGGTCAGGTCGGAGAGCCGCGGTGCCGGTAGATAGGGGGTGCGCATCACCGCCCCCTCGATCAGCCGCTGGGCATCCTGGATGTCTTCGAGTGTGGGGCGATGCATGGGGGCTCCGCTATCCCTGACGCCGGCCTTCGCCGCCGCGCCACCGGGAGGGACGAATCGATCTGGCAATCTTGCCAGAGATGTAGGCACCGGTTTTCGGATGCCGGATCAGCTTGCCGATGTGGTTCGGGCGTCCCCTTACCGTGATACCTAGCGCGAAACCGGCCAGACGCGGGGCATGCCGGATCGTCCGTTCCAGGTCCGGCAGGTCGGAAGATCGCCGGCGGAGCGCCCAGAGGGCGGCTTCGACGACGTCGAAATCGGTGTCTTCGTGGATGCTTTCGCCGTCACCTTCCGGATAGAAGCCCGGAAGCATGACTTCCTCGGTGAGATGGAAATGCGTGACAAGAAACGGCCGACTGCCGCGCGTCAGCACGGTGTCATCAGCTGCCACCATCGTGTCGGTCCGCTCGGGTTCGGAACCTTGCCTGCTTCTCATCGCTTGCCTACGCCTTATGGAAGGACACTAGCATGAGTCCGCCGTTCGGCTTCCGTTGGAACCAAGTGAAGGGCGCCAAATCACGGTCTTAATAGACAGGGTCTTCCTACCGGTCGAGACAATCGTCCGGATATCGATCACGGCCGCGCGCTCTTCTCCTCGAGCGCCGAGCGGGTGCCGAACAGGCCCTCCGGGCGGAGGATCAGGAACACGACCAGCAGGATCATGATCACCGCGTCGCGCCAGACGATCGGATGGTAGGCCGACCAGAGCGTCTCGGCGAGGCCGATCAGCAGGCCGCCGAGGGCGGCGCCGGGCAGCGAGCCGATGCCGCCGACGATCGCGGCGACCAGGGCCTTGAGGCCGATGATCGTGCCCATGTGAAAGCTGGTTCCGCCGTAGAGCGTGGTGATGACCAGGCCGGCGACGGCCGCAAGCGCGCCGGCAAGCTGGAAGGTGGCGGTCAGCGTCCGGTCCCGATCGACGCCGAGCAGGGCCGCCATGGCCGCATCGTCGGCCATGGCCCGCCAGTCGCGTCCGAATCGCGACCGGCGCATGCCGGCCAGCACCAGCAGGATTGCGGCCGAAACGCCGACGACGACCAGCATCTGCATGGTGGTGACCACCACCTCATAGGCGCCGCCGAACAGGAGATGCGGTTCGTTGAGGATCGGCGGCAGCCAGCGTTCCTTGACGCCCTGGACGCGGCCGACGAATTCCTGCAGCGCCAGCGACACGCCGATCGTCGCCACCAGCAGCGGCTGTGCGCCGCGCGCGGCCAGCGGGCGGAAGATGCCGAGCCCGATCGCGCCGCTCCAGGCCGCTGTGACGGATATCGCGAACAGGAGCGCGAGCGGCAGGAGCAGGCCCGGGGCGCCGGCGCCGAGCGTCAGCCCGCCGGCGATGCCGAGCACGGTCGCGTAGGCACCCAGCATGGCGAGGTCGCCGAAGGCGAGATTGATCCGGCCGAGGAGGCCGTAGACCAGGGAATAGGCCAGCGCCAGCAGCGCATAGAGCGCCGCGGGTGCGCCGGCATTGACCAGTTGCTGCAGGAGGAAGCCGTGCTCGCCCGAGACCGCCAGCAGACCGGCCGGCCGCGCCTCGGGTGCCCATTCGACCTGGCGCATGGCCTCGGAGACGGAGCCAAGGTCGGACAGCCAGAAACGTTTCAACATCTGCAGGCGAATGTCGGAGAAGACGCCGTCCGGCGTCTCCAGGCCGATCAGTTCAGCCTTGCCCGCCTCGAAGCCGGTGCCGCCGAAGGCGCAGGTGATGGCGGCGTCGGCCGGATCGGGCGAGGTCGCGTCCGGGTCGGGGCGCTCGGCATGATAGCGAACCCGTACGTTGCCGGCGCGGCGCGGATCGGGTTCAGTCTTCTGGATGGTGATGCGGGTGCCGGCCGGTTCGATCACCGGCAGCAAGCTTTCGCAGGTCCGCCGCTGCACCGCTTCGAGATCGGCGCAGGCCGCCACTCCAATCCATACCGGCAGGACCAGGACGAAGGCGGCCCGGACCGCGAAACCGCCGATAGTCACGCCCCGGCCTTCAGCCTTTCGGCGACCACCGGCGCGAAGTAGGTCAGGATGCCGTCGGCCCCGGCGCGCTTGAAGGCGGCCAGGCTCTCCATCATGGCCCGGTCGAAATCGAGCCAGCCGTTCATCGCGGCGGCATGGATCATCGCGTATTCGCCGGAGACCTGGTAGGCGAAGGTCGGCACCGCGAAGGTCTCCGACAGGCGCCGCACGATGTCGAGATAGGGCATGCCCGGCTTGACCATGATCATGTCGGCGCCCTCGGCGAGGTCGAGTTCGGCCTCGCGGATCGCCTCGTCGGAATTGCCGGGATCCATCTGGTAGGTGCGCTTGTCGCCGCGCAGCGTCTTGTTGGTGCCGACCGCATCGCGGAACGGCCCGTAGAAGGCCGAGGCATACTTGGCCGTATAGGCCATGATCTGAACGTCCATGTGCCCGGCGCGGTCGAGCCCGGCGCGGATGGCACCGATGCGGCCGTCCATCATGTCGGACGGGCCGATGATGTCGGCGCCGGCCTCGGCCTGGACGATCGACTGGTGCACCAACTGGGCGACGGTCTCGTCGTTGAGAATGGTGTCGCCGGCGAGCAGGCCGTCATGGCCGTGGCTGGTATAGGGATCGAGCGCCACGTCGGTCATCAGGCCGATCGACGGGACCGCCGCCTTGATGGCGCGCAGCGCCCGGCAGACAAGGTTTTCCGGGTTGAGGGCCTCGGACCCGTTCTCGTCGCGCAGGTCGGGATCCGTGTACGGGAACAGCGCCAGGACCGGGATGCCGAGCCGGGCGGCCTTCTCGGCCTCGGCGACGGCCAGATCGACGGAATGGCGGAACACGCCCGGCATGGAGGCGACCGCATCGCGCCGGCCTTCGCCGTCGACCACGAAGATCGGCCAGATCAGGTCGTCGACGGTGAGGTGGGTTTCGCGCACGAGCCGGCGCGACCAGTCGGTCCGGCGGTTGCGCCGCATGCGGCGGCCGGCCAGGATCGGTTCCATGTCGACGGCGGTGCGGCGGGGCTGTTCGTAGTTCATGGCGGCGCTTCGGCTCGGGCTGGGCGACCGTGTGGCACGAGCCGAACGTCAATGGCGATCGCCCGCCGACTCTCGTCCGATCCGCGTGCGCGGCCACCGTTCTGCGATGCCCGCGACCCTAGTCCGATTTGGCGGCGGGGGAAACCCGCCGCAGCGCCCATCGCGGATGCGCCGTGCCGGTGGTCAGTCGCGGACCGCCTGGTCGAGATAGTTCTGGACATATTTGCCGATCGGGATCGGCCCGATATTGTGACCGTGCTGGTAGAGCTTCGAGTTCCGGTCCATGACCTCTGCGAGCAGGATCTGGCGCTCCTTCGGCGAGAGATTCGGATTGGCCAGGATATGGGTCGCGATGCCCTTGACCGGCCCGTTGTCCAGTTCCTTCTGCACCGCCCCGCTGATCAGCTTCTCGACCTCCTCGCGCGACGGGATGTCGTCGTTGCCGGCCTTCTCGTGCAACTCCTTCAGACGGTTGAAGCAGCGCCCGTAGATATCCATGCCGGGATGGCCGAGGAGATCGGACAGCGAGATCTTATCGCCGTCGTCGCCGACCAGGCGGTTGTGATGGTCGATCGCGTCCTTCAGGCTCTGCGGCGCCATGTCCTCGATCGACGGCAGGATGCCGCTGATGCCCGGGATGACCAGCGGCTTGCTGGGATCGTCGAGCCCGTCCAGGATTGCGTTCTCGGCGTCGGACCGGAACTGAGTATAATCGGCAATGCTCTTGTTCGGGATCTCGCCCGGAGTGACCGGGCCGGTCTGCTTGAGGATCGATTTCTCCGGCACGGCCTCGGGGTCGTGCAGCACGAGGACCAGCGGATCCGGGGTCGGCGCGAAATCTACCGGAAATTGCGGCAGGGTCTTCTCATAGGCGGCGAGGTTGCCGCGGATCGAGGCCTCGATCTCCGGCACGGTCGGCTTGTCGCCTGCGAAGGTCACGAAGCCGGGCAGCGGCGGCTCGTCCTGCAGGCGGTCGGCGAGGTTCTTGGCGACGTGGGTGATCGCCTCGTCGCGGGTCATCTTGCCGGTCTTCATGGCGGAGTCGACCGCTTCCGCCAGCGTCTCGCGATAGTCGTCGACGCGGCCGGGGAAGCGGGTCGCGACCGTCGCCAGCCAGTCGAAGCGGCCCTGGACCATCCCGTCGCGCTGTTCGGCAACCGCCTTCTTCCGTCCGGGACCCTCGGTCTTGGCGGCGGCGTTCCAGTTGTCCTTGTTCTGGCCGACCTCGGCCATGATCTGGCGGACCAACCGGGCGCTCAAAGGCTTCGACTCCTTGTCGCCGCCGACCAGCCGGTCGGCGTAGCGGGCGGCGACGCCGCGGTCGGCCTTGGCGAGATTGTCGAGCAGGTCGCGCCGGACGGCGCGGTTGGCCTGCTTCTCGGTGGTCGAATGCCGGGTCTTCAGCGACTTGAAGGCGGTCACGAACTTGCCGAAGAAGGGCCGGTCGCCCTTCTGCTTGATGCGCGTGTCGCCCTGGACGCCCTGCGTGTCGGGCCGAAGCTCGACGAAGCCGCCGCCGCGCACATTGCCGTATCGTTCGAGACCGTTCGCCATGGTCGCATCCCCGGTGTCCAGCCGATCGATTGGCCGGCTTCATGGCGGAAACTGTAGCCGAACCGCCGGATCGCACTGTCACGGGGATGACAATCCGGCCACCATGGCGGGGGCGCGAACGCCGCTGCTAGCGCGCCAGCGCCAGCGCTGCCGCCCACAGGGCGAGGCCGAACACGGTGTGGCCGAGGATGTTGAGGAGCCGGATCTGGGTCCGGTTTGGCCGCTTCGAGGCGGCGATGCCGCCGCCCATGCCGGGCTGCAGGATCAGCCAGCCGCACAGTATCGTCGCCCAGCCGACGACAAGCGGCCAGAACGGGGTCGGTGCCTTGGCGAAGCCCGGGCCGGCCAGCAGGAGTGTCGCCGCCGCAAAGGCGATGCCGACCACGTAGTGCATGATCCAGCCGATCGCCAGCTCGTTGGCGAAGCCGGGTGCGGCGGCGATGTCGGCATGCACGAAGCGCCCGCGCGGCAGATGCGCGAACCAGCGCCCGACCATCGCCCAGTTGGGCAGGCCGAAGCCGAACAGTCGGTTCAGGAGCAGGGCCCAGAGATCGAGCACGGCCGTGGCGAAGACGCCCATGACCAGGGCGCGGACGACGAAATCTTGCATGGGGAATCCGGAGTTGGGCCAAGCGGGGCATCCAGAGTGGCCCGACGGGCGCGGCTTGGAAACCCCGGTCGGGGGCGGTCGCGGCGACGATCAGATATGCCGGGACGGGGCAGGGCGGCTGCGGCGGTTGCGGGGCCATCCGGGATGGTCGACCGCGCCCGGGTGGTGGTAAGCTTGCTTACCGTTGAACTGGAGCAGAGGCGCCCGATGGCCAATGTCGAGAAGATCAGCGTGGCGCTGACCCCCGAGATGGTCGCGGCCGTCCGGCAGGTCGTCGAATCCGGCGAATATGCCTCCACCAGCGAGGTGATGCGGGAAGCCCTGCGCGAGTGGCAGGGGCGCCGCAGGCACCGCGCGGAAGCCGTCGCCGAACTGGGCCGCCTGTGGGACGCGGGGCTCGCCAGCGGCGAGGCGACCGATGGCGAGGCGGCATTCGCCCGCATCCGGCAGGTGCTCGAGGCGAAGCGCGCATCCCGGGATGTCTGATGGCGTTCCGGCTGACACCCCAGGCCGAGACCGACATCGAGGCGGTCGTCCTTTTCATCGCCCAGGACAACGCCGCCGCGGCGCTGCGCTGGTACGACGAGATCCTCAGACATTGCCGCAATCTCGGCGACATGCCGGGCCTCGGCATCGCCCGTCCGGACATCCGACCCGAATTGCGGACCTTTCCGGCCGGCCGGTATCTGATCCTCTATCGCGTGGCCGGCCAGGATGCCGAGATCGTGCGCGTCGTCCACGGCGCCCGGCAATGGCAGGACCTGCTCGACCCTTGACCCGATCGGTCTCCACCCGGGCGGAGGGCTGACGAACCCTGTCCGGGCGCGGGGCGCACAGGATACCCGTACGCCCCCGAGCCCCATCCCCTCGGGCAATTGACGCTCATCGGCCGGGTCCATAGCTTCGGCCGCGATCACGAGACGCGCCGGGACCGGGAGAGACCCTTGGACTTCGCCTTTTCCGAAGAGACCGGCGCCATAAGGGACATGGCGGCCGACTTCGCCGGTGCCGAGATGGCGCCGCATGCTGACCGCTGGGACGAGGGCTCGATCTTCCCCGTCGAGACCCTGCGCAAGGCGGCCGCGCTCGGCTTTGGCGGCATCTATATCCGCGACGATGTCGGCGGGTCCGGGCTCGGGCGGCTCGAGGCGGCGGTGATCTTCGAGGAGCTGGCGCGCGCCTGCCCGTCGACCACGGCCTATATCTCGATCCACAACATGGCCGCCTGGATGATCGATCGCTTCGGCGGCGAGGAGCTGCGCCACCGGTTGGTACCGGGGCTCGCCAGCATGGCGCAGTTCGCCAGCTACTGCCTGACCGAACCCAATGCCGGCTCGGACGCCGCCTCCCTGCGCACCCGCGCGGTGCTCGACGGTGACCACTATGTGGTCACCGGCTCGAAGGCCTTCATCTCCGGCGGCGGCGCGTCCGATCTCTACGTGACGATGGTGCGCACCGGCGGCGAGGGGCCGCGCGGCATCACCTGCCTGGCGATCCCCAAGGACACGCCCGGGGTCTCCTTCGGGGCGCAGGAGAAGAAGCTCGGCTGGAAGTCGCAGCCGACCGCGATGGTCAATTTCGACGGCGCGCGCGTGCCGGTCGCCAACCGGGTCGGCGCGGAGGGCGAGGGCTTCCGCATCGCCATGGCGGGGCTCGACGGCGGCCGCATCAACATCGCCGCCTGCTCGCTCGGCGGCGCACAGGAATGCCTCGACCGGGCTTTGCGCTATGTGAAGGAGCGCAGCCAGTTCGGCCGCAAGCTGGCCGAGTTCCAGGCCCTGCAGTTCCGCCTCGCCGACATGGCGACCGAACTGGAGGCGGCGCGGCTGATGGTCCACAAGGCGGCCGTGCTGCTCGACGCCAAGGATCCGGCCGCGACCCGGCAGGCCGCGATGGCCAAGCGCTTCGCCACCGATGTCGGCTTCGAGGTGGTCAACCAGGCCCTGCAGCTCCATGGCGGCTACGGCTACCTTCGCGACTACGGTATCGAGCGCTACCTGCGCGACCTGCGCGTCCACCAGATTCTGGAGGGCACCAACGAGATCATGCGCCTGATCGTGGCGCGTGACCTGATTGGACGCTAGAACCCCGACCATGACCGACGTGACCGATACCGCCCCGACCGATCTCGCCATTGAACGACGCGGCAAGGCCGGCTTCATCCGGCTCGACCGCCCGCAAGCCCTCAACGCGCTGACCCACGGCATGGTCCTGGGGATCCGCGCGACGCTCGACGCCTGGCGCGACGATCCGGCCGTCGCCCATGTGGTCTTCACCGCGGCCGGCGAGAAGGCCTTCTCGGCCGGTGGCGACATCCGCCACATCTACGATCTCGGCCGGGCCGGCGATCCGACCCAGATCGAGTTCTTCCGCGACGAATACCGGCTGAACGCGCTGATCCGGGCCTATCCGAAGCCGATCACCGCCTTGATCGACGGCATCGTGATGGGCGGCGGCGTCGGCATCGCGGTCAACGGGCGCTACCGGGTCGGCAGCGAGAAGACTGCCTTCGCCATGCCGGAGGTCGGCATCGGCTTCTTCCCCGATGTCGGCGGCACCTACATCCTGCCGCGCTGCCCGGGCCGTCTCGGCACCTGGCTGGCCCTGACCGGCGGCCGGCTGCGCCAGGCCGACGCCCGCTTCGCCGGCATCCTGACCCATTGCGTGCCGCGGGCGCGGCTGGCCGAACTCGCCGCCGATCTGGCCGAGGTGGCCGATCCTCTGCCGCTGCTGAACGCCTTCGACGGCGATCCCGGACCGGCGCCTATCGCCGCCCTGATGCCCGAGATCGACCGCATCTTCGCCCGGCCGACGGTCGGCGAAATCCTGGCCGCGCTGGACGCCAGCCCGGGCGACTGGGCCGCCGCGACGGCGCGCGACATCCGTTCCAAGTCGCCGACCTCGCTGGAAATCGCGCTGCGCCAGATGCAGATGGGCGCCGCGCGCGATTTCGAGGACTGCATGCGCCTCGAATTCCGCATCGTTTCGCGCATTCTGAAGGGCGACGACTTCTACGAGGGCGTCCGCGCGGTGATCATCGACAAGGACAACGCGCCGCGCTGGCGGCCGGCCGATCCGGAAGAGATCGACAGCGTCGACATCGAGGCCCATTTCGTTGCCCCCGCGGGGGGCGACCTGACATTCGGATAGACCATGGCTCAGGCCCAGCAGACGACCAACAAGCCGCCGGCCGCGTCGGTCGAACCGCCGCGCCTGAACTGGCGCCGCGCGCGCCTCTTCTTCATGCGCGCGCTGGCCCTCTCGATCCTCGGCTACGGCATCCTGAGCTGGGCCTATGTGATCGGCGCGACCGATCTCGGCTCGACGCCGTTCATGGACCAGCGCGTGCCGGTGAAGAACGCCATCGCGGTGTTCGCGGCGGTCGATCTGGTCGCCTCGGTCGGGCTCTGGATGGCGACCTCCTGGGGTGTCGTCCTGTGGTGCGTCAATACCGCTATCCGCGTCACGCTGCACACCGCCTATTCGGATCTGCATGGCGGCAACACCGTCCTCACCGCGATCGAGGTCGGCGCCGTCATCGTCTACGTGGTCCTCGCCTTCCTCGCCTGGCGCGAGGAACGGCTTGAGGACCGCCTCAGCCGCCAGCGCCGGCGGCAAACCATGAACACGCTCGGCTGACGGGCGGACGGGGGAAACACGTCATGGCACGCATCGGATTCATCGGTCTCGGCAATATGGGCGGCCCCATGGCCGCCAACCTGGTCAAGGCCGGCCATACCGTGAAGGGCTTCGACCTTTCCGAGGCTTCGGCGGCGCGCTTCGCCGAGATCGGCGGGACCGTGGTCGGTTCGGCCGGCGAGGCGGCCGCGGACGTGGATGCGGTCGTCTCGATGCTGCCGGAAGGCGCCCATGTCATCGCGGTCTATACCGGGCCGGGCGGGGTGATCGAACGGGCTGCGCCGGGCACGCTGTTCATCGACAGCTCGACCATCCATGTCGAGGCGGCCCGCCAGGTCGCCGCCGCCGCCGACAAGGCCGGCATGGCGATGGTCGATGCGCCCGTCTCGGGCGGCACCGGCGGCGCGGCGGCCGGCACGCTGACCTTCATGGTCGGCGGCGCCGACGCGGCCTTCGAGCGCGCGCGGCCGATCCTGGAATGCATGGGCAAGACGATCGTCCATGCCGGCGGCGCCGGCAACGGCCAAGCGGCGAAGATCTGCAACAACATGATCCTCGGCATCTCGATGATCGCGGTCAGCGAGGCCTTCGCGTTGGCCGACAAGCTCGGTCTCGACCACCAGAAGCTGTTCGACATCGCGTCGAAATCGTCCGGCCAATGCTGGTCGCTGACCACCTACTGCCCGGTGCCGGGACCGGTGCCGACCAGCCCGGCCAATCGCGGCTACGCGCCCGGCTTCACCGCCGCCATGATGCTGAAGGACCTCAAGCTTTCCCAAGACGTGGCCAGTGCGGCCGGCGCCGTCACCCCGCTCGGCGCGGAGGCGGCCCAGCTCTACCGCCTCTATGTCCAGGGCGGCCATGCCGGTGTCGACTTCTCCGGCATCGTACGCATGCTGCAAGGCGTTTGACGGCTGGCGACGCCGGCGCGGATAGGGGCCCGGCCGAGACGAGCTTTCGAAATCTTTTCCTTGCAAGACGAATGGAACGGGGTCGATGCACCGCATCGGCCCCGTTCGGCTGTCGGCCCGACCCGACGCCGGGATACGGGGTGCCGTGTCCCGGCGGTGTCCGCGCGGGGGGCTCGGGAAGCGGCGCGTCGGGGCGGTTCGAGGCCTTCCGGGTCGCCGCAGCGGGTCCGATGGAGGCCTCCAGCGTTAATGCCTTCCCAAACGGCATCTCGCCGAATGTCGAGAGAATCGGCCAGTTAGGCCAAGTTTGAATAGTTACTTTCAGAAGATATTTAGTACGATGCCCAGTGCTTCCATTTTACCGAAATTTTAGACTACGACTTAAGGCGATTTTAGATTCAGAGCGCTAGTGTCCGATTATCAAAGGCCGCAGAAGCGGCTGACAATAAAGACCATCAGCGAGGCGATTTCCCATGCTCAATGCAAAAAGAGCGGTAGACGCGCTGGCGCATGCAGAGGAAGACGTGGCTCTGAAGCCGCTCTACCTTGAGGCGCTAACGCTCGTCGAGCGTCTGCACAGGCGGCTGCTCGATGTCATCAAGGACGAGTTCGACCGCATGGGACGCGATGACGTCAATTCCGTGCAGGCCCTGCTCCTGTTCAATATCGGCGAGTCCGAACTGACGGCCGGTGAACTGCGCACCCGCGGCTATTATCTCGGGTCGAACGTCTCGTATAATCTGAAGAAGCTGGTCGAAGGCGGCTACGTCAAGCACGAGCGCTCTCGGATCGACCGCCGCTCCGTCCGCGTCAGTCTGACCGACAAGGGACAGACGGTCGCCAAGGTGATCGACAAGCTCTACGAGCGCCATATCCGTTCGATCGAGCAGGTCGGCGGCATCGGTCCGGGCGAATTCAAGCTTCTCAACAAGTCGCTGCATAGGCTGGAGCGCTTCTGGACCGACCAGATCCTCTACCGGCTCTGAGCGGAAGCGCTCCCTTCACAGGACTCTCAAGTCGGCAACAGCCGACTTGAGCCGCGCTTCCGGATCGACCAGATCCTCTGCCGGCTCTGAGCGGGGGAACGCCCCGGCGGCGGATCGCCAGGGTGTCGGCAGGCGACTTTCTTCGGAACCCGAACGTCCTATTCGCGTTGTTCCGGCACCGAGGAGGCGCCATCCGGTCTGCCGGATGACGTTACGGTGCCAACCCCCGCGCCGTTGATCGGGTCAAGCGACCCGACATGTCCGAGGCACCCAGACTGGCTTCGCGTGGCCCCCCGCGCGAAGCCGATTTTTTTCGTCGGAACCCTGTCCGCCGGGGTGGTCCCGGTCCGCACGATCCGGGCTCAGCCGGGTCGCAGGGGGCGTGGCGGGCGCGGCAGGAAGGCGCTGGTTCGGGCAGCATAGTCGGTCCAGCCGGGACGGGAGGCCAGGACGGCCTCGAGCGGCGGAATGCCCGAAACCTTCAGCAGCAGCACAGTCAGGGCGGCCGGGGCCACGAGGACCCACCAGAGGCCCGAGGCGGCCGCACCGACCAGGCCGAGCCCCCACCACAGCAGGGCCTCGCCGAAATAATTCGGATGCCGGCTCCATGCCCAGAGACCCGTGGTGACCAGCCGGCTGCGTCGCGCCGGGTCCGCCTTGTCGGCGCTCAACTGCGCATCGGCGACCCATTCGATCGCGAACCCGATGACGAAGAGGGCGCATCCCGCCGAGGCCAGCCAGACGGCGGCCGGTGAGAGAGGGTCGGGCTCGGGGTGCAACAGCGCGGCATGGATCGGCGCGGCCAGCGCCCATTGCACGACCGCCTGCAGCCAGAACACGGTGAACAGGTTCGTGCGCGGCCAGTTCGGACCGCCCCGCGCCCGCATCGCCGCATAGCGCGGATCCTCGATCCCGCCGCGCCGGCTATGACGGACCACCAGATGGACGGTCAGTCGGACGGCCCAGACCGTGACGGCGACGGTCACGAACAATTGTAGGCCGCCGCCGCGCCCGCTCGCGAGCCATTCCAGCCAGGCCGTCGCCGCAAAGCCGCCCGCCCACCACCAGTCGACGATGCCGGCATCGCGCCGGGGACCATGAATCAGCCACAAAACACTGAAAATCACGAGGCCGAGGAGCAGCGTCGCGATCAGCACGGAGTCCCATCCGAACGCTTGGCCGTGATGCATCCTCGCCCTCGCTTTTCCGTTGGTTTGCTGTCATAGGCGGAAAGGCCCGATTAACGGATCTTTGTCCGTATCCTGATGTCGTATAGCGACCGATGGCGACCGGCCGATTTGGCTGAACCCGATGGAGCGTTCGAAGTGCTTGTACGTCCGAAGCCCGATCACGGATTGCGGCTCACCCGACGCGGCCTGCTGACCGGCATCGCCGCTCTTGCCGGTCTGCGTGCCGTGCCGGCGCTCGCCGAGAGCGCCGGTGAGTCTCCGATCGATGTGCTGATGCGCGCCCAGACCGTGCGCGAATGGCAGGACAAATTCGACGCCGGCGCCTCCACGCCGGTGGCGCAGCTGAAGTCCGACGTTCCGCTCCTGTCGCCGGAGACGGCCGCCAATATCGAGGCCGCGCTGCCGCAGTATCAGGCGATCGCCGGCAATGGCGGCTGGCCGCGCGTTCCGGACCAGCAACGCTTGCGCATCGGCACCCGGTCCGAAGCCGTCATGGTGCTGCGCCAGCGCCTCGCCGTGACCGGCGATCTGGCTCCGAGCCAGTTCGGCTACGGCGACACCTTCGATTCCTATGTCGACGCCGCCGTGCGCCGCTTCCAGGTGCGCCATGGCCTGAAGCCGAATGGTCTGGTCGACAAGCCGGTCTTCGACGTGATGAACGTGCCGGCCGACATCCGCCTGCGCCAGCTCGAGACCAATCTCGTGCGCGTCCGCTCGATGTCCGGCAATCTCGGCGACCGCTTCATCTTCGTGAACATCCCGGCCGCCGAGCTCGAGGCCGTCGAGGGCGGCCGCGTCATCGCCCGTCACAATGCAGTCGTCGGCAAGGTCGATCGCCAGACGCCGGTGCTGACCTCGAAGGTCAGCGAGATCAACTTCAACCCGTTCTGGCACGTCCCGGTCTCGATCATCCGCAAGGACCTGATCCCGAAGATGCGCGCCGATCCCGAGTATCTGACCAAGAACCGGATCCGCATCTACGACAACAAGGGTCGCGAGATTCCGCCGGAAGCGATCAACTGGGATACCGATCAGGCGGCCAACCTGGCCTTCCGGCAGGATCCGGGCGACATCAACGCCATGGCGACGGTGAAGATCTCCTTCCCGAACAGCCATGACGTGTACATGCACGACACGCCCTTCAAGGACCTGTTCGGCGACAACAACCGGTTCTATTCGTCCGGCTGCATGCGCATCCAGAATGTCCGCGAGCTGGTCGCATGGATTCTGCGCGACACGCCGAACTGGGGGCCGCAACAGATCGACGATGCGATCCGCACCGGCCAGCGTATCGACGCCAAGGTCAAGGGTGCCGTGCAGGTCTACACCAACTACGTCACCGCCTGGGCGACCCGCGAGGGCGTCGTGCATTTCCGCGACGACATCTATGCCCGCGACGGCATCGGCGAACTCGCCTATGTGCCGGGCATCATGCAGTAACGGGCACGGGTCCCGACAAGACGCTGAAGGGCCGGCCGCGGCGACGCGGGCCGGCCCTTTGCTTTCGCCGGGCAAAAGCTAGTCTTGTGTTCGCGTGGTGCGTGCAGCAGCGAGGGCGGCCATGGCGATCGCAGTCCGCATTGACGACATTCTGCTCGCGGAAGCGATGGCGGCGCTCGGCGCCGAGGATGGCGCGGCGACGGTCGCGACCGCGCTCAGGGATGCATTGGCCGGTCGCAGGTGTAACCCTTCCCCGGCCGGCCCTCCGCGCGCTCAGGCCCGTTTCTCCGTGGCGGTCGCCATCCACGGCGATCTCCTGGCCCGGGCTGGACGGGCCGTCGGCATCGAGCCCGAGAGAGCCGTCATCGAATTCGCGCTGCGCCAACTGATCGACCGGGCGGCACGAGAGCGGGCGTTCCGAGAACTGGATGGCATCGGCTGGAACAGCGACCTCGATGCGATGCGTCTGGAAAGGCCGGGGCACGCCGCCCCGTGATCGTCGGCGACACCTCGGTGTGGATCGAACTCTTTCGCGGCGGAGCCGGTCCGTCGGTGAGGGTCCTGCGCCAAGGCGTCGCCGTGTCGGACATCCTGGTCGGCGACCTGATTCTCCTCGAAATCCTCCAGGGTGCGTTTGACGATACCCATGCACAGGCGCTCGAACGACGGATGCGGACCTTCGAGATCGCGACCATGAGCGATGTGAACCTGGCGGTCGAGGCCGCCGGGCACTATCGCTGTCTTTGGGCGCGCGGCGTGACCATCCGCAAGTCCATCGATCTCCTGTTCGGCACTTTCTGCATCCGGCACGGGCATGCGCTTCTGCATGCCGATCGCGATTTCGAGCCGATGGCGACGCATCCCGGCCTCACGCTGGTTCCGACATGACCGACGGGCGCACTGTCTATTTTGAGTTCACCGTGATCGGCGCGCAGGTGCGCGTCGCGGCGATCGACGCGGCGAGCGGGGTCGAGGTCTCGATCGTCGGGGCGGTCGGGGTGCCGCGGCATGATCTCGAGCGGGTGGCTTTGCGCAAATTGATGAAGCGTCTGGAAAAAGACCCGTGACGCAAATCAGGGCAGTCGGCTGCCGGAATCACGACGGCGCCGCTTCCGCCTGGAAAACCGGCGTGCTATTCGCTGCCGTCATAGCCCGATAAGTCCCGGTGCGGTCGGAGCGTCCAAGCGCCGCACGACGCGGCGGATGGGATTCCGGGCCTGCTCCGGTAGGTTAGCCGGAGATCCATCGCGGCGCGTTCAGGGCCGGTTCGGACGGGATTCCGTCCGGCCATCGGCGCGATCGATCCGCAGGCGAGGCACGGCTCCGGCCGCCGCTTCGCCGGATGAGAACGCAGCGCCGCAGCCCTGGCTGCCGCGCGCTCGGCGTCAGGAAAGCCCGGCGCCGGAAAAAAGGGACACGCTCCGAGAGGCCCCCATGTCGATGTCCGACGTTGCCCAGACGAAGCCGCTCTACCCGGGATTCTTCTCGGAGAGCCTGGCCACTTCCGATCCCGAAATCTTCCAGTCGATCCAGGACGAACTCGGCCGGCAGGCCGACGAGATCGAACTGATCGCCTCCGAGAACATCGTCTCCAAGGCGGTGCTCGAGGCCCAGGGTTCGGTCATGACCAACAAATATGCCGAGGGCTATCCGGGCAAGCGCTACTACGGCGGCTGCGAGTTCGTCGACGTGGCCGAGCAGCTGGCGATTGACCGCGCCAAGAAGATCTTCGGCGCCGAATATGCCAACGTGCAGCCCCATTCCGGCGCCAACGCCAACCAGGCGGTGTTCTTCGCCCTGCTGCAGCCCGGCGACACCTATATGGGCCTGGATCTCGCCTGCGGCGGCCACCTGACGCACGGCTCCCCGGTCAACCAGTCGGGCAAGTGGTTCAAGCCGGTCGGCTACAAGGTCCGCCAGGACGACCAGCGCATCGACATGGACGAGGTCCGCGATCTCGCCCGGACCCATCGGCCGAAGCTGATCATCGCCGGCGGCTCGGGCTATCCGCGCATCATCGACTTCAAGACCTTCCGCGAGATCGCCGATGAAGTCGGCGCGACGCTGATGGTCGACATGGCCCATTTCGCCGGCCTCGTCGCCGGCGGCGTGCATCCCAACCCGCTCGATCACGCCCATGTGGTGACCACCACCACGCACAAGACCCTGCGCGGCCCGCGCGGCGGCATGATCCTCAGCCGCGACGCGGAACTCGGCAAGAAGTTCAACTCGGCGGTCTTCCCCGGCCTGCAGGGCGGCCCGCTGATGCATGTCATCGCCGCCAAGGCGGTCGCCTTCGGCGAGGCGCTGCGTCCGGAATTCAAGGCCTATGCCGGCCAGGTCGTCGAGAACGCCAAGGCGCTGGCGGCGAGCCTGGTCGAGGAGGGCCTCGCGCTCGTCTCCGGCGGTACCGACACGCATCTGATGCTGGTCGACCTGCGGCCGAAGAACACCTTCGGCAACGTCACCGAGAAGGCGCTGAAGCGCGCCCACATCACCTGCAACAAGAACGGCATTCCGTTCGACCCGGCCAAGCCGATGGTCACCTCCGGCGTGCGCCTCGGCACCCCGGCCGGCACCACCCGGGGCTTCGGTCCGGCCGAGTTCCGCGAGGTCGGCAAGATGATCGCCGCGGTCATCGACGGCCTGCAGAAGAACGGCGAGGCCGGCGACGCGCAGATCGAGAACCGCGTCAAGGAGCAGGCCACCGCGCTCTGCCGTCGCTTCCCGATCTATCGCTGAGCGAAACAACAATTACGACATGACCGGACGGGGGCCTTGCGGCCCCCGTTGCCATTTCCGGGTCTGATCACGCCGATGCCGGTCGCGTCCGACGCCCTTTACGAATGGGCATCGTGGGGCCGGACCTCGCCCGAGGGCGAGACCCGGACATGCCCGGCGTCGGTCGAAAAGGCGAATACCTGCCAGCCGGCGCGACCCGAGGCGGCGAACTCGGCGGCAAGGCGTTCGGCGAGATCGCGCCCCCGCGCCTCGTGCTCGGCATGGGCCTCGGTCGTCCAGCGCGGCTCGGCGGGGTTTTCGGGATCGAGCGACTGCTCGAACTCATCCGCCCAGCGGGCGAGATCGGCCTCGAGTTGCCGGGAGATGTCGAGATCGGCGGGATCGACCGACCCGTAGTCGGCCGGACGAATCGACCAGACCGGATGGCAGCCGAAATCCGCCATCACGCTATAGGAGGGCGGCATGTCCGGCGCGGGCGGCGCATAGGCCCGTGCGGGCAGGGCCTGTTCGTCCGCCCGGTCGATGGCGTCGTCGTCGCCGTCGTCACCACCGCCGCCGTAGTCGGTCAATCGGCCTGCGCGCAGATAGAGAAACGCGAATCCCGCGACCAGAACGGCGGCGAGCGTCATGATCGCTGCGACGAGCGCGGGATCGAAGGCGCCGAGGGGGAGGAGCCTTCCATCCGCAGCGGCCATGGCCACCAGGGCGGTCGCGACCGAATAGACGACGGCGGCATTGCGGGTGGCCGCGCGCTCGGCCGCGACGGGCTCGTCATGCGGGTCGAGCCAGCGCGGCGCAACAAGGCCCAGATAGAGCACCTGCTGGGCAAGACCGATCAGAAACAGCGGCAAGGCCAGCCAGGAAAGCACGGCGAGCATCATGCCACCGAGCCCGACCGGGATGGTTCCGGCGGCAAGCCAATGGTCGCGCCAACGCGTTGCCCGGGTCGCGGGTCCCTGGGCGAGGGCCTCGAGCATCGCCGTCAGGCTGCGGCCGGTAATGAGGGTCCGTCCGACATAGAAGGCCGCTGCCAGATAGAACACACCGATCAATCTCAGCCCGATCTCGGCCATGCGCCTCCGTCATCCCCTTCTTGCCACAGGCCGTCGACCGGCGGACATCGCCTCGCTCCGACGCCGGGTCTCGCCGGCATCCGGTTCTGTCGGCCCCAGTCGGGTGCCCCGTCCGATCGCGGTCGATCCGCCGACAGCATCCGAATCGCGTTCGGCCGGAGCCGAACCGCTTCATCGCAAACTAACATTTCGCGGCGCGGTCGCGACATGACTATCGTCGACGGCAAACCGACGGTTAACGGCTGCGGCTTACGTTTGCCCTTAGTCGAGTCGACCTTGTCGGAGCAAGCCATGCGGTCCGGGCATCTGTTGCGCATCCTTGCCGTCTGCGGATTTGTCCTGGCCGGATCGGTCGCCGCCGAGGCCCATCAGCCGTCGGCCCGTCTCAAGGCGAAGTTCGGCAAGGGCATCGGCACCTTCTCGCTCGATGCGGCCCTGCCCGCGACACGCCTGCGCTACATCGTCGTTCTGAACGATCCGGCGCCCGACGCCGCCGACCGGCGCGATCGCAAGACGCGCATCGCGGATGGCCAGAACCGCGTGCTTGCCGGAGTGCTCGGTCTGCGCAGCGCCGACGAACCCACCCGCAAGGTGCGCCGCTACGCGACGCTGCCGCTCGTCGCGCTCGAGGCGAACCCGGCCGAACTCGAACGCCTCGCGGCCGACACCACCGTCGCGGCCATCCAGCCGGACGAAGCGGTCCAGCCGCTGCTCGATACCTCGACCCAGTTGACCGGCGCGCGCGCCGCCTGGACGCTCGGCGCGACCGGCTCCAACCAGGCGGTGGCCGTCCTCGACACCGGCGTCAAGACCAGCCACCCGTTCTTCGCCCCGAAGATCATCGACCAGGCCTGCTTCTCCGGCGGCGGTGGCGTGGCGACGACGCTGTGCCCCAACGGCCAGTTCACGCAGACCGGGATCGGAGCGGCGGAGACCTGCGCGGCCTCGGTCAGTTCGGCCTGCTTTCACGGCACCCATGTCTCCGGCATCGCGGTCGGCCTCGGCGGCAAGACCGGCTCGCGCGACGGCGTCGCCCATTTCGCCCGCCTGGTTCCGGTCCAGGTCTTCAGCCGGTCCGGCAATTCGCTCGGCGCCTGGTTCAGCGACATCGTCGCCGCTCTCGACTGGGTCAACAACGTGCGCGACGGCTACGATCCGGTGAAAATCGCCGCCGTCAACATGAGCATCGGCGACAGCGTCGCCCATGAGAACTGCGACGCCGATCTGCCGGCCGTGAAGACCGCGATCGATACGCTCCGCGCCAACGGCATCGCGACCGTGATCGCGGCCGGCAACAACGGCTTCACGACCGGCGTCAGCGCACCGGGCTGCATCTCGACTGCGGTCACCGTCGGCGCCACGACCAAGAAGGACGGGCTGGCGAGCTTCAGCAATGTCGGCGACATGGTCGATCTCTATGCGACCGGCGTCGACATCCAGTCCTCGATCCTCTCCGGATACGGCAAGGCATCGGGCACCTCGATGGCGGCGCCGCATGTCGCCGGCGCCTTTGCGGCGCTGCGCAGCGCCGTGCCGGGCGCCACGGTCGATGCCATGGAGGCCGCGCTGGAGAATTCCGGCCGCGCCATCACCGCATCGGGCGTCACCGCGCGACGCATTCGGATCGATTCGGCGAAGACCATCCTGACCACGACCTTCCCGGCAGCGACCATCCCGCCCGTCACCGATCCGCCCACGCTGGTCGTCTCTCCGACCGACGGCTGGACCGTGACCCGCCTGACCAGCGCCGACTATTCGATGGCGGCGAAGAGCTACACCGTGCTCGGCGCCAACGGCGATGTCGGCTATACGATCACGGCCGGCGGCGCCGGCATCCCGAAATGGCTGAAGGTCAGCGCGACCGCCGGCACCGCGACCGATCCGGAGGCGGCGATCACGCTCTCGATCAACGAGGCGGCCGCCGCCAAGCTCAACAACGGCACCTACAGGGCGACGTTGACCTTCACCAACACCACCAACGCCATCGGCACGACCACCCGCCTGGTGACCTTCGTCCGGAAGTGAGCATCGGTCCGCGCCGGATTTCCGCTCCTTCGCGAATCCGCGTACATCTCGCGCCGGACCGACCACCCGAATCGAACCGGAGCCGAGCGATGCGCTGTCCCTATTGCGGAGGCGAGGATACCCAGGTGAAGGACTCGCGCCCGACCGAGGACGGGGCTGCGATCCGGCGCCGGCGGGTCTGCTCGTCCTGCGGCGGCCGCTTCACCACCTTCGAGCGGGTGCAACTGCGCGAACTGATCATCGTCAAGAAATCCGGCCGCCGCGTTCCCTTCGACCGCGACAAGCTGATGCGCTCGGTGCAGGTCGCGCTGCGCAAGCGGCCGGTCGATCCGGAGCGGATCGAGCGCATGGTCAACGGCATCGTCCGCCAGCTGGAGAGCCTCGGCGAACCCGAGATCCCCTCCCAGCAGATCGGAGAGTTGCTGATGGAAGGCTTGAAAAGCCTGGATGACGTCGCTTATGTCCGCTTCGCCTCGGTCTACAGGGACTTCCGCGAGGCCAAGGATTTCGAAACCGTACTCGGCGAACTGAGCCAGGACGAGACCGATCGCGACAAGTGATCGGTCCGGTCGGGTTCACGCCGCCGAGCGCGCCACCGGTGCCGGATTGAGCCAGACCGACCACATGTCCGCGGGACGGGTCTCAGACCTCGACCGCCGCTTCATGGATGCCGCCGTGCGCATGGGGCGTCGCCATCTCGGGCTGACCCGACCGAACCCCTCGGTCGGCGCCGTGGTGGTGCGCGCCGGGCCGGACGGGCCGGAGGTGGTCGGCCGCGGCACCACCGCCCATGGCGGGCGGCCGCATGCCGAACGGATCGCACTCGCGGAGGCCGGTGAGCGGGCGCGCGGCGCCACTCTCTACGTCACGCTCGAACCCTGTTCCCAGCACGGTAAGCCGACCCCGGGTTGCGCCGAGGCGATCCTGGAGGCCGGCATCGCCCGCGTGGTCACCGCCCAGGAGGATCCCGACAGCCGGGTCGCCGGCCGCGGCCACGCCATGCTGCGCGCCGCCGGGGTCGAGGTGGTGGTCGGCGTCGGCGCGGCCGAGGCCGAACGTGGCCTCGCCAATCATTTCACCCGCATGCGGCGCGGCCGGCCGCGCATGATCCTCAAGCTCGCGGTCTCGGCCGACGGCATGATCGGACGGCGCGGCGTCGCCAAGGTTCCGGTCACCGGCGACGCGGCGCGCGCCTATGCGCAGGTTCTGCGCTCGGAAGTCGATGCCGTCATGGTCGGGATCGGCACCGCGCTGGTCGACGATCCGGACCTGACCGTCCGACTGCCCGGCATGGAGGGTGCTTCGCCGGCCCGGATCGTGGTCGACAGCCATGCCAGGCTGCCGCTCGAAAGCCGTCTGGTCCGTTCCGCCGGACAGGTGCCGGTGCATCTGCTGACCACCGAGAAGGCGCCGCGCAGCCGCATCGAGGCGTTGCGCGCGGCCGGCGTCGACATCGTCATGGTGCCGATGGCGCCCGACGGGCATGTCGATCTCGTCAAGGGACTGACCAGCCTGTCCTGGAAGGGCATCCCGTCCGTTCTGGTCGAAGGCGGTTCCGATCTGGCCGAGGCCTTGCTCAGCGCCGATCTCGTCGACGAAGTCGCGCTGTTCCGTTCGAGCGCGGTGATTGGGGCGAGCGGCGTGGCGGCACCGGCATCCCTGGAAGGGCTCGAATCCGGCCGCGATGGCCGCTATCAGCCGATCGATCGCCGCCGCATCGGCGAGGATCGCCTCGTCACCTACCGCCGCCTCGGCCGCTGAAGGAGAATCCATGTTCACCGGCATCGTTACCGATATCGGCACCGTCCGGCAGCGCGATCCGCTCGAGGCAGGCGTGCGGTTGCGCATCGGCACCGGCTATTCGCCGGACGGCATCGATCTCGGCGCGTCGATCGCCTGTTCGGGCATCTGCCTGACCGTGGTCGACCGTGGCCGCGACGGGGCAGGGGCCTGGTTCGATGTCGACGCTTCGCCGGAGACCCTGGCGGTCACCTCCATGGCAGACTGGGCCGTCGGCACCCGGATCAATCTCGAACGCTCGCTGACGCTCGGCCAGGAGATGGGCGGCCACATGGTCACCGGTCATGTCGACGGTCTGGCCGCGATCGTCGAACGGCGGGCGGAGGGCGAGATGGCCATCTTCACCTTCAAGGTGCCGGCCGAACTCGCCCGCTTCGTCGCCCGGAAGGGCTCGGTCGCGCTCGACGGCACCTCGCTGACCGTCAACGCGGTCGAGGGCGACCGATTCTCCGTGATGCTGATCCCCCACACCCTCGCGGTCACCACCTGGGGTACCCGTCAGGCCGGCGACCACGTCAATATCGAGGTCGACCTGATGGCCCGCTACGTCGCCCGGCTGGCCGAGGCGGATGCGGCTAACGCCCGCACTTCTTTCCCCACGGTCGCGGCGCGGGCTTGACGCCGTTCCGCCGCCGTCCGAAGGATCGCCGATGAGCACCAAGAGTCATACCGCCGCCTATGATCCGGCCGCCGTGAAGGGCGCCCATGTCCTGATCGTGGAGGCGCGCTTCTACGACGATCTCGCCGACGCCCTTCTGGCCGGTGCGCGCGCCGCGCTCGACGCGGCCGGCGTCAGCCATGAGACCATCACGGTCCCGGGCGCGCTGGAGATCCCCGCCGTGATCGCCTATGCCGTCGAGGCGGCGGCGCGCGGGGCGACCGCGCCGGACACGGGGCCGTTCGACGGCTTCGTCGCGCTCGGCACGGTCATCCGCGGCGAGACCACCCACTACGAGATCGTGTCGAACGAATCGGCCCGCGCCCTGATGGACCTGACCACGGCGCGGTCGATCGCCCTCGGCAACGGCATTCTGACGGTTGAAAACGAAGCGCAGGCCTGGGAACGGGCCAAGGCGGATCGGCTCGACAAGGGCGGCGGCGCCGCCACGGCCTGTCTGGCGATGATCGCGCTCAAACGGAGATTCGGACTGTGAACGCAGAGAAGGACGCGCAGGCGCCCGTCCGCCCGGCCAACAAGCGCGGCGCGGCCCGGCTCGCCGCCGTGCAGGCGCTCTATCAGATGGATATCGCCGGGGTCGAACTGGGGGATGTGCTCGCCGAGTTCGAGGCGTTCCGGCTGGGCAAGGAAATCGACGGGCTGACCTTCCGCGAGGCCGATCCGGCCTATTTCCGCGACATCGTCACCGGGGTCGTCCGGGTGCAGCGCGACATCGACCCGCTCGTCCACAAGGCGCTGGTCGAGGGGTGGCCGCTGAAGCGCATCGACGTGACGCTGCGCGCCATCCTGCGCGCCGGGACCTTCGAACTGATCGCCCGCAAGGACGTGCCCGCCAAGGTGATCATTTCCGAATATCTCGACGTGGCCAAGGCCTTCTTCGTCGAGGACGAGCCGCGCCTCGTCAACGGCGTGCTCGACAAGCTCGCGCGCGACCTGCGTCCGGGCGAGTTCGCCTGACGCGGACCGCGGCGTCGGCCCGGGGAGGGGACATGGCCGAACCGGTGCGCCCGTCCGAGGACGCGTTGATTGCCCGCTGGTTCCGGCCGCTCGCGACCGATCCGGCGAGTTTCCGGCTCGGCGACGACTGCGCGAGCCTGACGCCGCCGCCCGGCGCCGACCTGGTCCTGAAGACCGATGCGGTCGCCGCCGGCATCCACTTCTTCGCCGACGATCCCTGGGACGCGGTCGCCGCCAAGGCGTTGCGCGTCAATCTTTCCGACCTCGCCGCCAAGGGCGCCCGCCCGCTCGGCTATCTCCTGTCGCTGGCCCTGCCGGCCGACTGGCGGGTCGATCAGATGGAAGCCTTCGCGGCCGGCCTCGGCGCCGACCAGGCCCGCTTCGGGGTCGCGCTCTGGGGCGGCGATACCATCCGCTCGCCCGACGGGCTGGTGATCTCGATCACGGCGATCGGGGCGGTGCCGCAGGGCCGCATGGTCCGGCGCGGCGGCGCCCGGCCGGGCGATCGGCTCTACGTCTCGGGCACCCTCGGCGATGCGGCGCTCGGCCTGATGCTGCGGCTCGATCCCGATCGCGCCTCGGCCTGGGGGCTCACCCCGGCCGCGCGCGATCACCTGCTCGCCCGCTACCTTCTGCCGGAGCCACGGGTGGCGCTGGCGCCCGCCATCCTCGCCCATGCCCGGGGTGCGATGGACCTCTCCGACGGTCTCGTCATCGATGCTGGCCGCATGGCCCGCAGCTCCGGCGTTTCGATCCGGATCGGGGCGGCGGCCGTTCCGCTCTCGCCCGCCGCCGCTCATGCGCTGGAGGCCGAGCCCGGACTGCTGCGCGCCATCCTGGCCGGAGGCGACGACTACGAGCTCCTCGTCGCCGTGCCGGCCGCAGCCGCGTCGGATTTCGAGCGCGCCGCGGCCGACTGCGGCATCGGCGTCACGGCGATCGGCACGGTCGGTGCGGCGCCCGTCGACGCGGACGCGCCGATCGTGACGATCACCGGTTCCGACGACCGCGCGATCGCAATCGGAGCTGAGGGCTTTCGCCACTTTTAGTTTTATCGTTTTGGAAATACATTAAAATGTTGACGGTCGGTTGTGGTCGCCTAATCTGAATTGCGTGCATTTCAGGGAGACGCAATCATGAGGGCAGTGCGCCGCATTTTCAGTTCATGCCTTTTCGCCGCTTCCGCCATCGCGTTTGTCTCCACGGGTGCCGCAGCCCAATCCGGCCTGAAGCCGGATTCGCAGGTCGCGCCGCCCCCGCCGCCAAAGCCGGCCACAACCGGGCTCGCCGCGCCGAAGCCGGTCAATCCCGCGCCCAAGCCGGCCCCGGCCGTGAGCACCGCCGCCCTGGGGCCGGCGGAACGCGTTCTGGCCGCGTGGAAGGGGCGCAAGGGGGACGATCTGATCGTCTTCTGGGGCGCGCCGACCAGCATCCAGCCGCTCAGCGGTGGTGCGCGCATGATGGTCTTCACCTTCAAGAAGGAACAGGCCGGCGTCGATCTCGGTGAGGCCGCGAAGCTGTTCGGCTGGCAGAAGGCTTCCGGCCTGCTGTCGCAGATCGACACGTCGTCACGCACGTCCTGCGTCGTCAACATCAAGGTCTCGGGCCGGGGACTGATCGAGTTCGGCACCGTGATGGAGAATGCCGGCCCGCAGGGCGAGGAGGTCTGCTCGAAGCTGCTGCGTCCGCCGGCGTGACCGACACCGCCGTGGCGTCGGCCGCCTGACAGACGGGCGCAGCCTCGGCGTTCGCCGCCGATCCTGCCGGAGACGCCCCGCCCCCTGCCGCCGGACGCTCCGGCGCCGGGTTACGGCGCGCCGATCCTGCGGTCCGTTCGTCGGGCCTCACCGTCGCCGCGCGGCCCGGGCGAGGCCCGACGATCGGGCTGGCCCGACGATCGGGTTGGTCCGACGAATGGGCAACCTTGCCGACCGGCGGCGATGCCGGTCGTGCTCGATGCCAGTCGTGCTCGATGCCAGTCGTGGTCGATGCCAGTCGTGGTCGATGCCGCGCGTGGTCGATGCCGGTCGTGGTCGAGCATGCGGGCGCCCGTCCGAATCACGACGGTACCCGCCGACGACCCGCATGCGGCCGGGTGGCCCAACCGGTCCGGGCTTGCCGCCCCGCGCCGCCGCCGGCCGCGATCTGGCCCGGTATGATCGGGCGATCCGCAATTCCCGTCCGCAATCCCGCCCGCGCGACCCGTTTCTCCCGCTTCCCGGTCCGCGCCCGGCGCCGCCATCCGGGACCGCGCGTAGCGATTTTCGCGCATATTTTTCAGGCCATACGACACCTTGACGCGCCGTGGCGCGAAGCTACCGTAGGGCGCTTTTTTGGGGGGCGGCGGTGGGGCGCCCTTCCTCCGACTGCAAGAACGAAGAACGACATCCGAGCGAGGAATCGGAACCGTTGCCGCGTGCCCCGGGCGATCGCCAAGATCGTCGCCCCGCGGTGGTCCTACTGGAGGCGTCATGTCAATTCTACTCGTCATATTCTGCGGCCTGCTGTCGATCGCCTATGGCGTATGGGCGATCAAATCGGTGATCGCCTCCGACGCCGGATCGGCGCGCATGCAGGAGATCGCCGGAGCGATCGCGGAAGGCGCGCAGGCCTACCTGAAGCGGCAGTACATCACGATCGGCGCCGTCGGCGTGGTGATCTTCGTGGTCATCGGCTACCTGCTCGGCCTGCCGGTCGCCATCGGCTTCGCGATCGGCGCGATTCTGTCCGGCCTCGCCGGCTTCATCGGCATGAACGTCTCCGTCCGCGCCAATGTCCGCACCGCCCAGGCTGCGACCCAGTCGCTCGCCGCCGGCCTCGACATCGCCTTCAAGTCGGGTGCCGTGACCGGTCTTCTGGTCGCCGGCCTCGCGCTGCTCGGCGTCACGGTTTACTACGCCATTCTGACCAGCGGGCTCGGCCATGCTCCGAGCGACCGCGTCGTCATCGACGCCCTGGTGGCGCTCGGCTTCGGCGCTTCGCTGATCTCGATCTTCGCCCGTCTCGGCGGCGGCATCTTCACCAAGGGCGCCGATGTCGGCGCCGACCTCGTCGGCAAGGTCGAGGCCGGCATTCCCGAGGACGATCCGCGCAACCCGGCCACCATCGCCGACAATGTCGGCGACAATGTCGGCGACTGCGCCGGCATGGCCGCCGACCTGTTCGAGACCTATGCGGTGACCGTCGTCGCCACCATGGTGCTCGCGGCGATCTTCTTCGTCGGCACCCCGATCCTGGCCTCCGCGATGCTCTATCCGCTGATGATCTGCGGCGTGTGCATCGTGACCTCGATCGTCGGCACCTTCTTCGTCAAGCTCGGCGCCAACAATTCGATCATGGGCGCGCTCTACAAGGGCCTGTGGGCGACCTCGCTGCTTTCGGCAGTCGGCCTCGCCGGCGCAACCTCGCTGACCATCGGCTGGGGCAAGATCGGCACGGTCGCCGGTATCGACATCACCGGCACCAATCTCTTCTTCTGCGGCCTCGTCGGCCTCGTCGTCACCGGCCTGATCGTCTGGATCACCGAATACTATACCGGCACCGGCAAGCGTCCGGTGGTCTCCATCGCCCAGGCGTCGGTGACCGGCCACGGCACCAACGTCATCCAGGGCCTCGCGGTCTCGCTGGAATCGACCGCGCTGCCGGCCCTCGTCATCATCGCCGGCATCGTCGTCACCTTCCAGCTCGCTGGCCTGTTCGGCACTGCCATCGCGGTCACCACCATGCTCGGCCTCGCCGGCATGATCGTCGCCCTCGACGCCTTCGGTCCGGTCACCGACAATGCCGGCGGCATCGCCGAAATGGCCGGCCTGCCGAAGGAAGTGCGCCACACCACCGACGCCCTCGACGCGGTCGGCAACACCACCAAGGCGGTCACCAAGGGCTACGCCATCGGCTCGGCCGGCCTCGGCGCGCTCGTGCTCTTCGCCGCCTATACCAACGACATCAAGCACTTCGTCGATAGCGGCGTGCCCTACTTCAAGGGCATCGGCGCCATCGACCTGTCGCTGTCGAACCCCTATGTCGTCGCCGGCCTGATCTTCGGCGGCCTGATCCCCTATCTCTTCGGCGGCATCGCCATGACCGCCGTCGGCCGCGCGGCCGGTGCGGTCGTCGAGGAGGTCCGTCGTCAGTTCCGCGAGAAGCCCGGCATCATGAAGGGCACCGACCGGCCCGACTACGGCCGCGCCGTCGACATGCTGACCAAGGCTGCCATCCGCGAGATGATCATCCCCTCGCTGCTGCCGGTTCTCGCGCCCTTCGTCGTCTACTACGGCGTCCTGTGGGCGTCCGGCTCCAAGGCCCATGGCTTCGCCGCCCTCGGCGCCATGCTGCTCGGCGTCATCGTCAACGGCCTGTTCGTTGCCATCTCGATGACCTCGGGCGGCGGCGCCTGGGACAACGCCAAAAAGTCCTTCGAGGATGGCTTCGTCGACAAGGACGGCGTCCGGCACATGAAGGGCTCCGACGCCCACAAGGCCTCGGTCACCGGCGACACCGTCGGCGACCCCTACAAGGATACGGCCGGCCCGGCCGTGAACCCCGCCATCAAGATCACCAACATCGTCGCCCTGCTGCTGCTGGCCATCCTGGCCCACGGCTGAGGCAGGCGGCCTTCGGGTCGGCCGACGACGAACAGGAAGGCCCGCGGGAGCGATCCCGCGGGCCTTTCCTTTGAGCGCTTTCGGCCGGTCCGGCGGCATCGTCGGGTTGTCCGGCGCAGGGCAGGGCCTGCGACCCATGGCGAAGCTGCGACATGGCCAAGCCGCGACATGGCAAAGCCGGCACGACGGGGCGCGTCATGCCGGCTCGCAAAGATCGCCTCGGAAGGCGTTTCCGCGCTTCAGCGCGAGCCGCCGAGGCCCATCATGCCGAGGCCGGGGCCGGCCTTCAGGATCTGGGAGACGAAGCCGTAGTCGGTGCCGGAGGTCTTGGTGCGACGGGAGATGAAGTCGAACACCTTGCCGTCCTGCAGTCCGTAATTGCCGATCTCGCGCACCTTGCCCTTCTCGTCGAAATAGACGGCGAGCACGCGCTGGTCGGTCACGGACGGGTCGAGGAAGGCGACCGGCCGGCTGGTCTTCTGCGAGATATAGTAGAAGGCCTCGCCGCCGACCGTGGCGGTGGTCGAGGGCGTGCCGAGCACGAGCTGCACCTGCTCGCGGCTGTTACCGACCTGCACCTGGCTGAGGGCCAGATCGGACACCACATACCCGTGCATCACCTCGTCGGCGCAGGCGCCGAGCAGGAGCGGCAGGGTCGCGGCGGCGACGAGAGCGATCCGCCGGCCGGGCCGGAAGCCCCGCATGGCGCCGATCCGTCGTCCGACTTGTGTCCGCATGCTCGCATCTCCGAATGGACAGAACTGCCGGGCGCGCATCCCGGCCGACTTGGCATCTTCCCTATCCTGCGATAGGTCGGAAGACAACGGCCGGGCTCTGGATGCCCGTACCCAATTGATACCGGAACGAGACGACCCGGACCCCACGGCTCCGGAACCCCGAGGACCAGAAACCCGATGCTGTTCGGACTTTTCGGCCGACGCATTCCCGAGTCTCGCCAAGCGGTCTATGGCGCGATCGTGGCACAGGCGCGGCAGCCGGCCTTCTATCTCGATCACGCCGTGCCCGATACCGTGGAGGGCCGCTTCGAGATGATCCTGGTCCATGCCACGCTGATGTTCCACCGGCTCGGCCGGGAGGCGCCCGCCACGCGCGCTGCCGCCCAGGATGTGCTCGACATCTTCTTCACCGACATGGACCGCAATCTGCGCGAGCTCGGCGTCGGCGATCTTTCGGTCGGAAAGAAGATGAAGAAGCTCGGCATGGCCTATGCCGGCCGGTCCCAGGCCTACAGCCGCGCGATCGCGGCCGGCGATGCGACCGAACTGACGAGCGCGGTGCTGCGCAACGTCTATCGCGGCGATGCCGGAGCCGCCGATCCGGCGGCCCGCGTCGCCGCCTACATGCTCGCCGCCACCGCGCGGCTCGACGGCCAGTCCGCAGACGATCTCATCGAGGCGCGGATCGTCTGGCCGGATCCGGTCAGCTTCGCCGATCCCAATTCCCGTCCCACCGCGCCGAGCCCCGACGCCGGTGCCGCGCCGACCCCCGTGAGCCCGTCATGACCAGCCCTGCCGACCCCAAACCGATTCTCTCGCGCATCGTGTCGATCGCGGACATTCCCGGCGACGGAACCACGGTCCGGATCGTGGCAACCGAGGCCGAGCGCACCGCGCTGGCCGCCGATCTCGACCTGCCGGCGATCCACCGCCTGGAAGCGGAAGTCACCGTGAAGCCCTGGTCGCGGACCGGCTTCATCATGGAGGGCCGGGTTTCGGCCGACATCACGCAAACCTGCGTCGTGTCGCTGGAGCCGATCGAGGCGAAGGTCGACGAGGCGATCGAGGTGAAATTCGCCCCCGAGGCCGAGGAGGAATCCTGGCTGAAGCGGCTGGCTGCGGCCGCCGAGGCCGATCCGGAGGCGACCGGCGAGGATCCGCCGGATTTCTTCGCGGGCGGAACGCTCGACCCCGGAGCGGTGGCCGAGCAGCAATTCGTGCTCGGCATCGATCCCTATCCGCGCAAGCCCGGGGCTGCTTTCGATGCCGCAGCCTATGGGGTTGCGGAGCCGGACGAGGCCAAGCCGTCGCCATTCGCCGCGCTGGCCAAGCTGAAGAAGGACTGATCGGCGCCGCGTCGCGCCGGCGAAGCCGTCGACGCGCGGCCGGTCGCGGCCGCGTGAGGCTTCTGCCGGCATGTCAGAGAAAGCGGTTGTCAGGCGGCGGGGAAACGCTATTGTCCCGCCTCCGATCGGCCCGTCCGCTCCGGAAGGGGCACGTTTCGCGAGATTTTCCGCCCGATGGCCAAGCCCATCATTCTATCGATCGACGCCATGGGCGGCGACGCCGGTCCCGACATGGTGATTCCCGGTGCCGCCCTGGCGGTGGAGCGCCGGCCTGACCTGCGTTTCCTGATCTATGGCGACACCAGCGTCATCGCCCCGCTGATCAAGGCGCATCCGCGCCTGGAAGCAGCCTGCGAGCTGATCCATACCGACGTGGTCGTCCGCATGGACGACAAGCCGAGCCAGGCGCTGCGCGCCGGCCGGTGGAAGTCGAGCATGTGGAAGGCGATCGAGGCGGTGAAGACCGGCCAGGCGATGGCCTGCGTCTCGGCCGGCAATACCGGCGCGCTGATGGCCATGTCGCGCTTCTGCCTGCGCGGCCTCGGCGACGTGCAGCGGCCGGCCATCGCGGCCATCTGGCCGACGACGCGCGGCGAATCGATCGTGCTCGACGTGGGCGCGACGGTCGGCGCCGATGCCCGGCAGCTGGTCGATTTCGCCGTCATGGGTGCCGCCATGGCGAGCGCGGTGTTCGATCTTGAGCGCCCGAAGGTCGGCCTGCTCAATGTCGGCGTCGAGGAGATCAAGGGCGTCGAGCAGGTCAAGGACGCGGCCAAGATGCTGCGCGCGGCCAATCTGCCCGGTCTCGATTATGCCGGCTTCGTCGAAGGCGACGATATCGGCCGCGGCACCGTCGACGTGGTGGTCACCGAGGGCTTCGCCGGCAATATCGCCCTGAAGACCGCGGAAGGGACCGCCAAGCAGATCGCCCAGTATCTGCGCCAGGCGATGACCCGCAGCCTGCTCGCCAAGCTCGGCTATATCCTGGCGCGCAGCGCCTTCGACCGGCTGCGGGAGAAGATGGACCCGCGCAAGGTCAATGGCGGCGTGTTCCTCGGGCTCAACGGCATCGTCATCAAGAGCCATGGCGGCACCGATGCCGAAGGCTTCGCGAGCGCCGTCGAGCTCGGCTACGACATGGTCGTGAACGACCTGATGGCCAAGATCGCCCAGGGCATTTCGAATTATCACCGTGCCGGGGGCTCGCTCGACCTCGCGGTTGCGGAGGCAGGTGAGGATTGACCGTGATTCGCACCGTGATCCGCGGCGTCGGCGCCTATCTGCCCGCCGAGATCCTGACCAATGACGACCTGACCCGCATCGTCGAGACCAGCGACGACTGGATCGTCGAGCGGACCGGCATCCGGGAACGCCGTCGCGCCGCGCCGGAGGAGACCACTTCGGTGCTGGCGACCCGTGCGGCGGAAGCCGCGCTCGCCCAGGCGGGTCTCGTCCCTGCCGACATCGATCTCGTCGTGGTCGCCACGGCGACGCCGGACTACACCTTCCCGGCGACCGCCACCCAGGTGCAGGCCGCGCTCGGCATCACCCGCGGCTTTGCCTACGACATCCAGGCGGTCTGCTCGGGCTTCGTCTATGCGCTGGCGACCGTCGACGCGCAGATCAAGGCGGGCCTTGCGACCCGCGCGCTGGTCATCGGCGCGGAGACCTTCTCGCGCATCCTGGACTGGACCGACCGGACGACCTGCGTGCTGTTCGGCGACGGTGCCGGCGCGGTGGTGGTCGAGGCCTCCGAGCAGCCCGGCACCATGGCCGATCGCGGCCTGCTGACGGCGCATCTGCGCTCTGACGGCCGTCACCGGGAGAAGCTCTATGTCGACGGCGGTCCGTCGACCACCCAGACCGCCGGCCATCTGCGCATGGAAGGCCGCGAGGTGTTCAAGCACGCGGTCGGCATGATTACCGACGTGATCCGCGACAGCTTCGCGGCGACCGGCGACAGCGCCGACACGATCGATTGGTTCGTTCCCCATCAGGCAAATCGCCGCATCATTGATGCAAGTGCGAAGAAGCTCGGCATCGCCCCCGAGAAGGTCGTGGTCACGGTCGATCGCCACGGCAACACCTCGGCGGCGTCGATCCCGCTGGCGCTCGATCAGGCGGTGCGCGACGGCCGGCTGAAGGCCGGACAACTGGTCCTTCTGGAGGCGATGGGCGGCGGCTTCACCTGGGGAGCCTGTCTGATCCGCTGGTGAGCGCCGCCTTAACCGGGCGATTCGAATTTTATCGGCAATCGCCCGGATCCCCGTTTTGCGCGGCTTTGCCCTCGGTGTGGCGACCCCGTTAGACTTCGGTACGGTCCGGAACATCGCCTATCGGGACCCTCAATGCGGTATGTGGGTGCACCGCAGCGGTGCAGGCCATTGACCGAGAAGGGGAACTTACAATAGCCTGCCCAAGTGCGAGCCGAAATGCGAGTTCGCCTGCAAGGTGTCCGGTCGGGCGGGATCGGACCAACGCGAGAGGGTTGGGAGATGGGGGGCAAGACGGTTACCCGGGCCGACCTCTGCGAGGCGGTCTATCAGAAAGTCGGTCTGTCACGGACCGAGTCCGCCGATCTGGTCGAGATGGTTCTGGACGAGATTTCCGATTGCCTTGTCCGGGGCGAGTCGGTGAAACTCTCGTCCTTCGGTTCTTTCCTGGTCCGCCAGAAAGGCGAGCGGATCGGACGAAACCCAAAGACCGGCGAGGAAGTGCCGATTTCTCCCCGTCGTGTGATGGTGTTCAAGCCATCCAACGTTCTCAAACAGAAGATCAACCAGGCGTTGGCGGAAGCCGAGTGATGCGGGTCGCGGCGGCCCGTCGATCGGACAGGCCGCCAGTGCCACTCAGCGGTTGCGTAACGTGGACAAGAGCCCAGACGCTTTCCGGACGATCAGCGAAGTCGCTGCCGATCTCGGTCTCCCGCAGCATGTCCTGCGCTTCTGGGAAACCAAATTCCCGCAGATCCGTCCCCTGAAGCGGGGCGGCGGGCGGCGCTACTACCGTCCCGACGATGTCGAACTGTTGCGCGGCATCCGGCATCTCCTCTACGGCGAAGGCTATACGATCCGCGGCGTCCAGCGCATCCTGAAGGCGCAGGGCGTCCGTTTCGTCATGAATGTCTGGCGTGACGGCGCGCCGCAGCCGAGCGCCGTCGGCGCTGCGCGGCCCGGCGGGCGCCCGGTTCAGGACGACGACGGCTACGGCATGTCCGACGAGGCCGGCGGCTATGCGGATGACGGCTATCCGGAGGACGCCTATCCGGCGGAAGACGACGCGGCCGAGGCCGCCATGCCCGGAGGCTACGAACCCGAGCGCTATGGTTCCGAGCGGCCAGGCGACCCGCGGCACAGTGCGGGTGTTCCGGATCACGCGGAGGCCCGACGCGACGCCTCGGCGGCCGCGATGGCGCAGCGCTTCGCCCCGGCAGGCAGCGATTCGATCGATCGGGTCGTCGGCCATGCGCGCGATCCGATGGCGACCCCGCCGACCCGCGGGCCGGCCCTGCGGGTATCCGGTGCCCAGGCGCCGACCGGGGATGCGCCGCGCGCACCACGCGCCGTCCAGACGACCCGCGAGAGCCCCGATGAAGGGCCGACCCGCTCCGGCTTCGGGGCGATCATCGATCGCTTCCGCGGCAATCCCTCCGGCCGGCCGGAGGGCGAGACCGGCCCGGTGCTCAATCCGCGCCTCAGCCGCGAGGAACTGCGCCAGCTGCAGGCGACCCTGTTCGAACTGCTGGAATGCAAGCGCCTGCTCGATCAGGCGCGCTGAGGGCCAGGACCGATCCGGCGACCGGGTGGGCTCTCGCCGCGCTGCCGGACGGCGTTCCGACCGGCCGGCGGCAGGACAGGGGGACGTCAGACGACCGTGACGGAGGACGACCGCGAAGGCGGACGACCGTGACGGTGCAGGACTTGTGAAGGCGGACGCCGCCGCCGCTCGGCTTTCGCTCGATCGGTGCCGGCCGCCCGGTGTCGCGCCGGCGATCCGTACCGGCCGAACCGTCTCCCGATCCCGCAATCCGTCCCTTCGGGCACCGCCGGATGACGAGACGCACTGTCGTGGGAAACCCCGAAATTCGGTTGCGCCCAGCGCCGAAACCGTCTAATCCCACCCCCATCGGAGTGTAGCGCAGCCTGGTAGCGCACCTGACTGGGGGTCAGGGGGTCGTCAGTTCGAATCTGGCCACTCCGACCATTTTCCCCACCCAACACACGCAAGATTTCAGGGTCCGCAACGCCGGCGGCCGGACTGCGTCCACCCGGCCCTGGCTGCAGAGGGCCGCCGCGTCGCGCAGGATCGGCGATGGCCGCGGTGTCGCGGCAGGCAGGCCCGCCGAGGAGCCTGCTGCCGTATCGTCACTTCTGCCGAAAGGTTCAGCTGAGGGCGCGGAAGCCCTTTTCGAGGTCGGCGCGCAGGTCGGCGACATCCTCGAGGCCGATCTGGAGGCGGATGACCGGTCCGGCATAGGGCCGACGGATGGTGCGGTCGTCGAGGTTGACCGGCACGGCAAGGCTCTCATAGCCGCCCCATGAGAAGCCGAGGCCGAAGATCTCCAGGGCGTTCAGGAAGGCGGCTGCTTCGGCGGCGCCGCCGCTCTTCAGCACGAAGGAGAAGATGCCGCTGGCGCCCGCGAAATCGCGCCGGAACAGGGCATGCTGGGGATGGCTCGGCAGGCCCGGATGCAGCACGCAATCGACCTGCGGCAGGCTCTCCAGCCAGGACGCGATGGCCAGCGCGCTGTCGCGGTGCCGGTCGAGCCGCACCCCCATGGTCCTGAGGCCGCGCAGGACCTGATAGGCCTCGTCGGAACTGACGCAGGTGCCGAGATTGGTCTGGGCATCCTTGAGCCGCGGCCAGCAGGCGGCATTGGCGGAGACCATGCCGAACAGGATGTCGGAATGGCCGGCCGGATACTTGGTCGCCGCATGGATCGAGATGTCGACGCCGTGGTCGAGCGGCCGGAAGTAGAGCGGCGTCGCCCAGGTGTTGTCCATCATCACGATGGCGCCGGCCTCGTGCGCGGCGGCTGCGACCGCATCGATGTCCTGCAGCTCGAAGGTGTTCGAGCCGGGCGATTCGGTGAACACGACCTTGGTATTGGGCTTCAGCAGGCCGGCGATGCCGGCGCCGAGCGCGGCGTCGTAATAATCGACCTCCACGCCGAAGCGGGCCAGCATCGCATTGGCGAAGCGCCGCGTCGGGCCGTAGACGGAATCGACGATCAGCAGATGGTCGCCGGCCGACAGGAAGGCGAGCAGCGGCACCGTCACGGCGGCCAGGCCCGAGGGCACGAAGATGGTTCCGGCGGAGCCTTCCAGTTCGTTGACCGCATCGGCGAGCGCGTCGGTGGTCGGGGTGCCTTGGGTGCCGTAGGTGTATTTCTGACGCCTTGAGGTCAGCGTCTCGGCATCGGGGAAGAGTACGGTCGAGGCCCTGACGACCGGCGGGTTGACGAAGCCGTGAAAATCGTGCGGCCGGTTGCCGAGATGGGCGAGGCGGGTATTGGGTCCTTTGGGGCCGTTCATGAATGCACCTGGTCGGAATGGCGGACGGTTGCGTCGGGGGATCGCAATCTGACGGATACACGCCGCACCCGCCAGTGCCGAGGCCCTGAGGCGATGAGAATCGTATCGCGGGAAGGCGGAACCCGTGATGGCGGCGGGGCTCCATCCGATCTCCCCAGCCATCATCCCGGGCGCAAGACGTCAATGCGGCGCCGCCGCGATCCCGCGATGCGCTGCGGCGCCGGCCCGCGCGAGGGCTTCGTGGGAAAAACGCGGCCGGCGGCGGCCGGGATCGGCTGCCGCCGGCGCGCGCCGGATCACTTCAGGAAGCCGGCGTCGCGATACGCCTTCTCAGCACCCGGATGCAGAGGCACCGGCCGCATCGTCCAGGCATCGGCCGGATCGTAGCCCTTCATCGCCTGGTAGATGTTCGGCAGGCGGGCACGGTTGTCGATGATCGCCTTGGTGATCTTGTAGACGAGGTCGTCCGGCAGGTCGGCGGAGACCAGATACAGGTTGCCCATCGCCGTCACCGGCAGGTCGGCGCTCTGCAGGGCCGGGAAGGAACCGTTCTTGATGGTCGCCTCGGCATAGCCGAAGCGGGCCGCAAAATCCTTGCTGAGCTCGGCCGGGAAGGGCAGCAGCTTGGTCTTCCGCCGGCCATCCTGAACCTGGCTGGCGATGCCCGACGGGATTTCCCCGGCCGTCCACAGCACATCGAACTGGCCGTCGTTGAAGCCCTGGATCAGTTCGCTGTAGGCGGACACGATCATCTTGCCGCCGCCGGCGCGGATCTTCTCGGCCGAGTTGCCGTAGAAGGCGAGCGCGCGCTGGAGCGTCAGATATTCAGATGTCGATTGCGGCGTGACGCCGATCTTCAGGGTCGGATCGGCCAGGATCTTGTCGAGCGAGCGGGTCTCGTCGGCCTGCACATAGACCATGAAGTAGACCGCGACGCCTGTCGACCCGAGGGTGCGGACCTTGTCCATCGGCTGCTTGTAGGGATCGCTGCCGTCGCGGGCGGCCTTGGACAGGAAATCGATGCCCATGGCGATCTGACTGATGCCGGCCTGGATGCGGCTCGGGTTGTCCTTGCCGCCGCCAGGCACGACGCGGATGTTCAGGCCCGGGATGCTCTCCATCACGATGGCCGAGACCCCGGTGGTCTGGGTGAACCACGCGCCGCCCGGCGATCCCGAGGACCATTCGATGGTCTGGGCGGAGGCCGAAGCCACGGTGCCCAAGGCAAGGCTGGCGGCTGCGAGGGCGAGGCGGACGGACTTCCAAGTCGATGCGAAGCGCATAGCGGACTCCTCTCTTGCCGGTGCGCACGGTGTCACCGTGCTACCGGCCCTCCTGGTGGTTTCGGTATTCCGCGAGGGTCCCGGCATCGGCCGGATAAAGGCCGACCAGCGGGCGACCCTCCTCGACACGGGCCTGGACCCAGGTTTCGAAGCGATCCTGCTCTTCGGCAGGGGCGGCGATCTCGCCGGCGACGGCGACGGGCACGACCAGGGCGCCGTCGCGGTCGGCAACGATGATGTCGCCGGGATAGACCGCGGCGCCGCCGCAGCCGATCGGATCGCCCCAGCCGGCGAAAGTCAGGCCGCCGATCGACGGTGGAGCACAGGTGCCGTCGGCCCAGACCGGCAGACCGACCCGTTCAAGTCCCGGCAGGTCGCGTGCCGCGCCGTCGCAGACGATGCCCCGGACCTGGCGGACCTTGAGGCGCCCGGCGAAGATGTCGCCGAAGGTGCCGGCGCCGCGATGGCCGTTGGCATCGATCACGACGACGCTGCCGGGCGGGGCGGCATCCATGGCGGCCGGCAGGGCGCCCGGCCAGGCGTAGCTCTCCGGCACCGTGCGGTCTTCCCGGCCCGGAATGAAGCGGACCGTGAAGGCCGGGCCGCAGATCGCGCCGCTGCCGACCAGATGCCGGGCGCCGCCGATATAGGTCGCCCTGAGGCCGCGCTTGACGAGCTGGCTCGACAGCGTTGCGGTCGGGATGCGGGCGAGCCGCGCGCAGAGTGCGCTCATGGCTTCGGAGTCTTCGGTCGCGCTCATCGGTGCGTCAGCCCCCGAAGGCCTTGTCGACCGGTACCCGGTAGGCGGTGACCAGGCGGTTGGTCTCGTTCGCCATCCCGACCACGGCAACCAGTTCTCCGAACATCTCCTGCGACATGCCGGCCTTGGCGGCCGCGGCCGAATGGCTCGCGATGCAATAGGTGCAGCTGTTGGTGATCGAAACGGCGAGATAGAGCATCTCCTTGGTCAGCACGTCGAGCGCACCCGGCTGCATGACCTCCTTCACGCTCTCCCAGGTTCGCTTCATCGTGACCGGGTCGTTGGCGAGGTATTTCCAGAAGTCGTTGACATCATCGACCTTGCGGGTCCGCTTGATGTCGTCGAACACGGCCTGCGATGCCGGCGGTGCTGTGTCGTAGGAAAGCGGTTCGGGTTTCACAGGGCAGGTCTCCTCCTGGGGGTCACGGACCGGCGATATCGCCGAGCGTGACCGGCTTGATCGGCATGCGGATGCGGTAGTGGCCGACCTCGTCGGGGGACCGCCCGGTCAGGTCGGCGAACAGTTCCGTCACGGTGTGGCCGCACAGCCGGCCTTGGCACGGCCCCATGCCGCAGCGGCTGAAGGCCTTGATCTGGTTCGGGCCCGGACAGCCGCGACGCACGATGTCGGCGAGGGTGCCGCGGTCGACCTCCTCGCAGCGGCAGACCAGGGTCTCGTCCCGCGACGGGATGCGGTCGGCGTCGGCCGGCCGATAGAGCGTCTCGAGGAACGGCCGGACGGCCATGTCGCGCCGCCGCCGGCTTTCCAGAGGGCCGAGCAGCCGGTCGCGGGTGGCGCCGTCGATCCGGCCGAGATCGGATGCGGCCGCGATGGCGGCGATCTCGCCGGACAATGCAGCTGCCACGGCGCCCGCAATGCCGCCGCCGTCGCCGGCGACCATCACGCCGGGGACGCTGCTGCGGCCGGCCGCATCGAGCGTCGGACGCCAGCACAACTGGCCCTCGTCCCAGCGATGGCTGCAGCCGACCGCCATGGCTGTGTTGACGTTCGGCACGATGCCCTGGTGCAGGAACAGCGTCGCGCAGTCGAGGCGATGGCGGACCGAGCCCGATCGCCAGGTCACGGCGTCGAGCCGATCGGTGCCGACGGCCGCCAGATCGGCGACATGACGATGGACCGTCACGCCCGCCCGCCGGATTTCGGCCAAAAGGCCGAGCCCCTTGGCGAGGGTCGTGCGGCCGGACCAGGCCGAACCGAGCCGGGCCAAAGCGCGCCGCCGAGCGCCCCTCGGCGTGGTATCGAGCAGGGCGCGGATGCGAATGCCGGCTCTCAGATACTGCGCGACGACGAGATAGAGCAGCGGACCGCTGCCGGCGAAGACGGCGTCGTCGACCACCGTCGCCGAAGCCTTCAACATGATCTGAGCGGCGCCCGCGGTCATCACGCCGGGAAGAGTCCAGCCCGGGACGGGGAAGGGACGTTCCATGGCACCGGTGGCGATCAGGATGCGGCGGGCGGCGAGCGTCCCGCCGCCGTCCGGCCCGGTATGGGAAAGGCTGCCCTCCGCAACGTGCCAGACCACGCTCGACGGCCGATATTCGGCGCCGGATGCGAGGAACCGGGCGACCAGGGCGGCCCCGGCGTGATAGTCCGGCCCGAGAACATGCCGCGGCAGGGGCGGGGGATGGGCGACATTGCGGTAGATCTGGCCGCCGGGCGCCGGCTGGTCGTCGAACACGACCACCGCCAGACCGAGTTCGGCGGCCCGGATGGCGGCGGCCATGCCGGCCGGCCCCGCGCCGACGATGGCCAGATCGACGGTCTCGCCGTCGGCGGCGACCTGCGGTGCGGTGCCGGCCGTCATGGCGTCCCTCGCGCGGCGGGAGCGGGCGCGGCCGCCGACCCGGTCGACCGCGCGCCATCCTGGCGGCGGATACTCTGGCCCGGGACCACCCGCTCCTGGCAGGTCTGCCGGTTGGGCACGCCGTCGATCTCGGCAAGGCATTCGAAACACACACCCATCATGCAGTAGGGCTGGCGGGGCGCGGCCTTGGCGGGCGTGGTGCGGAACGGTCCGTGCCCGGCGCGCAGCAGCGCCACGGCGAGATTGTCGCCCTCGGGCAGCTCTACGCTCCGCCCGTCGAGGGAGACCGTGACCAGCCGGCCGGTCGGTTCGGTCAGGCTCCTAAACATGAAAGCGCTCCGGCGAGAACGGGACGGCGAGATCGGGTGCGAGCCAGTCGCCGGCAAGCGCGGCCGCGAACGGGCCGGCATGGAAGGGCAGCAGCGTCACGCCGCTGTGCACCGAGGCCAGATAGGCGCCGGGATGGCTGGTGGAGCGCTGGTAGACCGGCAGGCCGTCCGGACTCATCACGCGCAGCGCGCCCCAGGCGCGGACGACGCGGACATGGCGCAGGAGCGGCAGAACGGCCGTGATCTTCGCCGCAGAGTTGCGCAGAACCGGGCGGGTGGTCGCCTCGTCGAAGCCGGCCTCCTCGGAAGATTCGCCGCAGATGACGCCGCCATCCGCCGTCTGGCGGATGAAATGGATCCCGCAGGGCATGAAGGGGCGCAGCTTCTCGGTGATGAACACCTGGCCGCGCACCGGACGGACCGGCGCCGTCAGGCCGAGTTGCGGGGCGAGCCCGGCATTGCCGAGCCCGGCCGCCAGCACGACCCGGTCGGCCGTGGCCACAATGCCGCTGGCGTCGCGCAGCACGAAGCCGCGGCCCTCGCCATCGATCCGCGCGATGCGCCCGCCCGCCTGCACCCGGCCGCCCAGGCGCTGGTAGCCGGACAGCAGCGCGCGCAGCAGGCGCAGCGGGTCGACCATCCCGTCGAGCGGGCAGAAGGTGGCGCCGGCGACCGCTTCGCCAATCTCGGGAATGACCGCGGCGACGCCGGCGCGATCGACCCGCTCGATGCCGCTCGGGATCCGGCTGGCCGCCTCGGCCGCCATGAGCGCGTCGGCGCGACGCTCAAGCTCGTCCGCGCCCAGGCAGACATAGAAGGCGCCGTTCTGCGAGAAATGCAGCGGCACCCCCGAGAGGTCTTCGAGTTCGTCTGCGAAGGCGCGCCAGCCGAGCGCGGCGCCGCGGCTCAGATCCGCATAGGCGGGGCTGTTCAAGCCCTTGCCCTGGACCCAGACATTGCCGAAATTGCCCCGCGCGGCGCGGAAGGCCACGTCGCCCTCGTCGAGCAGCAGCACGTCGTGGCCGGCCTTCGCCAAGCCGTAGCCGATCCCGGCACCGACCAGCCCACCACCGACGATGGCGAAGGCGGCATGGCTCATGACTGCACGAACCGGCGCGGGCGCAGGCCGCCGTGGAACCAGTTGACCAACGTGACGGCGTCATAGACCGGCACACCGAAGCGGGCGACGATGTCGGCGCTGTAGGGCGTCAGATTGGTGCATTCCGATACGATCGCACCGATCTCGGGCTCGCGCTCGAGGAGGCGGCCGGTGGCGGCTAGCACTTCCTCCTTCAGCACCTCGAACGGCACGGTGTCGTCGCCGTCGCGGATCGAGCGGACGAATTCGCTGTCGGCCGGCATGCCGGCAACCGGGGTCGCGGGATCGACGCCGACGCCCTCGAAATAGCGTCCGTTCAGCGAGGCGGCCGAATAGGTCAGAATGCCGACCTTCTTGCGCGCCGGGATCAGGCGCTGGACCATCGGCACCTGCAGGAGGCTGCTTGTGGCGACCGGTACGGTGCAGAACTCGGCCAGTTCCTTCTGGTAAATCGACAGAAAACCGCAGGTCGTCGTGATGCCGTCGACACCACTGTCGATCAACTCCTGCGCCGCCTTCTTGAAGGCGTCGAGCAGATCGACATTGTGCAAGTCGGTCATCCGGGCCGGTGTGGCGTCGTGGACGATCTTGTACTGGACGGGGAAGTCCCAGGTCAGCGCGTTGCCGATATCGCCGACAAAGCGCTGAAAGTAGGAGCGCACCATCAGGATGCCGACGCTGACGCCGTAATAGGTCTTCTGGCGCGTCATGGTCATGGTCTTTCTCCTTCGAGGACGACGGGCTCGGCCGGCCGCAGGGGTGTGGTCAGCCCGCGCGCCTCCATCAGACGGCCGAGCAGGATCAGGATGGCGATCGCGAGGAGCCCCAGGGCGGCCCGCTCGATGACCGGCCACCGGTAGGCGAGGCAGCAGACGCAGCCGGCCGAGACCAGCGCGAGCCGGCTCAGGATCGACAGCCGTGCCCAGGCGTAGCCGGCGAGGCCGGCGGCGATCAGCACGAGCCCGCACCCGAGCGCCGTCAGGGTGGCGGCGATGTCGAGCCAGCTGCCGCGCAGGATCAGGCCCGGCTCGAACACATAGGCGAGCCCGCCGACGAAGCCGCCGAGGGCGAAGCGGCAGGCATAGAAGCCGGTCGTGACGGCCGGGGCGCCGGCGATCGTCGCTGCCGCATCGGCGACCGGGGCGACCGGCGGCGAGGCATCGGCCAGAACCGCGAAATAGAAGATGAAGAGATGGGCGGCGAGCAGGGGCACGCCGAGTTCGGCGACGATCGGCGCGCCGATCGCGGCCGTGATGATATAGGCCGGCGTGGTCGGAATGCCGACGCCGATCAACAGGCAGGTGCTGGCGATCAGGATCGAGAGCAAGAGCAGGGACTGCCCGCCGAGGCTCTTGATCATGCCCGTGAAGGCGAGCAGCACGCCCGTGCTCGACAATGCGGCCGTGATGATGCCGGCCGAGGTGACGGCGACCACGATCATTGCGATCAGGTAGCCGCCGTCGCGCAGGTGCTGCAGCACGCGCAGCACGCCCATGCGGGTATGCGGACGCAACGCGGCGATGACGACGGTCGTGATGGTCGCCCAATAGGCGGCCAGATAGGGCGAGAAGCGCAGCATCATCAGCGTGACCAGCGTCGCCAGCGGGACCAGCAGGTGCAGGTCGCGGCCGATGTCGCGCAAGCTCGGCAGGTGCGCCTTCGGGATCGCGCCGATGCCGAGCTTCTTGGCTTCGAAATGGACCACGGCGAGCAGGTTGACGTAGTAAAGCACCGCCCCGAGCGCTGCCGCCTTGATGATCTCCGAATAGGGGACTGCAATCATCTCCGACATGATGAAGGCTGCTGCGCCCATGACCGGCGGCACCAGCGGTCCTCCGACGCTGGCCGCGGCCTCCAGGCCGGCGGCGAAGACCGGGCGGAAGCCGAGCCGCTTCATCATCGGGATGGTGATCGAGCCGGTCACCACGACATTGGCGACCGACGAGCCGCTCATCATGCCGAACAGGCCCGAACTGATCACCGCCACCTTGGCCGGCCCGCCGGTGAAGCGGCCGCCGGTGATCGCGCCGAAATTGCCGAACAGCCGGCTCATGCCGCTGCCCTGCATCAGGGACCCAAAGATCAGGAACACCGCGACGATGGTCGCGCTCATCACCGTGAGCGGCCCGTAGAGCCCGCTGCCGATCGACAGATAGGTGATCTCGGTCACGTGCGCGAAGGACAGCTGCCGATAGTTCCAGGCGCCCGGCAGAAGATGACCGAGCAGCATGTAGGCGATCACCACCACCACCAGGCCGGCCAGCGTCACCGAGATCGAGCGGCGGGTCGCCTCGACCACCGTGACCGTCATGGCGGTGCCGAGCGCGAGCTGCAGCGGCGACACGGGATCGATGAACATCGTCCGTTCGTAGAGCTCGGCCTGATTCAGGTAGATGTAGATGTTGGGGACCAGCGCCGCGACCGCGAGCGCGTAGTCGAAGAGGCTCGGCTTGGTCTTCGGCGAACGCTCGGTGGCCGGGAACAGCAGGAAGACCGGCGGCACGAACAACGCCAAGTGCATCGCGGCGAGGGCGAGCGGCTCCGGATAGCCGGTCCCGGCCCAGTAGAGATGCAGAAAGACCGCAAACAGGACCCAGGCGCCGAGCAGCTTGCCCGGAATGCCGGCGACACGACTTCTCATACCGACCCCCTCATCACCGGCGACCGTGCGAAGGCCCTGGCTCCGCCTTTCGGCCCCGTGCGCCGGCCATGAATTGGATACAGTGCACAATCATGGAGGCTTGGCAATATGGACCGCGGGGACGGTTGCCCGAAAGATCGGCAGTCGAACCACCCCGGACGGCGCGCCGGCGCCTCGGTCGTGGGCCTCTATCCATTTGATAAAGATATAAAATGCCAATCGTCGAGCGGTCATTGGCACGGCGTTTCCGGCAGTGCCCGCCGATTGGCACGCCGTGGGCGGGTGCCCGACTCGATCGAGGAATTACCCAGTTGAATACAATGCGAAACCCGGTTACATGTCGATTGCCCGGCACATGCCGGGTCGATGAAGGTGGATCGACGCGTGACCCGCAGTCCCGACATGCCAAAGGCCGTCATCGAGGCGGCACCCGCCGCCATCCCGGCTGCTGCCGTCCCGGTTGCCGCTGGCGCAGCGTCCGAGCCGCGCCCGGATCGTGCGGCCCCCGTGGCCGCCGCGCTCGATCCCCAGCCGCTGCCCCGGCGCATCGCCAGCCAGCTTCGCGACCTGATCATCCACGACATGATCAAGCCGGGTGAGCGGATCGTCGAGCAGACGCTGTCGGACGAACTCGGCGTCTCGCGCACGCCCCTGCGCGAGGCGCTGAAGATTCTCGCGTTGGAGGGGCTCGTCCGGGTCTATCCGAACAAGCGGACCCTGGTCGCCGACCCGTCGCCGGCCGAGATCAAGAACATGCTGCGGGTCTACGCCACGCTCGAAGGCCTTGCCGGCGAGATGGCCTGCGAAAACCGCGACGACGCGGACGTGCTGGCGCTGCGCGGGTATCAGGAGCGCATGATTGCGGCGCGCGCGGAGGGCGACCGGATCGGTTATTTCCGTGAGAATCAGGCCTTCCACCTGCGCATCGCGCGGGCGACCCGCAACGATACCCTGATCGAACTGCACAAGACGCTGAACCTGCGCCTGCACCGCATCCGCTTCCTCGGCATCATGCGGCAGAGCGACTGGTCCTCGGTCAGCGCCCAGCACGCGGCGATCATCGACGCCCTGGAGGCGCGCGACGGACAACTTCTGAAGCGGCTTCTGATCGATCATCTGGACGCCGCCTGGGTTCGTGCCGAGCAGTCCGCGCAGGCGGCCCGGTTCCGATCGCGCTCCGACACAGACGATGCCTGACGCGTTGCCGGTGCCGGCCGCAGCGCTGCGCGTCGGCTCCGCTCTCCGGCCTCACGGCCACCGCGCCGCCTGCGGGATGCCCGACACCCTGCATGCCGCGCCCAAAACGGGATTCGCCCCCACCATGACCATCACGCGGATCGACCAGAACGGGCGGCGCAGCCGCGCCGTCGTCCACCAGGGCACGATCTACTTCGCCGGCCAGGTCGGCGACGACTGGACCTGCGGCGCCGCCGAGCAGGCCGCCCAGGCGCTTGCCCGGGTCGACCGGATCCTCGCCGAGCTCGGCAGCGACCGGTCCAAGGTCCTCTCGGCCACCATCTGGCTGAAGAGCATGCAGGACTACGACGCCGTCAACGCCGTCTGGGACCAGTGGATCGACCGCAACGCCTGCCCGGCCCGCGCCGCCGGCGTGGTCGAGATGGCCGACCCGAACATCCTGGTCGAGTTCATCCTGATCGCCGCCCAGTAGGGTCGGCCCGGCCGGTCGCCATCGGACTTGGGCCGGGATCGCGGTGGCCGTCTGCCGGAATCGAGCCTCGGACGGCGCTCTGGTGCTACGGCTTGGCGGCGCGCAGCGCGGCTTCCGCCTCGGCGAGATGGGCTTTCAGTTCTGGGTCCGCCGGCTTGATCTCGATCGCGGCCTTGAAATCCGCGATCGCCTCCTCGATGCGACCGAGTTTCAAGAGCGCGTAGCCGCGCGTGTCGAGCAGCGACCCATCGCGCGGCCGGATGGTCAGGGCGCGTTCGATATCCTCCAGGGCGAGGTCGGGCCGGCCGAGATGGGAATTGGCCCAACTGCGATCGTTCAGGGCGGACGCATCGTCGGACTTGAGGATCAGCTCCGCCGACCGCAGCCGGACCATCGTCCGATAATCGTCGAGGGCCCGATCCGCCTGTCCTAGCCTATCGTAGAGGTTCGCCCGCGTGGCGTAGGCGGGGGCATATTTCGGCTGCAGCCGGATGAACTCGGAATATTCGGCCAGCGCCTGTTCGTTGTCGCCGCGGTCGAAGAGGAGTTTGCCCTTGTTCCGCCGCGGAGCCGCGAAGGCCGGGTCGATATCGATCGCGCGCTGGAAGTCCGCCAGTGCCGCGTCGCGATCGCCGAGGTTCATGCGTGAGATCGCCCGATTGTTGAACGCCAAGGCGTCGTTGGGTTTCAGTTCGATGGCTTTCGAGAAGTCAGCGATGGATTCGGTGGTCGAACCGACGGCCCGCAGCGCCATGCCGCGCAGGAAGTAGGCCTCTGCCGACGGCGGGCCGTTGGCGATCGCGATGTTCAGGTCCGCAAGTGCCGCCGGGAAGTTCTTGAGTTCAGAGAGACTTCTTGCTCGATTCAGGAAGATGCCGGTATCGGCGGGAGCGATCGCGGCCGCGGCGTTGAAATCCTGAACGGATTCATTGAGCTTTTTCTGCTTCTGAAACAACAGGCCGCGCAATTTGTAGGCTGCTGCGATTGTCTTGTTGTTTTCATGGGCATTGAAGATCCGACTGATCAGAGTGCCCTTGTAGGTTTGGATGATCGGTTTATGGTATTTCTCGTCGGCTGTTTGATTATAGATTTCAAGAGCTTTGGAGAGCGTCTCAATGGCACGCTCGGGACGATTCGATCTCGCAAAATGCAGCCCGAGCAGGACACGGGCTGGCGCAAAGTCCGGCACGAAGCCGATGAACTTCTCGACGTCGGATAGGTATACGATTCCGTCGAAGAAATTCATCGGTCTGCTGTTCAAAACGACGGCGCGATCCCAGTAACTCCATGGGTAGTCGGGTTCAAGTTCTATGGACTTGGTGATGTCCTCTAGCGCCTTCCTGAATTCTTTTTGCAAGGCGTAGACCTGGCTTCGATACGAATAGGCAAACCATTCCTTGGGATCAAGTTTGATGGCATAATTCAGATCTTCAAGGCTGCGGATTTGATCGCCGTTCTGATTGTATAGGACGCCGCGCAATGTGTATGAGGACGCCTCGCCCGGATCGAGCGCAATCAGCGCCGAGGCGTCTTTTTCGGCCAGGTCGTTTCGACCCGCGGCAGCATGGGCGAAGGCTCGATTGTGAAGGGCGGAGCCCCTTCGCGGGTCGAGTGCGAGCGCCTTCGTGAAGTCCGCGATCGCATCGTCGTTCCGGCCGGAGACCATCCTCGAAAGGCCTCTCGTCTCGTAGGCGGCCGCCAATTGGCTCTTGGGATGGCGCCCGAGCCGGATCGCCGCGGTGCAACTCGCCTCGACCATGTCGGTTTTGCCGTTGAGGCAATCCTGCCAGGGGTCGGCGCGAACCGGCGCGCTGTCCAGGCCGAGCAGCAGGCCCGCGAAAAGCGCGATGATTCGAACCCGCCGAAGGGCAAGATCGGGCAGGGCGCTCCAGCCACATGGCGCGCGGCGAGGGGCCGCTCCGGCCGGATCGGCGGCGACGGGATTTCGAGGGGTCACGCCGGCAACTCCGTACAGGTTCGGGCCAGGGCGCAACTATAGCATGTAGATGGTGAAGGTCAGCCGACATCGGGTGCCATTCCCCGAAATCCTGCCGGGCCAGGCCATTGCGGCGCGGGTCGGGCCGTCTCCGACGGCATGGCGGGCCGGCATTCGGGAGGCTGACGGGGCGGCGAAAACATGACATGGTCGCGCCCCTAATTGTCCGAGGTTTGGGAGGAAAAAATGTCCGATATTCGCGTCGCGCTGATCACCGGCGCCAGTTCCGGGATCGGCCGGAAGACCGCGATCACGTTCCTGGCGGCCGGCTATGCGGTGGTTCTGGTCGGCCGTCGCGCCGCCGAACTGCAGGCGGCCGCCGACGAATCCGGGGCGCCGGCCGAGCGCGTCCTGGTCGCGCCTTGCGATGTCTCCGACCCGGCAGCGGTCGACGGCCTGTTCGCCGCCATCGAAGCCCGGTTCGGCCGCCTCGACGTGGTCTTCAACAATGCCGGCGTCGGCCTGATCTCGACCCCGGTCGGCGACACGGCCTGGGAGGACTGGAAGCGCGTCATCGACGTAAACGTCCACGGCGTCTTCCTGGTCGCGCGCAGCGCCTTCAACCTGATGCGCCGGCAGGTGCCGCAGGGCGGCCGGATCATCAACAACGGCTCTATCTCGGCCCATGTGCCGCGCCCCGGTTCGGTCGCCTACACGGCCTCCAAGCACGCCGTCACCGGCCTGACCCGCTCCATCTCGCTCGACGGCCGGCCCTACGATATCGCCTGCGGCCAGATCGACATCGGCAACGCCGCGTCCGACATGACGACCGCCATCTCGAAGGGCGTGCCCCAGGCCAACGGCACGCTCGCTCCCGAGCCGACCATGGACGCCCAGCTGGTCGCCGACGCCGTCCTGCACATGGCCGGCCTGCCGCTCAGCGCCAACGTCCAGTTCATGACCATCATGGCGACCAAGATGCCCTATATCGGCCGCGGTTGAAGCCGGCGTCGACGGTCTCGGCGGCGGTTCGTCGTTCTGGGCGCAGTCCGTCCTTTCGTGAGGGGCGGGCGGCCCGACCGGGTCGCCCGCCGGCCGAGCCGCCGCCGGCGTCCCGTTCGCCGCGCAGAGCGGATGCGGTGTCGGGAAGCGGGCGAGGGGGGCGGTGGGACCGGGCGGACGCCGGGCAGGTCAGGCCGGCTCGAAGCGCGGCATGGTCAGGCTGTCGTCGACGGTGTCGAAGACCACGCGGACCGCCTCGCCGATGACCGGCTTGCGACCGCCATGGCCGACCAGATTGGCGGTCAGCCGCGGGCCTTCCTCCAGTTCCACCTGGACGACATTGTAGGGCAGGTCCGGCTTGAAGGCCGGGAACCATTCCTTGTGGACAACCACGAAGGTGGAGATGCGGCCGCGGCCGGAGGCCTTCTTCCAGGCGAGGCGGTCGGAGAAGCAGAAGGGGCAGACCGGTCCCGGCGGCAGATGGGCGCGGCCGCAGTCCTCACAGGTCGGCAGCAGCAATTCGTGGCGCCGGCAGCCGTCCCAGAAGGGCTTGCTGTCCGGGCTCATGCGCGGCCGCGGCTTGGCATGGGCGGGCGGCGCGGATGGATTCAATGGGGCCGTCATGGGGTGCCTCCAGGGCCTCGTGCGGGTCGGCCGGACCCGGACGGATCGATCGAGAAGGGCTCCCGGCGAAGCGGGAGCCCGAGGGGCGCCGGTGCGGCGCCGCGCGGTCGTTACGCCGCCAGAAGGACGGAATCGCCCCAGCAGGTCGCCCATTGCAGGACATCCGCGCCGGGGATCTGGCGCGGGCCGGCCTCGCCGCGCAGCTGACGGACCATCTCGCGCAGATGGTTCCAGCCGGCGACATGGGCTTCCGACAGAAGCCCGCCATGGGTGTTGAGCGGCAACTTGCCGCCAGGCCCGATCGTGCCGCCCTGGACGAAATCGAGGGCTTCGCCGGCGCCGCAGAAGCCGAAGCGCTCGAGCACGAAGAGCGGCAGCGGCGCGAAGGCGTCGTAGGTGTAGAGGCCCTTGACGGCGCCGCGGTCGATGCCCGAACGGGCATAGATCTCCTGGTCGACCGGCCGGGCGCGGATGTCGGAGACCGGCTGCTGGTTGATGCCGAGACCGGGCGGGGCGAAGATGAATTCGTTCCGGCCCGAGCGGATGCCCTGCATGCTGGCGATGCGCACGGGCTTCTGCTTCAGGTCGCGCGCCCGCTCGGTGGTGGTCACCAGAAGGACGACGGCGCCGTCGGTCATCAGGCAGCAGTCGTAGAGGCGCAGCGGGTCGACCACCATGCGGGCCGCCTGATGCTTCTCCAGCGTCAGCGGCTCCTTCATGAAGGCGTCCGGATTGAGCAGCGCATGCTGCCGGATCTGCATCGGCACGGCGGCGAGCTTCTCGCTCGTCCCGCCATAGAGATGCATGTAGCGCTGCATCGACAGGGCCGCGCCGCCGGCCGGGGCGGTCAGCCCGTAGGTCGGCGCCTCGCCATGGGTGCCGCCCTCCTCGCGCATGCCCTCCATGTCGCCCGGGCCGCCGAGAAGATCCCGCTCGCGGGTGAAGCTGATCCCGGTGACGCAGGCGACCACGTCGGCGAGCCCGGCGGAGACGGCCAGCGCCGCATGCTGCAGCGCGTTGGTGACGAAGCGGCCGTGCAGCCAGGATTGGTTGACGTATCGGATGTCGAGCCCGAAGGCCTCGGCGACGCGGTCGTAATCGACCCCAAGCGGCGAACCCATATGGGTCGAAAGCCCGTCGATGTCGGAGCGCTCGAGGCCCGCATCGGCCAGCGCCGCCTTGAAGGCCTTGGCCATCAGACCGAGCTGGCTTTCGGGCAGGAAGCGGCCAAACGGCGAGGCGCCGATCCCGACGATGGCAGCATCGATCTTCATGGCGCGGGCCTCCTCAATGGATCGGTTGCAGCACGACGCGCCCGGCGACGGTGCCGGCTTCGACCCGCCGATGCGCCTCGCGCGCCTCGGTCAGCGGCAGGCGGTCGGCGACCACGGGAACGACGCCGCCGGCGGCGACGAGATCGAGGCAATGGACCAGCTGGTCGCGCGTCGTCGAGGTCGCCGACAGCATCGAGATGCCCTTCAGGAACAGCTGCGCGGGATTGAACGGCACGAAATCGCCGGTGAGCTGGCCGATCAGGATCCAGCGGCCGCGGATGGCGAGCGACTTGCGGATCGGGTCGAACAAGAGGTTGCCGACATTGTCGACCACCACATCGACGCCGCGCCCCTTGGTCAACGCCTTGACCTGACGCGAGAAATCCTCGCCGCGCTCATGCACCACGACCTCATGGGCGCCGAGTTCGTAAAGCCGCTCGGCCTTGGCCTTGGAGGTCGTCTGCGCAATCACCCGCGCGCCCTGCAGGCGGGCGAGCTGGATCGACGCCATGCCGAGACCGCCGCCAGAGCCGGTGACCAGCACGGTCTCGCCGATCTTGATGTTGCCGACATCGCGCATGGCGTTCCACACCGTGCCGAGCGTGCAGGCCGTGATCGCCGCCTGATCGAGCGGGACCGCGTCGGGCACGAGCGCGACATTGTCGTCCTCGACCGCGACGAACTGGGCGTAGCCGCCGACGAGGCCCCAGTCGCCGAGAAACTTGCGGTCGTCGCAGAGCGGCTCGTGGCCGGTCCGGCAATGCGCGCAGGAGCCGCAGATATGGTAGCGCTGCACCGTCGCGACCCGGTCGCCCGGCTTGAAGCCGCGCACGCCCGTGCCGACATCGACCACCGTGCCGGCGATCTCGTGGCCGAGGATGACCGGCATCTTCACGCCGGCCTTGAGGGTGCCGTTGCGGGTGACGATGTCGTGGTAGCAGACCCCGCAGCTGTCGACCCGGATGACCACGTCCTTGGCGGCCGCGACCGGATCCGGCACGTCCCGGTACTGCAGCACATCGACCCCGCCGGGGCCGTCGACCACCATCGCCTTCATGCCGCGTCCCCTTCGATGAGCTTGAATTTCAGGACCGTCGCCTCGGCGTCGATGTCCTCGAACACGGCCGTCACGCGCTGGCCGGGGCGGATGTCGGCCGGCTTGGTGCCGACCAGGTTGGAGAAGAAGCGCGGGCCGTCGTCGAGCCGCACCTGCACCACGGCATAGGGCATCTCGCCCAGAAAGCCGGGGAAATAGGCCTTGTGGAAGACGCAGAAGGTCTCGACCGTGCCGGTGGTGCCGACGGCCTCCCAGGCGAAGGCGTCGGAATGACACTCGGGGCAATAGCGGCTTGCCGGGAAGCGGCGGTGGCCGCAGCCGGTGCAGCGCTGCACGCGGATCTCGCGCTCGCGCAGGCCGAGCCAGAAGGGGCGTTCGGGTCCATCGAGACGCGGGCGGGGCTTCGGGGGCAGTCCGGTTGGCTGGCTCATGACGGGTCCCGCGAATAGACGATGGAGGAGCAGACCGGGGCGGCGGCGATGTAGTGAACATTGGCCGCGCCCGCGACCTGGCGGTCGCCGCAATCGGCACGCAGCTGGCGCACCGCCTCGGCGTTGAGCGCCCAGCCCTGCATGTAGCTCTCGGACAGATGCCCGCCGGAGGTGTTGGTCGGGTAGCGCCGGCCGAGCCGGAGATGGCCCTCGGCGACGAACGGGCCGCTTTCGCCGCGCCCGCAATAGCCGGCGCCTTCCAGGCTGAACATCACCGTCGGGGTGAAGTTGTCGTAGATCATCAGTGCCTGCATGTCGTCGCGGCCGAGCCCGGCCTCGCGGAAGCTGCGCTCGGTCACAGAGGCGACCGCGCCGTACCAGTAGTCCTCGGGCGGGAACATCGAATTGGCGAACACGGTTTGCAGCGCCGCGCCGCGGATATGCACCGGCGGACGCGCGCAATCCTTGGCGTGTTCGGCCGTGGTGATGATCAACGCGACGCCACCGTCGTTGATCAGGCAATAGTCGAGCAGGCGCAGCGGCTCGGCGATCATGCGCGCGTTCATGTAGTCGTCGAGCGTGAACGGCTTGCGCATGACCGCCTGCGGATTGCGGCAGGCATGGTCGCGGAAGGTCATCGCCAATTCGGCCAGATGCTCCGGCTTTGTGCCGTATTGCGCCATGTGGCGGCGCATCATCATGGCGTGGAAGGCGCCCGGCGAGGTCATGCCGTAGGGCCACCAGATGGCGCCGCCGCCGGAGCCGTAGCTGTCGCTCTCCCCGCCATAGGCCGCCCCGGCCGAGCGGCCGTTGTTGCCGTAGACCAGCGCGACCGTCCGGCAGCGGCCCGACAGCACCGCCTGCAGCGCCATCTCGATGCAAATCGCCGCGAAGCGGCCGTGGCCCGGCGTGATCGTGACGAAACTCGGATCGATCCCGGCGATCTCGCAGAAGCGCTGATAGTCCGGGATGCGATTGACGATGATGCCGTCGAGATCGGCGAAGCCGAGCCCGGCATCCTTCAGGGCCTCGGTCAGGGCCCACATGCCGAGATCGTAGGCGTCGTATTCGGGCAATCGGCCATAGGCCGTCGTCCCCACTCCGACCACCGCCGCGCGCGCCTGCGCCATGCCGCCATTCCTCCCAGGGCCGGAGCTCCATCGGCCCCGGCGTCGTTTCGGTTCGGCAGACTGCGCCGGGAGGACGGGACGGCGAAAGGGCGACGAGCGGGTTGGTTGCGGACCGAAACTCTCGTTTAACCTTTTGGTTTTTCAGGACGATCGACCTCGAACCAAAGCCCGGGCCGGCAGGTCGAATAGCAGTTATTCCCGGCCCTCGGCCTTCCGGGCGCCGGGCCGGCCATCCTAGGCTCGCGGAAGGCCGGCGCTCAGGCGCCTTGCCCGGGCGCTTCCGGCACCCGGGCGTCATTCGTTGCCCATCGGAGCCGTCATGAGCCAGGCCATCGTCACTCTCGCCGACTGGATCGGGCGGACGGAGACCCGCGAGGAGACCGCGAGCGCGCTGCTCGCCGAGCGCATCGCCGCCCTGCTCGATCATGAGCGCGCGCCGCAGGCCGGCGCGGCCTGGCCGGTCGCCTGGGTCTGGGCGCTCTTTCCGCCGGCGCTGCGCGCGGGCGAGATCGGCCCGGACGGCCATCGTCGGCGCGGCGGCTTCCTGCCGCCGGTGCCGCTGCCGCGGCGGATGTGGGCGGGTTCGACGGTCGAAGTGCGCCGGCCGATCCGGGTCGGCGAACGGCTGACGCGGCGATCGGAAATTCTCGATGTCGCCGACAAGACCGGCCGCTCCGGCCCGCTGGTCTTCGTCACGGTGGAACACCGCATCACCGGCGACGAGGGCGCAGACCTGAGCGATCGGCATACCATTGTCTATCGGGAGATCACCCCGACCCCGACCCCGACCCCCGAACCGGCGCCCGAGGACGCGGATGCGGCGGTCGATCCCGGCTTCGCACCGCTCTGGCGGCGACACCTCTCCGCCGGGCCGGTGCTGCTGTTCCAGTATTCGGCGGTGACCTTCAACACCCACCGCATCCACTATGACGAGCCCTATTGCCGCCAGATCGAGGGCTATCCGGGCCTCGTCGTGCACGGCCCGTTGATCGCGACCGGCCTTGCCGACCTGGTCGAAGCCAACCAGCCCGGCCGTTTCGTGCAGGCCTTCACGTTCCGGGCATTGGCCCCGGTCTTCGCTCCCGCCGATGTGACCTTCCTCGGCCGCGCCGACGGCGACCGCTTTTCGGTCGCCGCAGTCTCCGGCGGCCGCGTCGTCATGCGCATGGACGGACTGACCGCCGCGCGCTGACCCCGCGGCCTCTTCGGATCAGCATCCGCCCCAGACCGGCTCCGGCAGGCCGGCGACGGAGACCTCCGCCGCCAGCAGCGCGCCGGCCATCGGTTCGGCGGCGAGGCGCTCGGCGGACAGGCGGAAGCGGGCGGTGGTGACGTAGAGGGTCTTCAGGTCCGCCCCGCCGAAGGTGCAGTGGCTCGGCCGCGAGACCGGCGTCGGCACGATCCGGTCGAGCTGGCCGTCGGGCGCGAAGCGGGCGAGGCAGCTGCCGTCGAAGCGGGCATTCCAGAGGAAGCCCTCGGCGTCGACGCTTGAGCCGTCCGGCTCGCCCGGGATGGCGGCGGTGTCGGCGAAGACACGCCGGTTCGACGGGGTGCCGGTGTCGAGATCCCAGTCATAGGCGAAGATCAGCTTGGTGCGGCTGTCGCCGAGATAGAAGGTGCGCCCGTCCGGGCTCCAGGCGATCGAATTCGGCAGCCAGATGTCGGCATCCTGCAGCAGCGTCACGGAGCGGTCCGGGTCGACGCGCCAGAGCCGGCCGTTCGGGCCGGTCAGCATCTTGTCCATGCTGCCGACGACGAAGCGGCCGCGCGGGTCGGTGCGTCCGTCATTGAGCATGTTGCCGGGCCGGTCGGCCTCCGGCGAGGCCAGCCGCTCGAAAGTCCCGGCTTCGGGGTCCCACAGACCGAGCCCGCCGCGCCCGGCGGTGAACAGGCCGCCCGACGCGCGCAGCGCCCAGGAGCCGAGCTTTTCCGGTGGCGTCCAGCTGGTCACCGCCCCGGTGGCTGCATCAAGCCGGTGGCAGCCGGGCTTCATGATGTCGATCCAGGTCAGCGTGCCGGCGGCCGCATCCCAGAGCGGCACCTCGCCGAGCACGTCGGCCGTATCGGCCACCACCCGCATGTCCCCGATCGCAACCGACATCCCGTCTCTCCCCTGGCCCGGCCGTCGGCGGCGCGCGCCGGCCGGCCGACTTGTCCGTTCGCTTTCCGTGGCTTGGTGCCCGATCCCGGGTGCGGCGGCGGAGCCGCGGCGCCCGGTCGGGAGCGGCGACGGAGGTTAGTCCGGGGGGCGCAGAGGAGCCCTACATATCAGATATACCCCCCACCCAAATTGACACTGGAGACGCCGGCCAGAACACTCCCAGTAAAAGAGCCGGACCAGACAATAGAAGCCGGCGGTAGGGGTCTACCGGAGCAGTTCTCGCCAAGAGGGCAGCCGGAACAATGACCTGCTGGGAGGAATGATGTCGGAGATGCTGGGTGACTCCGGCCGCGCGGGGCGCGGTCCTGGCCGGCCGCGCAATGCCGCCTGTACCGGACCGGATCGGCGTGCCGCCGGTCCTTCGCGATCGGGAGGGCGAGCCGCGTGAGCCCTGGCCTGATCCTTCTCGAGAATTTCCTTCAGGCGCTCGCTGCCGGTCTGATGGTCGGTTGCCTCTACGGCCTGATGTGCACCGGCCTCGGCATGATCTTCGGCGTCATGCGTGTCATCAACTTCGCCCAGGGCGATCTGATGATGCTCGGCATGTATGCGGCCTGGTATCTGTTCACCGGGTTCGGCCTGCTGGCGGTGCTCGGGCCCTATGCCGGGCCGATCGTCGGGGCGATCATGGCCGGACCGATCCTTTTCGTGGCCGGCTGGTTCATCCACCGCTTCCTGGTCTCCCGCGTCACCGGGGTCAAGGTCGCCAGCACCGAGGGTGCGGGGCACTATGCCCAGCTGATCCTGACGCTCGGGGTCGCTCTGATCCTGCAGAATGGCGGGCTGATCCTGTTCGGCTCGGAGCCGCGCTCGGTGCGCACCCCGCTCTCGTCGAGTGCGTGGGAGATCGGGCCCCTGATCGACAACGACTTCGTCAGCGTGTTCCTGAACCAGGGCCGGGCCGTCGGGGCGGTGGTATCGATCGCCGTGACGGTCGCGCTCTTCCTGTTCGTCTCGCGCAGCCGTCTCGGCAAGGCGCTCCGGGCGGCTGCCGACAATCCGGAAGCAGCCGTCTATATGGGCATCGATGTCGATCGCGCGCATCGCGTCGCCTTCGCGATCGGCACCGGGGTGACCGCCATCGCGGGCGGCCTCGTGGCGATCTACTACCCATTCCAGCCCTATGTCGGGCTCGAATTCGTCATCGTCATGTATGCCGGCGTGGTGCTGGGCGGGCTCGGTTCGATCACCGGCGCCTTCTGGGGCGGCATGCTGATCGGGCTCGTCCAGCAGCTCTCGACGCTGATCCTGCCGGTCCAGCTGCAGAACACGGCCATCTTCGTGGTCTTCCTGGGGGTGATCTTCCTGCGCCCGCAAGGCCTGTTCGGCCGCAACGTGGAGAGGGTCTGAACCATGAACCGCCGCAAGACCCTCGGCCGCTCGCTCGTCGTCCTCGCCCTGCTCGCCGCCGTCTACGGGGCGGCGGTGGTTCTGGTCAGCGACCAGTACTACCAGCTCATGCTGACCCTGGTCGCCGTCTGGGCGATCATGGGCATCTCCTGGAACGTGCTGTCGGGCTATTCCGGCCTCGTCTCCTTCGGCCATGCCGCCTTCTTCGGGCTCGGTGCCTATACGGTGGCGCTCGGCTCGGTGCATTTCGCGCTGTCGCCCTGGCTGACCATTCCGGTTGCCGGCCTCGTCGGCGCGGCCGCCGGCATCCTGGTCGGCCTGCCGACCTTCCGCCTGCGCGGCCACTACTTCGCGCTTGCGATGCTCGCCTATCCGCTGGCGCTGCTCTACGTCTTCGAATGGCTCGGCTATCAGGAGGTCGCCATGCCGATGCGCCGCGAGGCGCCGGCCCTCTACATGCAGTTCGCGGATGCGCGCGTGCTGTCGATGATCGCCGGGGGCCTGCTGGTCGCCGCCATCGTCGCCTCGCTCCTGATCGAGACCTCGCGCTTCGGCATGGCGCTGATCGCCATCAAGCAGAACGAACTGGCCGCCGAAGGCGCCGGCATCGAGACGCGCAAGTGGAAGCTGCGCGCGATCGCCATCTCGGGTGGCATCGCCGGTATGGTCGGCGGTTTCTACGCGGTCGTGCTGATCGTCGTGACCCCGCCGAGCGTGTTCGGCATGCTGACCTCGGCGCAGGCGCTGATCGTCGCCCTGTTCGGCGGCATCGGGACCGTCTGGGGCCCGGTCATCGGCGCCGCCTTCCTGATCCCGCTGTCCGAGACGCTGCATGCCGAACTCGGCAACGTGCTGCCGGGCATCCAGGGCGTGGTCTTCGGCGTCGCCATCGTCGGCGTGATCCTGCTGGCCCCGGAGGGCATCTTCTGGCGCATCCGCGACATGCTGCAGGCCCGCGAGGCCCCGGCCGAACCTGCGCCGGCGGACCGGTCCATGCCCGACAATGTCGTGCCGATCCCGGCCACCGGTCGCGACGGCGCCTCGGGCGGCGCCGGGACGGGCGGTCGCATCATGCTCGAAGTGCGCGGCGTGTCGAAGAATTTCGGCGGCCTCCGGGCGGTGCGCGAGGTGTCGTTCACGGTGCCGGAAGGCGCGGTGATCGGCATCATCGGGCCGAACGGCGCCGGCAAGACGACGCTCTTCAACTGCCTCAACGGCTTCCAGACCCCCTCGGCCGGCGACGTGCTGTTCGAGGGCCAGAACCTGGTCGGCCTTCCGCCGAGCGCGGTCTGCCGCAAGGGCATCGGGCGCACCTTCCAGGTCGCCCGACCCTTCACCCGGCTGACGGTGCTGGAGAATGTGCTCGTCGGCGCCTTCGCGGGCGCGCCCGACGACGCCACCGCCGAGCGCAACGCCCGCGAGGCCCTGACGCTGGTCGGGCTCGGCGGCAGCGCCGACCGCATCGCCGGCGGTCTCGCCAATAAGGAACAGCGGCTGATGGAACTGGCCCGGGCGCTGGCCGGCAAGCCGAAGCTCCTGCTCCTCGACGAGACGCTGGCCGGGCTCGGTGCGGCGGAAGTCGAGGACATGGTCAACGTGATCCGGCGCCTGAGCCGGACCGGCCTGACCATCGTGATCATCGAACACACCATGCAGGCCATGGTCCGGCTCGCCGACCGCTTCATCGTGCTCGACCACGGCGCTCTGCTCGCCGAGGGCCGACCGCACGAGGTGACGCGCGATCCGGCGGTGATCGAAGCCTATCTGGGCAAGAGGTGGCGCGACCGTGCTTGAGATCCGTGATCTGGAGGCCGGCTACGGCGGCGTGATGGCCCTGGCGGGCGTGACCCTATCGGTGGCGGCGGGCGAATTCGTCTCGGTCGTCGGCCCGAACGGGGCCGGCAAGACCACACTGTTCAAGACCGTCTCGGGCACCGTGGCGGCACGGGCCGGCTCGATCCGGTTCGAGGGGCAGGACCTGCTCGCCGTGCCGGCGCACCATCGGCCGCATCTCGGCATCGCCCATGTGCCGGAGGGCCGGCAGGTGTTCCCCTCGCTCTCGGTCGAGGAGAACCTGCAGATGGGCGCCTTCACGGAGGCGGGCCGGCGCGATTGGGCCGCCAATATCGACTACATCTACCGGCTGTTCCCGATTCTCCTGGAGCGTCGGCGCCAGCTGGCCGGCACGCTCTCCGGCGGACAGCAGCAGATGGTCGCCATCGCGCGCGGCCTCGCCTCCTCGCCGAAGCTGCTCCTGCTCGACGAACCCTCGATGGGCCTCGCCCCGACGGTCGCCGACCAGATCTTCGACGCGGTCGTCGAAATCCGCCGGGCCCGCAACCTCACCGTCGTGCTGGTCGAGCAGCGCGCCGTGGAAGCCCTGGAATCCTGTGATCGCGGCTACGTCCTGGAGACCGGCCGCGTCGTCCTGTCGGGCGGTCAGAACGAACTTCTGTCCGACGACCGCATCCGCAAGGCCTACCTGGGCATGTGACCCGGGAACAACTGCGAAAACAGCACCATTGGGAGGATCCATGACCACGAGACGCACGGTTCTGAACGGGATACTGGCGGCATCCGGTGCCGCGCTCCTCTCCTCGACCAGCCGGATGGCCTTCGCCCAGGCCCCGGCCGAGGTCAAGGTGGCGCTGATCGCGCCGCTGTCCGGCCCCTGGGCCCGCCAGGGCGAACTGATGAAGAAGGGCGCCGAACTGGCGGTCGCCGACATCAACGCGGCGGGCGGCGTCAAGGCGCTGGGCGGGGCGAAGGTCACGCTGGTGCTGTTCGACGCTGGCGATTCCACCGAGAAGGCCAAGAACGCGGCCCAGCGCATGGTCGCGCAGGAACCCGATCTGGTCGGCGTGACAGGCGCCTGGCTGTCGTCCTTCACGCTCGCCGTGAGCGAGGTCACCGAGCGCGCCGAACTGCCGATGCTGACCTTGTCCTATGCGGACTCGATCACGTCGCGCGGCTACAAGTATATCTTCCAGATGTCGCCGACCGGCGGCCGCCAGGCCCAGGACGCCCTGCCGGCGCTGATGGACGTGGCCGAGAAGGCGACCGGCAAGCGGCCGGCCACCACCGGCATCATCGCCGACAACACGGCCGCCTCCGTATCCTTCGCCAAGCCGATGCGCGATGGCGCCTTCGAGAAGTCCGGCATCAAGGTCCTGTTCGACGAGACCTTCACGCCGCCGCTCGCCGACGCCACCGCGTTGATCCAACAGGCGCGCTCCAAGCGGCCGGAATTCCTGCTCATGCTCGGCACCAGCGTGCCGGACGACAAGCTCCTGCTGGAGAAGGTCAACGAGTTCAATCTCGGCAAGGGCCGGATGCCGATCATCGGATCCGGCGCCCATATGGGCACGCCGGAACTCCTCAAGAATATCGGCCCCGACCTGCTCGAAGGCGTCATGACGGTCGTCGGCAACTGGGGCGCCAAGGGCCAGGACGGCATCATCGACCGCTTCAAGAAGGCGACCGGCGAGCCCTGGATGACGCAGGATTCGATCTGCGCGTATGGCGACGTGATGACCATCATCCGCGCCGTCGAGGAGGCCAAGAAGGCCGACCGCAAGGCCGTCGCCGAAGCGCTGCGCAAGATGGACGTGACCGACGGTCCGGCCTTGTTCTATCCCGGCAACCGCATCCGCTTCGACGAGACCGGCAAGCGCATCGACGCCAAGCTGATCATCGTGCAGTGGCAGAAGGGCGTGCCGGTGCCGATCTATCCGCCGGCTTCCGCCACCGCCGATCCGATCTGGCCGAAGCGCTGATCGAAGCCGATCCATCCGCAATCCCGGGGGCCGCGCGAGCGATCGCGCGGCCCCCTTCCGCTTCGGCACCGTGCGCCGTCGCGGCCGGTGTCAGGCGATCAGGCGTCACCGTTCCGGTCCGGCACTGCCCGCCCTGCGGCTGCGCCGCCAACCCCCTCCGCCGGCGCCCAGGGGCCTGCCGCGGCAGCCTCGGGCCATGGTTCACCCTCTAGTTTCGACACATGATCCGCTTGGACCGCGATCATGGCTATACCGGCGGGGCCGCATCGAGCCCCGGCCAGGCGTCGATGCCGGGCGCCTGGTACCGCTGGGATCGCCTCGAAAACAGCCGGCTTCGTGCCATCCGGCGGACGCATAACTGTTTGCCGCCGGGCGGAGGACGGCCTTTTGGATGCGGGATTGCAGCGCTTTTCGGTCACGGCCTGGTCAACCCCGTGCGATGCATAGTGTCGACACTCGTTGACGATCCGACGAAAGGATGAAACACTTCCCGTCATCCGAACCGGGCTGGCTCGCCGGTCCCGTCAGACCCACCGGCGCGGCGGTTCGCGCCGATCGGCGGCGGTCCGCGAGAGGCCGTCCGGTTCGTCAAGAAAAAGCACCCGGGAGGACATGATGAAGAGCCTGAAGACGCTGATCGGAACACTTGCGGTCTCGCTGCTTTGTGCGGGCACGGCGACCGCCGAGCGCCTGAAATACGGCGACTACATGCCCCAAGGCGCAAACGAGTATTCGCGCACCGCCGAATGGATGGGCAACGAGATCAACAAGCGCGCCGGCGGCAAGCATTCCGTCACCATGCTGTGGGGCGGCACGGTGGTGAAAGTCGGCGAGGTGCCGACGGCGGTCGAGAACAAGATCATCGACATCGGCCCGCTGGTCACGCCCTACTTCCCCGACCAATTCCCGATCAACAACGCCATCCCGTTCTTCTGGCCGCAGCCCAAGTCGCAGGCCGAACTCGGCAAGCTGATGCTCAAGTGGCACGGCGAGCATCCGGAATTCGCCGCCGAACTGGCCAAGTACAAGCTCAAGCTGGTCAGCGTCCGCCCGCTGCCGAGCTACGGCATCATCTGCACCAAGCCGGTGCGTACGCTGGCCGACTTCAAGGGCCTGCGCATCCGGTCCTACGGCATCGCGTTGCCGGCCATGCTGGAAGCGCTCGGCGCCGTGCCGGTCTCGATGGCCGATGTCGACGGCTACGAGGCCCTCTCCAACGGCATCCTGGACTGCTCGCCCGGCGACCCGCCGCTGACCGTCGGCTGGAAATGGGCCGATGTCGCCAAATACTACATCGACGTTCCGATGGGCGCCTCCTGGGGCCACATCCTGGTCATGAACATTGACAAGTACAACGCTCTCCCTGAAGACCTGAAGAAGATCATCGACGACATGAAGGAGGACTATCTGAACGAGTTCCTCCGCGTCTACGCCAAGTCGATCGAGGATACCCGCGCGGCCTGGAAGGCCAACGGCAAAGTCGAGGTGATCGCCTTCCCGAAGGACGACTTCCTCAAGGCGACGCTCGAAAACGCCAAGGTCCAGGCGGTGCGCGCCAGCTGGATCACCCGCGCCACCAAGGCCGGCATGCCGGAGACCACCGCCAAGAAGGTGGTCGACGAACTGACCAAGTGATCCCTGCCGCGCCGGCCCGTGGCCTGCGGCCCGCCGGAGCCCGACCGGATCGGATGGCCTCATCCGATCGAATGGGCGGCTCCGGTACAAGGCTGCAGGCTGTGGGCCGGCGCGGCGATCGTGCCGTCCGTCCCTCGTTTTGCGGAGCGTCCTCTTGAAGCGGACCATCCTTCGATTGCGGCGCGCCTTCGGCCGCATTCTCCTCGGCGCAACGCTGCTGTCCGGCGTGATCTGCTTCGTGATGATGTGGCTGATCGACGCCAATGCGCTGTCGCGCAAGATCTTCAATGCCCCCGTTCCGGGCGGCGTCGAACTGACCCAGTCGCTGCTGACCGCCTCGATCATGCTGCCCTTCGGCTATGTGCTGTTCCGCGGCGAGCATGTGAACACCGTGTTCCTGACCTCGCGCTTCTCGAAGGCGGCGAACCGGTTCCTGTACCTGTTCTGGATGACGGTCGGCTTTCTTCTGTTCTGCGCGGTCGCCTACGGCTCGTTCAACTTCGCCCTGCGCTCCTATGCTATGAACGAGCAGGTCTGGGGCGCCACGGTGCGCTTCCCGCTCTATCCCGCCAAATTCGCCGTGACGGTCGGCGCCGTCCTGATCGCGGTGCAGTTCGCGCTCGAAGCCCTGGTCGCCCTGTTCGCCCATAGCGACGGCGACCTGTCCGCGGCCGCGCCCGATCACGAGAAGGACCATCTGCATGTCTGACGTGACGATCGGCTTCATCGGCGCGGCCGCCATGCTGGCCTCGATCTTCCTCGGCGCGCCGATCATGGTCGCTCTGACCACCGTCGGTTTTCTGGGCTTGACCGTATTGACCGGTTTTGCGCCGGCGCTCACCGTGCTCGGCACGCTTTACTTCGAAACTGTCAACAGCTTCCACTTCAGCGTCATCCCGATGTTCCTGCTGATGGGCTTCTTCGCCATGCAGGCCGGCATCGGCAACGACCTGTTCGATGCCTGCACCAAATGGCTCGGCCGGCTGCCCGGCGGCCTGGCGGTCGCGACCACCGGGGCGGCGGCGGCCTTCGGGGCCGCGTCCGGCTCCAGCGTCGGCTCGGCCATGCTGTTCACCAAGCTGGCCCTGCCGGAGATGGCCTCGCGCGGCTACAACAAGGGCTTCGCGTCTGCCTGCATCGCCATCGCCGGCACGCTTGCGGTGCTGATCCCGCCGAGCGCCCTGATGGTCGTCTACGGCATTCTGACCAACTCCTCGATCGGCGAACTGCTGATCGCCGGCATCATCCCCGGCATCGTCTTCGCGACCCTGATCGGCCTGACCATTCTGGTCGTCTCGGTGGTCAAGCCGGCCTACGCACCGCGCTTCCGCGAGCGCTTCACCCTTCGCGAGATGCTCTGGTCGCTGCGCCTGATCGCGCCGCTCTTTACCGTCATCGTGGTGATGATCGGCGGCCTCTATGGCGGCTATTTCACGCCGACCGAAGGCGGCGGCATCGGCGCTCTTGTCACCTTCCTGATGGCGGTGGTGCGCAACCGCGGCATCGACGTGAAGGCGCTCTCCAAGACCCTGCTCGACACCGTGACGCTGACCGCGATGATCTTCGCCATCATCATCGGCGGCCTGCTGTTCGCCCGGTTTCTGGCACTCTCCGGCGTCTCCGACGAGATCAAGGACATCCTGAGCAATTCCGGCCTGTCGGTCTGGACCGTGCTGTTCCTGGTCACCATCATCTACCTGATCTTCGGCATGCTGATGGATGCGCCCTCGCTGCTCGCCATCTCGCTGCCGATCACCCACCCGGTCATGATGGGGCTCGGCTTCGATCCGCTCTGGTTCGGCGTCTACGTCATCGTGCTGGCCGAGATCGGTGCGATCACGCCACCGGTCGGAATGAACTGCTTCGTCGTCAAGGGCGCGGCCGGCAACCTGGTCTCGCTCGAGGAGATCTTCCGCGGCCTGTGGCCGTTCATCGGCACCTGCGCGCTGATGCTGCTGCTCCTGGTGCTGTTCCCGGAGATGGCCCTCTATCTGCCCCAATCCATGCGCTGATCGGAACCCCACCCATGAAAGCCGTCCGAATCCACGCCTATGGCGGGCCGGAACAACTCCGCTACGAGGATATCGACCTCGCCCCGCCGGGTCCCGGCGAGGCGCTCGTCCGGCACCGCGCGATCGGGGTCAACTTCGCCGACCTGCACAATCGCGAGGGCCGCTATCCGGTCCCCTCGCTGCCGCACGTGCTCGGCGGCGAGGCGGCCGGCGTGGTCGAGGCGCTCGGCCCCGGCACCGAGGGCCTGCGCGTCGGCGACCGCGTCGCCTATGCGGCCGGCGGTCCGAAATTCGCGCCGGGCTCCTATGCCGAGGCGCGGCTCTTCCCGGCCGATCGGCTGATCCCGCTGCCCGACGAGATCGACGACGTGACCGCCGCCGCGCTCTTCACCAAGGGTCTGACCGCGCAGTATCTGATCCGCAGCGTCTTTCCTGTCGGCCCCGGCCAGACCATCCTGGTTCATGCTGCGGCCGGCGGCGTCGGCCTGCTGCTCTGCCAATGGGCCGCCCATCTCGGCGCCCGGGTGATCGGCGTGGTCTCGACGCCCGAAAAGGCCGAGGTCGCACGCGCCAACGGCTGCCGGCACGTCATTCTCGCCGGCGACCCCGACATTCCCGGCCGGGTCCGCTCGCTGACCGCCGGCGAGGGCGTGCCGGTCGTCTATGACAGCGTCGGCCGCGACACCTTCGAGGTCTCGCTCGACTGCCTGAAGCCGCGCGGGCTGATGGTCTCGTTCGGCACCGCCTCCGGCAAGGTGCCGCCACTGGATCTCTTCACGCTCAACCGCAAGGGCTCGCTGTCGGTGACCAGTGCCGCCTTCGCCTGGTTCGTGCAGAGCCGCGAGGAGCTGCGCGCCCGCGCCGCCGACGTGATCGACGCGGTCCTGTCCGGGGTCGTCAAGGTCCATGTCCACAGCCAGGTGCCGCTGGCGGAGGCCGCGGAGGCCCACCGGGCGCTCGAATCCCGCCGCACCATCGGGGCCACGGTTCTGATCCCGTGACGTTCTGATTTCGGCGGCTGCGGAGAACGGCCGCCGGACAACGCCGCGCGTCGGTCTTCCGCCTTCGGACCACGAGACCTTCGCTTCGCCGCGGCGGCCCGCTCGATCTGCGTCCGCGGCCGCCGGCATGACCGCTCCAACCCAAGGTGTCCCATGCCGAACAAGGGCCTTCTCCTGGTGATGATGCAGGCCTCGCCGGATTTCGAGGACGAGTTCAACGCCTGGTACGATACCCAGCACGTCCCAGAGCGTCTGGCCGTTCCGGGCATCACCACGGCGCATCGTTTCGAGGCCGAGAGTGGTTGGCCGAAATATCTCGCGCTCTACGATCTCGATTCCGTCGCGGTCCTGGACAGTTCGGCCTATGCGCGCGTCTCCGGGGCCAACAACAGCCCCTGGACGCGGCGCGTGCTGTCGCGTGTCGACGCCCGGCGCATCGTCTGCGAGCAGATCGGCCCGGGTTCGGAGGCGGTCACTGCGGCCCCGCGCGTCGCGGTCCTGCGCTTCGCCGGCGTGCCGGAGACCGCCCGTCCGGAGGTCGCGGCCGGGCTCGCCCGCTCCTTCGGCGGGATGCCCGGCATCCGCCAGGTCCGCCTCTTCGCCGATACCGAGGCGGCCGGAACCCTTTATGCCGTCATCGCCGGCACCCTGCCGCCGCTCGCGATCTTCGACCCCGCCGCCTTCGGCCCGTGGCAGAATGCGATCGATCTGACCAACGGCTACGCCGCCCGCGCCCCGCGGGGGTGATCCTCCTTGGCCGACCCGCGTCCCGGCGCGGCGGCCGGAGCGCCACCTGGAGCATCATCCGATCTGAGTGGATCGGATGATGCTCTGCATGTTTTTGTTTACGCAAGCTTTTTCCGATCAGAGCGAACCGCTCTGATCGGACCTTGCTCTAGTGGTTCGATCGAGACGGATGGATCCCATCCGTCTCGTGAATCCGAGCCACTAACTCTTTGATTGCGTGGTCAATTCAATCTGGCATTTGCGGGACGCAAATGGCAGATTTTGACCACTGGTGACGGTTCACATCCGGCGGCGGAGGGTCTGCCAGGCTTCGGCGAGGGTTGGGCGGGCGGCCGGGTCGGCGATGGCGATGAGGGCTTCGGCGACGCGGTCGACCGGGAGGCCGGCGATCACGGCGGCGCCATGCTCGGTGACGACGCAGTCGACCTCGCCATAGGCGAGCGAGACCGGCCCCGGCGAGAGGGTCGGCACGATGCGCGAGACAGTGCCGCCGGCGGCGGTCGAGACCAGCGCGACGATCGCTCGGCCGCCGGCCGAGCGGCGTGCGCCGCGGGCGAAATCGCCGAGACCGCCGCGGCCGCCGGCCATGCGCGGGCCGATCCGCTCGGCATTGACCTGACCGAACAGATCCACCTCGATGGCGAAGTTGATGGCGTGGAAGCGCGGCAGGGCGGCGAGCACGGTCGCGTCGTGGGTGTGGCCGATCGGGCGGAAGCGGATGCGCGGATCGGCGGCCGCGCGCCGCATGAAGGCGAGCGGGCCGACCGCGACGCCGGTGGTGACGGTGTCGACCGCGCCGGCCTCGACCAGATCCAGCACCCGTTCGCCGATCAGGCCGGCATGGATCGACAGGCCGCGCCGGTCGGCGAGTTCGGCCAGCACCGCCTGGCCGAGCCGGCCGATGCCGACCTCGACAACCGCGCCGTCGGCGACCAGGCCGGCGACATGGCCGGCGATCGCCGCGGCGACGGTGCCCGGCGGGGCGGGTTCGGGTTCGACCAGCGGATCGCCGACCGCGACCAGCGCGTCGAAGCGGTCGACCGGCAGGAGGATGCCGTCGCGCGCCGGCGGCATGGCCGGATTGACGAGGCCGATCAGTCGGGCCCGGCCGGCGGCGAGGTCCGGGATCAGGTCCTGTGCGACGCCGGGCGAGACCATGCCGGCCTCGGGCGGCGCCACGGTCGCGAAGGCGAGGTCGACATGGGCGGCGAGATGCGCCGGGATGGCCGAATAGTCGATCGGGACGTGGCGGTAGCGGCCGGCCTCGTAAGCAGCCCGGGCACTGTCGGGCACGAAGAAGCCCTCGACCGCGGCTCCGGGCACGCGGGCGGGGATGTCGGCCCGGTTGACGCCGGGGATCGCGCAGGAGACGAAGCGCGCCCCCTCGGCGCGGCCCGGATCGGCGGCGAGCGCATCGATCACGGCGGTCGGCTCGCCCGCCGCCCCCGGGATCAGGACGGTCGTGCCGGAACGGATGCGGTCGAGCGCGGCGGCGAGTGCGGGCGTCATCCGATCGTCCCGTCGCGGGCCAGCCCGGCGATCGCCGCGGCCGAATAGCCGAGTTCGGCCAGCACCTCGGCATTGTGCTCGCCAAGGCTCGGCGGCGGCCTGGTGACGGTGCCGGGCGTGCCGGAGAACTTGACCGGGAAGCCGAGCTGCGGAATGCGGCCCTCGACCGGGTGGTCGATCTCGAACACCATCTCTCGCGCGCGCATCTGCGGATCGGCGGCGGCCTCGGCGAAGCTGTTGACCGGGCCGGCGGAGATGTCGGCCTGCCAGAGGCGGGCGACCCATTCGTCGCGGGTCGCGGTGGCGAAGGCCTCGGTCAGGATGGCATGCGCGCGGGCGGCGTCCTCCGGACCCGGGAAAGGCTCGGCCGGCAGGTCGTCGCGGCCGAGCAGCTGGCGCAGGCGCGACCAGAAATGATCCTCGATGATGCCGAGGGTCAGGTATTTGCCGTCGGCGCAGCGGTAGATCTCGTAGGGCGCCGAGCCGCCGGCATTGCGGTATTCGCCGCCGCGCGGCTCGTGTCCGGCATAGAGCCATTCGGCCATGTGCGAGACCATCAGCGCCATGGCGCCGTCGGTCATCGAAACGTCGACGAACTGGCCCTCGCCGGTCGTGGTGCGAGCGAGCAGCGCCGCCAGGATGCCGTAGACCGCCATCAGGCTGCCGCCGGCGATGTCGGCGATCAGCGGGCCGGGCACGAAGGGGCCGGTTTCGCGCCGCGACATCAACTGCAGCATGCCGACGATGCCGAGATAGTTCATGTCGTGGCCGGGCACCAACCGGTAGGGGCCGGTCTGGCCGTAGCCGGACAGCGCGCAATAGACGAGCCGCGGGTTGATCGCCCGGAGCGCCGCGTCGCCGACGCCGAGCCGGTCGGCAACGCCCGGCCGGAAACCCTCCAGGACGACGTCGGCGCCGGCCGCCAGCTTCTCGACAATCGCACGGCCCTCGGGCTTCTTCAGGTCGACCGTGATCGAGCGCTTGTTGCGGTTGGAGATCAGGAAAACGCCGGAATCTCTTGCCCCCATGGGCGGAAAGTCGCGCATCGGGTCGCCGGCCCCGGGCTGCTCGACCTTGATCACGTCGGCGCCGAGATCGCCGAGCATCTGGGCGGCGAGGTTGCCGGGCAGCAGGCGGGCGAGTTCGATCACGCGGATGCCGGCGAGCGCGCCGGGGCGTGGCGAACTCACGAAGCCACCGCCAGATCGACCAGCGTCGCGGCATCGCCCCCCTGGGCGAGACCGTCGATGGCGTCGACCAGGGTGTCGGCCCGCGCGGCGCCGAGCCGGGTCGTGGCGGCGGCCCTCAGCCGCTCGCGCACGCCGGAACGGTCGACCGCGGTCACGTCGTCGCGCCGGGCGGAGACGCGGCGGCCGTCGTTGAGCGTCACCGTGATGCCGGCGCCCTGGCGCTCCGGATAGGCGACCTCGAAGACCGGGTCGACGGCGAGTTCGGTGAGCCCGGCGAGGCGCAGCACGGCGGGATCGTCGAGCCGGACATAGTTCGCCTCCTCGACCGCGCCGCGAACCAGCGTCGCCGCGATCGCGTACTGGATACTCATCTTGGCCTCCAGGATGCCCGGGAAGGGGCCGGACCGGTCGCAGCCGGGGTAGCGCAAGGCGGGCGTGAAGCTCGCCACCTCGATGCGTACGACACGGTCCGCGGTGACGCCCTGGTGGACCAGATCGAGCGCCACCTGACAGGGCGTCTGCACATAGTTGCAGGCCGGCGCCGGCTTCCAGTAGACCGACAGGATCTCGTAGTTCCCGTCGCCGAGCGGCTCGATGCCGGCGGCGCGTTCGCGCCGGCCATGGGCGGCGAACAGGCCGGCGCGGCCGTCGATGGCGGTCGGCGACGCGAAGGCGCCGGTCGTGGCGAGTTGCACCGCAGTGACCGCCGAGCGGGCCGCGAAGCCGGCATGGAAGAAGACCTCGGTGCCGCCGGCCCAGGGCCATTCGTTGACGCCGGCCGCGCAATTGGCCGCATAGCCGATCGCCGAGACCGTCTCGGCCTGCGACAGGCCGAGGAGCCGGCAGCCGGCCGCGGCCGCGCCGATCGCCCCGACGGTGCCGGTCGGTCGCAGGCGGGCGGCGAGATCGGCATCGAACAGGGCGCGGCCGACCCGGGCGCCGATCTCGTAGCCGGCGACGGCGGCGGCGATCAGGTCCGGCCCGGCGACGCGGCGTCCGGCCGCCAGCGCCAGCAGGGTCGGCCAGACCACCACGCCGAGATGCGAGCAGGCCGGGACATGCATGTCCTCGCGGATCAGGCCGTGGCCGAGCGTGCCGTTGGCAAAGGCCGCCTCGCCGGCGCCGAGCGAGAGATCCGTGCCGATCACGCGCGCCGGGCCGGCCGGCTGCATGCCCGCATAGGCGGCGACCTGCCGGCCCCAGGGCAGCGGCCTCGCCTCCAGAACGCAGCCGAAGAAATCCGTCAGGCAGCCGGTCGCCTTGTCGACGACGGCGGCGGGGAGCGATCCGAAATCGACGGCCCGCGCGAAGGCAGCGAGCCGCTCGGCGACGGGCCGGGCGATTTCGGGGGACGCGAATGCAGAGGGCGCGACAGGGGCGGCGGCGCGGTCCGGCAAGGCTGCCATGGCGGATCTCCCTGAGGGTGACGGAGCCCGGAGCGGGCGAGGCTCGCCGCCGGACCGGCGCGAAAGCCGCACGCGCGGGGTCCGGCCGGCGACGGCGGACCCCGCCCGGCGGGAGGCTTCGCGAGGGGGGATCCGGCTCTTCCGACCGGTCTCCGCCCGGCGGACAGTCTCGGTGATGCGGACCGGTCGAGGAAATCCGGTCGGCCGGCATAACAGGTTTCGCACCGGCGGGGATGGCCGCTGGCCCGGCGGCTGGCGGAGACTTCCCCCGTCCCGACGGACGCCCGCCGGCTGTCCCGTCCCCGCCGATCCGAGGTGTCGATGTCCGAACCCGTCGCTCCCCGCCGATGCGCCGATGCCGCTTCGGGTCTCGGGCGGGAGCTCGACGGCATGCTGGTGGTTTCGATCGAGCAGGCGGTCGCGGCGCCCTATTGCGGGCTGCTGCTCGCCGATGCCGGTGCGCGGGTGATCAAGGTCGAACGGCCGGGCGGCGATTTCGCGCGCGGCTACGACCGGCTGGCGGCCGGGCAGAGCGCCTATTTCGTCTGGCTGAACGGCGGCAAGCAGTCGGTCGTACTCGATCTCGACCGGCCGGACGACTTCGCCCTGCTCGACGCGATGCTCGTCCGGGCCGACATCTTCCTGCACAATCTCGCTCCCGGCGCGCTGGAGCGGCGCGGGCTGACCGGCGAACGCCTGCGCCGGACCAATCCGGGCCTGGTCACCTGCGAGATCACTGGCTATGGCCGCGACGGTCCCTATGCGGCGATGAAGGCCTACGATCTCCTGGTCCAGGCCGAGACCGGGCTCTGCGCGGTGACCGGCACGGGCGAGGCGCCGGCGCGGGTCGGGGTCTCGATCTGCGACATCGCCACCGGCCAGACGGCCTTCTCGGCGATCCTGCGCGCGCTCCTCCTGCGCGGACGGACCGGGCAGGGCAGCGACCTGTCGATCGCCATGTTCGACGTGCTGGCCGATTGGATGAACGTGCCGCTTCTGGTGCAGCGCCACCAGGGCCGGCCGCCGGCGCGCGTCGGCGTCGCCCATGCCACGCTGGCACCCTACGGGCTCTATGCCGCGGCGGACGGCGAGGACATCCTGATCGCGGTCCAGAACGAGCGCGAATGGGTAGCGCTGGCGACCCGCGTGCTCGGCCGGCCGGATCTGGCGACCGATCCGCGCTTCTCCGACAATTCCGCCCGGGTCGCCAACCGGACCGCGCTTGCGATCGAGATCGAAGCGGTCTTCGGCCGGCACCGCCGCGACGCGCTCATCGCCCTCCTGACGGAGGCCGGGATCGCCTGCGCACGGCTGAACACGGTCGCCGATCTCGCCGACCATCCGCAGCTGCGCGCGCGGACGGTCTCGGCCGGCCCGGTCGAAATCGATCTCGCCGCCCTGCCGGTCGGGACGGGCGCGCATCTCGGGCGGGTGCCCGATCTCGACGAGCATGGCGCCGCGATCCGCGCCGAATTCGCCGCTGCCGCGGCGCTGGGGTGAGGCCGATGAAGACCTATCAGCTCTATATCGACGGCCGCTTCGTGGATGCCGAGGGCGGGCGGACCTTCGAGACCGTCGATCCCTATCGCGGCGAAGTCTGGGCCCATGTCGCCCATGCGGGCGCGGCCGATGTCGACCGGGCCGTCCAGGCCGCCGATGCGGCGCGGCGCGGCGAATGGGGCCGCATGTCGGCGTCGAAGCGCGGCCGGCTCCTGATGCGGCTCGCCGACCTGATTGAGGCCGAGGCGCCGCGCCTTGCCGAGATCGAGGTGCGCGACAACGGCAAGCTTTATGCCGAGATGTCCGGCCAGACCCGCTACATCGCGGAATGGTATCGCTATTTCGGCGGACTGGCGGACAAGATCGAGGGCGCCGTGATCCCGTCGGACAAGGCCGACGTGCTCAACTTCACCCGGCTGGAGCCGGTCGGCGTCGTCGCCATGATCACGGCCTGGAACTCGCCCCTGATGCTCCTGACCTGGAAGCTCGCCGCCGCGCTGGCGGCCGGCTGCACGGCGGTGATCAAGCCGTCCGAGTTCACGTCGGCCTCGACCTTGGAATTCATGCCGCTGTTCGAGCAGGCCGGCTTCCCGCCGGGCGTCGTCAACACGGTGACGGGCTTCGGGGCGGATACCGGCGCGGCGCTGGTCTCCCACGACAAGGTTGCCAAGGTCGCCTTCACGGGCTCGGATGCGACGGGGCAGAAGATCTACGAGATGGCCGCGCGCGGCATGAAGCAGGTCTCGCTCGAACTCGGCGGCAAGTCGCCCAACATCGTGTTCGAGGATGCCGACCTGGAGGCCGCCGTGATGGGCGCGATCTCGGGCATCTTCGCCGCCACCGGCCAGACCTGCATCGCCGGCTCGCGCCTGCTGTTGCAGCGCTCGATCCACGACCGCTTCATGGAGCGCCTGATCGAGGTCGCCCGCTCGGCCCGGATCGGCGACCCGATGAGCCCGGAGACCCATGTCGGCCCGGTCACCACGCCGCCGCAATACCGCAAGGTGCTTGACTATATTGAGATCGCCAAGGCGGAGGGCGCGCGCTGCGTGCTCGGCGGCAACCCCTATGGGGGCGAGGGCGCCTGGGTCGGGGGGCGGACGGGCGGGCAGTTCGTCGAGCCGACCATCTTCACCGAGGTGCGCAACGACATGCGCATCGCCCAGGAGGAGGTGTTCGGGCCGGTCCTCGCCGTCATTCCGTTCGACGACGAGGCCGATGCGATCCGCATTGCCAACGACGTGAAGTTCGGCCTCGCCGCCGGCGTCTGGACCCGCGATCTCGGCCGCGCCGTGCGGCTGTCCGAGCGGCTCGAGGTCGGCATGGTCTGGGTCAATACCTACCGGATGGTCAGCTACACCTCGCCCTTCGGCGGCGTGAAGCGCTCCGGCATCGGCCGCGAGAGCGGCATGGAGTCGATCCGGGAATGGCTGCACGTCAAGTCGGTCTGGTTCGCCGCCTCGTCGAGCGTCGCCAATCCCTTCATCATGCGTTGAAGACACCAGAAATCAGGGAGGAACAGTCATGGATCAGGCCACCTACGAGAAGGGTCTCGCCATCCGCACCGCGGTGCTCGGCAAGGACTATGTCGAGAATGCCATCAAGACCGCCGACGATTTCAATCGGCCGCTGCAGGAACTGGTCACCGAATATTGCTGGGGCGCGGTCTGGGGCCGCGACGGACTCGACCGCAAGACGCGCAGCTTCCTGAACCTGGCGATGCTGTCGGCACTCAACCGGCCGCACGAGATCGAGGTCCACGTCAAGGGCGCGCTCAACAACGGGCTGTCGCGCGCGGAGATCTGCGAAGTCTTCCTGCAGGTCGCGATCTATTGCGGCGTGCCGGCGGCGGTCGATTCCTTCCGCATCGCGCGCAAGGTCTTCGCCGAGATCGACGGCAAGAAGTGAGCGGACGCGGGGAGGGAACAGCATCATGGCGCACGAGATCGGCTTCATCGGCCTCGGCAATATGGGGACGCCGATGGTCCGGCGTCTCATCGCCGCCGGTCACCGTCTGATCGTCACCGACGTCCGGCCGGAGACGGCCCGGGCGCTGGAGGCCGAGGGCGCGCGCGCCGTCGGCTCGGCCCGGGAGGTCGCCGACGCGGCCGAGACCGTGATGGTCTCGCTGCCCTTCCCAAAGGTGGTCGAGGAGGTCGCCGCGGCGGTGGCAGAGGGCTCCCGCGTGCGCCGCTTTGTCGACCTGTCGACGACCGGCTCGATCACCTCGCAGCGCGTGGCGGCGATGCTGGCGACGAAGGGCATCGTCCATCTCGACAGCCCGGTCTCGGGCGGCATCGCCGGGGCCGTCAACGGCACGCTCGCCGTGATGGTGTCCGGCCCGCGCGCCGACTACGACCTGATCCAGGACGCGCTCGGACAGATCGGCAAGCTGTTCTTCATCGGCGAGAAGACCGGCATCGCGCAGACCATGAAGCTCGCCAACAACCTCCTGTCCGCGACCGCCCTGGCGGCGACCTCGGAGGCGGTCGTGATGGGCGTCAAGGCCGGCATCGACCCGGCCGTGATGATCGACGTGATCAACACCGGCTCGGGCCGCAATTCCGCCTCGCAAGACAAGTTCCCGCGCTCGATCCTGCCGCGCACCTTCGATTTCGGCTTTGCGACCGGGCTTCTCTACAAGGACCTCAAGCTCTGCATGGAGGAGGCGGAGGCGCTCGGCGCGCAGATGTGGGTCGGCATGGCGGTCAAGCAGATGTACCAGCTCTGCAACAACCTGCATGGCGCAGGCTCCGACTTCACCGAGATCGTCAAGGTGCCGGAAGCCTGGGCGGGCGTCGAGGTCGGCCCCGTGCCGAAGAAGGGCTGAGCGGGCGATGCGCGACGACCAGTACCGGATCCACATGATCCGCTATGCCCGCTCGGAGCGAAACCGGCCGGCCAACTTCTTCGGCGGCGACCCGCACAACACGCCGATGCCGATCGACTACTTCGTCTGGGTGCTGTCCAACGGCGCCCGCACGATCGTGGTCGATACCGGCTTCGACGAGGCGGTCGGGCGGCGCCGGCAGCGGGAGACGATCCATCCGGTCGGGGAGGGGTTCCGGGCGATCGGGCTCGATCCCGGCACGGTCTCCGACGTGATCGTGACGCATATGCATTACGACCACGCCGGCAATCACGACCTCCTGCCGGGCGCACGCTACCACGTGCAGGATTGCGAAATGGCCTATGTCACGGGCCGCTGCATGTGCCACCACCTGCTGCGCCACCCCTTCGAGGAGGAGGACGTGGTCGCCATGGTGCGCAAGGTCTATCAGGGCCGGGTCGAGTTCCACGACGGCACCGGCACGGTCGCGCCGGGCGTCACCGTCCACAAGGTCGGCGGCCACTCGCGCGGGCTGCAGATCGTCCGCGTCGAGACCGAGCGCGGCCCGGTCGTGCTCGCCTCGGATGCCTCGCACTACTACGAGCATATCGAGAACGACCGCGCCTTCTCGGTCCTGGTCGATCTCTCCGAACTGCTCGAGGGCTACCGCACCATCCGCAAGCTGGCCCCGAGCATGAAGCATGTCGTGCCCGGCCACGATCCGGCGGTGTTCGACCGCTACCCCGCCGCCGGCCCCGGCCTCGAAGGCTGGGCGATCCGGGTCGACCTGGAGCCGAACCGGTAGGGGCGCCGATCGCTTTGGCGTCACCCGGTATGGGATGCCAGAAGCGGCGGGGCGCCGGGTGCGCCGTCCCGCCGCCGGCTGTGCCCGGACGCGCCGTCAGGAATGGGCGAAATCCCAGTAGAGCTGGCGGGCCTTCCGGCAGAAGGGGCCGGGCTGCAATTCGCGCTCGTCGATGCGCACGATCGGGGAGACCTTGGCGAAGTTGCCGGAGGTGAAGATCTCGTCGGCGGTCTGGAAATCGGCGTAGGAAAGCGAGGTTTCCACGACCGTCACGCCGGCGGCGCGCAGGAGCCCGATGACGCGGTCGCGGGTGATGCCGGACAGGAAGGTGCCATTCGGCGCCGGCGTGTAGACGACGCCGTCACGGGCCATGAAGACGTTGGAATTGGCCGTCTCGGCGATGTTGCCGAGCATGTCGCGCAGCAGGCAGTTGGTGAAGCCGCGGGCGTCGGCTTCCATCAGCGCGCGGGCATTGTTCGGATAGAGGCAGCCGGCCTTGGCGTCGACGGGCGCGCATTCGGCGGTCGGGCGGCGATAGGGCGACAGGGTGACCGAGGCGCCGGCCGGTGCCGGCATCGGGCTTTCGTAGATCGAGAGCGCCCAGTCGGTCGTCTCGGGGTCGAAGCGCACGCCGCCGCCATAGCCGTTCTCGGCCCAGTACATCGGCCGGATATAGAGCTCCGGCTTCGGTCCGAACTTGGCAATGCCTTCGCGGGCGAGCGTCATCCAGGCCTCGACCGAGACCACCGGCTTCAGGCGGAAATTGCTGGCCGAACGGTTGACCCGCTCGAAATGACGGTCGAGATCCGGGGTCACGCCCTCGAAGGCGCGGGCGCCGTCGAACACGGTCGAGCCGAGCCAGGCGCCATGGGTGCGCGGCCCCATGATGCGCACGTTGCCTTCGTGCCAGGCATCCTCGAAGAAGGTCCAGGTGCGGGAATAGGCGATGGTCTTGTTGCCCATGGCGGGGGTCCTGTCTCGGGTCGTTCGGCTGCCGATCCTGCCTGAGACAGTTGAGGATTCCGTTTCCGCTTCGGTGTTGCCGGCCGCGGGACGGGCGCGCGGGAACCTCGCCTTAACGGCGGCCGTGCTCGGTTGCCATGGCCGGGGCCGCCGTCGCGCCGGCACGCCTCCCGGAGCCCTGCCGATGCCGCTCGATCCCCGCGCCGCCCGCTTCCTCGACATGGCCGCCGCCGGCCGTGCCGAGCCGCGCGAGCGCACGATCGCCGAACGCCGGGCCGGGCTCGCCAAGCTGATGGCCTTCGCGCGCGCCGACCGCATGAGCCCGACCGGCCGCGATCTCGCCCTGCCGGGCCCCGCCGGGCCGATTCCCGCCCGTCTCTACGGCCCCGGCGCGGCGCCGGCGGAGGCGGTCCTGCCCGGGCTGGTCTTTCTTCACGGCGGCGGCCTGGTCGCCGGCAGCATCGAGACCCATGACGTGGTCGCCCGGGCACTCGCGGAAGCGAGTGGCTGCCGGCTGGTCTCGGTCGGCTACCGGCTCGCACCGGAACACCGCTATCCGGCCGCGGCCGAGGATGCCGAGGCGGCCCTCCGGGCGGTCCATGTGACGGCGGGGGACCTGGCGATCGATCCCGACCGGATCGGGCTGGTCGGCGAATCCGGCGGCGCGGCGCTCGCCGTCGGGGCCGCGGCGGCGGCGCGGTCGGCGGGGCCGCGCGTCGCCCTGATGGGGCTGATCTGTCCGGTACTCGATTGCGGCGGCGAAAGCGCCTCGCGGCTCGAATTCGCCGAGGGCTACCTGATCGACCGGGCGACGCTCAAGGCCGATCTCGCCGATCTCCTGCCGCCGGACTTCGATCCGGCCGATCCGCGCCTGTCGCCGCTCCGGCTCGCCGATCTGGCCGGTCTGCCGCCGGCGATCGTCCACACCGCCGAATGCGATCCGCTGCGCGACGAGGGCGAGGCCTTCGCGGTCCGGCTGGCCGCAGCCGGCGTGCCGGTGACCCTGCAGCGCCATGCCGGCATGGTGCATAATTTCCACGCGCTCGGGGCGGTGCTGCCGCAGGGCCGCGCCGCGCTCGACGCCATGGGGGTGGCGTTCGGGGCGGCGCTCAGGGGATAGCGAACCGCCGGGATTTCTCCCGTGCATGCGTCGGGCGGTCCGTGCGGTCCTGGCGGCACGGGGGGCCAAGCCGGCACCCGACCCGGGTTGGCCTCAGAGCCGGATGCGGCCCTCGACGATGGCGCGGTGGTGGTCGGCATCGAGGGGGCGGTAGGCGCCGGCGGCCGCGTCGTCGACGAACAGGGGGTCGCGGATCGCGGTCGGGTCGAAGCCGTCGCGCACCAGGTCCTGCTTCTTCTGCTTGAAGGTTTCGGTCAGGGCGAGGCCGGACGCAAGGCGCAGGAACAGCGGGCGGGCATAGGCCGGCAGGACCGCCGTCAGGTGCCGGCGCAGGGCGGCGAGGTCGAAGCCCGGCTCTGTGACCAGCGCGGCCATGCCGGCCCGGCCGTCCGCGCCCGGCACCGCGACGCCGTAGACGGTCGCGTCGACGACGCCCGGCACGGCCGCGATGGCCGCGGCGACCTCGGCGGTCGCGACATTCTCGCCCTTCCAGCGGAAGGTGTCGCCGATCCGGTCGACGAAATACCAGAAGCCCTTCTCGTCAATGCGCATCAGATCGCCGGTGCGGAACCAGGCGTCGCCCGGCGCGAACACGTCGCGCAGCACCTTGCGTTCGGTCTCCTCCGGGCTGGTATAGCCCTCGAAACGCCCGCCACCCGCCGTCGCCGCGATGCGCCCGATCGCCTCGCCGGCCTCGCCGCGCGCTGCCTTGAGGCACAGCCCGTCCGGACCGCGCAGCGGCAGGCCGGCCTCGGGATCGAAGCGCACGATTGCGGCCGGGAAGCGGTGGCTGAGGAAGGGCGGGATGCGCCCGATCGCGCCCGGCCGGCCCTCGACGTTGAAGAGCGAGAAGTTGCCCTCGGTGGCGGCGTAGAATTCCAGGATGTCGGGAATGCCGAACCGGGCCTGGAACGGCTCCCAGACATCGCCGCGCAGGCCGTTGCCGCAGGCGAGCCGCAGCCGGTGGCGCCGCTCGTCGGGATGCGGCGGGGCCTTCAGGAGATAGCGGCAGAGCTCGCCGATATACTGAAACAGCGTGCAGTCGTGGCGCACCACGTCGGCCCAGAAGCGGCTCGCCGAGAATTTCTCGGCCAGCACCACCGATCCGCCGGAGACCAGCATGCTGGCGGTCGCGACCACGCCGCCGACGCTGTGATGGATCGGCAGGCAGTCGTAGAGCCGGTCGTCCAGGGTCGCGGCGGAGAGCCCCGCGAACCAATGGCCCCAGCTCAGGATGCGATGGTGCGAGACATGCGCCGCCTTGGGCAGGCCGGTCGTGCCGGAGGTGTAGATCAGAAGCGCCCGGTCATGCACGCCGACCGGCCGGCGCTCGTGCGGCGCCAGCGGGTCGCCCGGCAGTCGGTCGAGTATGCCGGCGAGGTCGTCCTGCGCACCGCCATGGGTCCAGAGCCGCGGCGCCGGCTCGAACCCGGCGATCGCGTCGGCGACGGGCGCGGCGAATTGGGCCTCGGCGATCACATGGGCCGGCGCCGCCACTTTGAGCGCATGGACCAGCGAGCCGCCGGTCAGGTGCGTGTTGACCAGCGCCACCAGGCCGCCGACCGTGGTGATCCCGATCCAGGCGGCGAGATAGTCCGGCCGGGTCGACATGACCAGCGCGACCCGGTCTCCCGGCGCGATGCCGGTTTCAAGCGCCCAGCGGGCATAGCGGGCGATCCGTGCGGCGAGCTCCGCATAGGTGAAGGTCTCGGTCTGCGAGATCAGGGCCGGCCGGGCGCCATCGGTGGCGGCGCGGTCTGCGATCACGTCGGCGAGCAGACGCTCCGGCGCCGCATCGATCGCCGCCACCCGCTCGATCGCCATCAGCCAGCGCTTGGAGGGCGAGGGCAGGGCGGAGCACGGCGCAGCGGGAGGCTCCGGGGCGGCGAGGATCGGAAACGCGGTCTGGTTCATGCGGAGGCCGTCCCGGGTCGCAGGCAGGGCGGCGGAGGCGCCCGCTTCGGCATAGCGCAGGAGCGGTTGCAGCGCGCTGAACGATCATGGTGAACGCCGCATCAAGGCGGGAAAGAGAATCCGAAGTCTTGGTTCATCGTTAGGGTTAAAAATCGTTTGGTTTTGCGGCTTCATTTCCGGTTTAAGGGCTCGCGCGTAGGTTTGGTTCGGACAGGCGGTGGGCAAATGCGGCGCCCACGGCCGACGAGGATCATCATGCGCAGAGAGACCATCGCGATCCATGCCGGCTACGAGCCGGATTCTGCCGTCAAGTCGGTCGCTGTGCCGATCTACCAGACCGCGTCCTATGCCTTCGATAGCGCCGATCATGCCGCCGCGCTGTTCAATCTGGAAGAGGAGGGCTTCCGCTACAGCCGGATCAACAATCCGACCACGGCGGTGCTCGAGAAGCGGCTGGCGGAGCTCGAAGGCGGCGTCGGTGCCCTGTGCGCGGCCTCGGGGCAGGCGGCGCTGCATATCGCGCTGGTCAATCTCGCCGACCATGGCGGCAACATTGTCACAGTGCCGCAGCTCTACGGCACGACCCACACGCTGCTCTCGCACATCCTGCCGCGCCAGGGCATCACGACCCGCTTTGCGGCGAGCGACCGCCCGGAAGATATCGCCGCGCTGATCGACGACGAGACCCGCGCGGTCTTCTGCGAAAGCATCGGCAACCCGGCCGGCAATGTCTGCGACATCGCAGGCATCGCGGCGGTGGCGCATGCGGCCGGCGTGCCGCTGGTGGTCGACAACACGGTGGCGACGCCGATCCTGCTGCGCCCCTTCGAGCACGGCGCCGACATCGTCGTGCATTCGCTGACCAAGTTCCTTGGCGGGCACGGCACCACGCTCGGCGGCGCGATCGTCGACAGCGGCCGCTTCCCCTGGAAGGAGGTCGGCGCGCGCTTCCCGGCCTATGTGGTGCCGGACCGCTCCTATCACGGCCTGATCTATGCCGAGCGCTTCGGGCCGATGGCCTATATCGAGCGCGCGCGCAGCGTCTACCAGCGCACCATGGGCGCCGTGCTGTCGCCCTTCAACGCCTTCCTGATCCTGCAGGGGATCGAAACGGTCGCTCTGCGCGTCGAGCGCCATGTCGAGAATGCCCGCAAGGTGGCGCATTGGCTGAAGGCCGATCCGCGCGTCGCCTGGGTCAACTATGCCGGCTTCGACGACAGCCCCTACAAGGCGCTGGTCGAGCGCTATCTCGACGGCCGCGCCTCCTCGCTGTTCACCTTCGGCATCCGCGGCTCGATGGAGACCGGCAAGGCCTTCTACGATGCGCTCAAGCTGGTCACGCGGCTGGTCAATATCGGTGACGCAAAGTCGCTCGCCTGCCATCCGGCCTCCACGACCCATCGCCAGATGAATCCCGACGAGCAGCTCAAGGCCGGCATCCGGCCCGAGACCATCCGCCTGTCGATCGGCATCGAGCATGTCGACGACATCATCGCCGATCTCGACCAGGCGCTGGCCGCCGCCGTGGCCGCCGAGCGCTTCGCCGAAGCCGCCGAGTGACGCCGGGAGGCCCGCCATGGTGATCGCCCAGACCAAAGGCCGTCACGATCCCGGTCCCGCCGCGCCGCCGCGCCGGCGCGCGGCCCGGGGCGGGGGCGCGGGCGGGCGCGGCTTCGGCCGGCCGGTCACCATCGGGCTCGTCAACAACATGCCCGACACGGCGCTGACGGCGACCGAACGGCAGTTCTCCGGTCTGATCGCGGAGGCCGCGGCCGGCCGGCCGGTCCGGCTGCTCCTGTTCTCCTTCGCTTCAGTCGCCCGCTCCGAGCCGGCACGTGCCCGCATGGCGGGCCAATACCGTGACGCCGCCGACCTCGCCGGCACGCCGGTCGACGCCCTGATCGTGACCGGGACCGAGCCGCGCGCGCCGCGTCTCGACCAGGAGCCCTATTGGCCCGACATGGCCCGGCTCATCGACCATGCCGCGCGCCACACCGTTTCGACGCTCTGGTCCTGCCTCGCGGCGCATGCGGCGGTGCTGCATCTCGACCGGGTCGAGCGCCGGCCGCTGGCCGACAAGTGCTTCGGCGTCTTCGGCAGCCAGCCCGCGGCCGCCGATCCTCTGGTCGCCCGGCTCGGCGCGCCGTCGCTCTCGGTCGCCCATTCGCGCTGGAACGGTCTCGATGCGACCGATCTGACGGCAAAGGGATACCGAATCCTGGCGACAGTCGGCGCCGCCGGGGTCGACGTCTTCGCCAAGCGCGTTGGCAGCGAGTTCGTCTTCTTCCACGGGCACCCGGAATATGATGCCGGCGCGCTCGCGGGCGAATACCGCCGTGATGTCGGCCGCTTCCTGACCGGCGAGCGGGACCGCTATCCCAATCTGCCCGTCGGCTATTTCGATGCGAATACGAACGCGGTGCTGGCCGACTATCGCGCGCGGGCCGAGCACGACCGCGGCGCGGTCGCCTTCGCCGATCTGCCGCGCCTGGTGCCGCGATCGGGGCTCGCCGAGGCGACGCGCGCGACGGCCGCCTTCCTGTTCCGTAACTGGCTCGACGGCGTCTTCACGGCCGTCGGCGGCGAGGCCGGGCGCGATGGTGCCGCCGCGGTGGCGCGATGAGCGTCGCCGAATGCCTGCCCGAAGCCGGTCCGGGCGTGCCGGACATCGACCCGGCCGCCTTCCGCCTCGCCATGCGCGAACTGGCCGGCGGGGTCAGCGTGGTCACCACCGGGCGCGGCGCGCTGCGCACCGGGCTGACCGCGACCTCGGTCACGTCGCTGTCCGCCGAACCGCCGACGCTGCTCGTCTGCATCAACCGCTCGTCCTCGGTGCTGCCGGTGCTACGCGAGCAGCAGGCCTTCGCGGTCAACATTCTCAAGGCCGGCCATGAGGATGTTGCCGACCGCTTCGCCGGCCGGTCGGGTGCCTATGGGGCGGCGCGCTACGGCGATGCCGACTGGACCGAACTGGCGACCGGCATGCCGGTGCTGGCCGATGCGCTGGCCGCCTTCGACTGCCGCGTCGAGGCGATCCTGGACTGGCACAGCCACGCCGTCGTGATCGGCCGGATCGAGGCCCTGGCAACGAGCGGCGGCGACGGCGCGCTGGTCTACTGGCGCGGCGGCTACCGGGGCGTCGCGCCCTGACACCGGCCGGGCGGCTATCGCCCGGCCTTTCCGCCGCTCAGACGACGAAGCCGTACAGCTCCCACTCCGCGTCCGAGACATCGAGTTCCAGGCGCTGCCACTCTGCCCGCTTCACGGCGACGAAGGCGCGGTGCATGCGTTCGCCGAGCGTGCGCTTGACGAAGTCCGAACCGTCCATCCGGTCGATCGCATCGATCCAACTGCGCGGCAGGCCGGCCGGGCGCGCGGCCTCGTAGTTGTTGCCCTCGGCGGCGGGGCCCGGATAGCTCTGGTCGCGGATGCCGTCGAGCGCACCGGCCAGCGTGATCGCGCCGACCAGATACGGGTTGGCATCGACACCGGCGACGCGATGCTCGAAGTGGCGGGTCGCGCCCGGCAGGCCCGGCACGCGCAGGGCGACGGTGCGGTTCTCCACGCCCCAGGAATCGGAGGCCGGCGAATAGACCGCGGAGGCGAAGCGGCGCCAGGAATTGCGGTAGGGGGCGAGGATCAGCATCGTGTCGCCGATCGTCTTGCGGATGCCGCCGATGGCATGGAGCATCAACGGACTGAGCGAGCCGTCCGGCTGGTCGGCAAACAGGTTGCGGCCGTCCTCGCCGCCGAGCGACAGATGCAGGTGCATGCCGGAGCCGGCTTCCTGGCCGAAGGGCTTGGCCATGAAGGTCGCCTCGACGCCGAAGCGGCGCGCGATCGTGCGCACCAGCCGCTTGGCCAGGATCACATCGTCGGCGGCCCGGATCAGATCGCGGTAGCGGATGGTCAGTTCGTACTGGCCGGGGCCGTATTCGGAGATCAGCGATTCGAAGGTCAGTCCGGACGCCGCGGCGGCCTCGTAGATGGCCTCGAACAGCGGCGACATCTCGTCCAGTTCGTCGACCGACATGGTGTTGCGCTGCATCGAGCGCCGGCCGGTCAGCGCGTAGGTGGCGGGCATGCGCCGGCCGTTCGCACCGGGCTGCCGATCGACCAGATAGAATTCCAGCTCGAAGGCGCCCATCGGCTCGTAGCCGGCGGCGCGGGCGCGCGCGATCTGGTTGAGAAGGGCGGTGCGCGGGGCGACCTCGAACGGGCTGCCGTCGGCCTCGTACATTTCCACCAGCACCTGGCCGCGCCCGACCTTGGGCAGATAACCGAGCGTTCCGGGCACGGGCCAGACGCGCATGTCGGCGCCGCCGTCGACCAGGATCAGCCCGCTCTCCTCGACATCGTCGCCGGCGACGTCCTGGCCGAACAGCGAGCCCGGCATGCCGCGGCCGTTGCGGTAGAGCGATTCCAGTTCGTGCCGGCGGATGATCTTGCCGCGACCGATGCCGTGGAAGTCGGGCATGACCACGTCGATACCCTGGACGTCCGGATGGCGCTCCAGGAAGGCGTGGGCTTCCTCCAGGCTGGCGCCGGTCGGCGCCGCGTCCGTCGTGGTCGCCCCGTCTGCGGCCGTGTCCGACTTGGTCTTCAAGGCTTGCTCTCCCGCTGCAGGTCGGCGGGCGGGCCGGCTCTCCGCCGCCGCAGCCTCGTCGTTGCGTCCTTCTCTATCGACCGGCGCGCGGACTTGTCCATGACCTGGGGCGGTCGGCCGCGGGTCGATTGGCCGGATACCCGAAATCCGGCTAGGATCGCGCCGCGGCCGGTTAGACGGAGTCGGTGATGTTCGCGTGGGGCTTCAGGATCGGGTGTCTTGCCGGGCTACTCGGCATGGCGGGCGGTCCGGCCGCCGCCAATGACAGCCAGGCGGCCTTCGGCCTCGGCGGTCTGACGCTGGTCCGCTCCGCCGACATCCGCATGGACATCGAGGTGCTGTCCATCTCCGAAGAACGGATCACCGTCGACTATGTCTTCACCAACGCCTCGTCGCGCGATGTCGATACGCTGGTCGCCTTTCCGTTGCCGGATGTGGACAACGGGATCGAGGTGTTCACGCCCGACTACGTCAACGAGCTCGACTTCCGCACCGTGATCGACGGCCAGCCAGCGGCCCTCGAACTGGTGCAGATCGCCCGTTTCGGGGGACGCGACATCACCGCCCGGCTGCTGAGCCTGGGCGTGCCGCCGATGCCGGTCGGGACCTTCGATGCCGCCATCAACGCCCTCGATCCGGCGACGCGCCAGGCGATGATCGCCGAAGGGCTGATCGAGGAATATGGTAGCGACGGCAAACAGCCGCTCTGGGCCGCGCACTGGACGACCGCGACCAGCGTCACCCGGCGCCAGGTCTTTCCGGCCGGCCGGAGCGTATCGGTCAGTCACTCCTACAAGCCGTTCACCGGAGGCTCGGTCGGCGGCCGGCTCGATCCGGGCAATCGTAAGACGAGGGAATTCGCCGAGGCGCGAACAAAATATTGTATCGACGACGCTTTCATCCAGGGCTTCGATCGCAAGCGCGCGGCCGCTGCGAAGACTGGGAGCTACCACGGCGAAACCTGGATATCCTATGTCCTGACTTCGGGCGCCAACTGGAAGGGGCCGATCGGTCAGTTCCGGATGATCGTCGACAAGGGCCATCCGGACGCCCTGGTCAGCTACTGCGCCACCGGCGTGCGCAAGACCGGCCCGACCCGTTTCGAGGTCGCCTATCAGAACTTCGTACCCCGTCAAGACGTTCACATCCTCATCGTCAAGTTCCATCAGGATCAATGACGGCCCCGCCCTCTGCCGGGGGAAAATACGGGGTTGCTGTCGCCGGATCGGCAAGCGATGGTGCACCGCGCCGTCGGTGGGATTTTCGGCCTAAGAGCATGGGATTGCAGAGGAGTTTTTGCATATGAAGATCGCGATGATCGGTTCCGGCTATGTCGGCCTGGTCTCGGGCGCCTGTCTGGCCGATTTCGGTCACGACGTGATCTGCGTCGACAAGGACCCGGAGAAGATCGTTGCGCTGCGCGCCGGCCGCATCCCGATCTACGAGCCGGGCCTCGAGGAGCTGGTCGCCAGCAACATGCGCGCGGGCCGGCTCGCCTTCTCGACCGACCTTGCGGCTGCCGTGGCCGAGGCCGCGGTGGTGTTCATCGCCGTCGGCACGCCGGCGCGGCGGGGCGACGGCCATGCCGATCTGTCCTATGTCTACGGCGCCTCCCGCGAGATCGCCCGGGCGATGCGCGGCTTCACCGTGGTGGTGACCAAATCGACCGTGCCGGTCGGCACCGGCGACGAGGTCGAGCGCATCCTGCGCGCAGAGAATCCCGCGGCCGACTTTGCCGTCGCCTCCAATCCCGAGTTCCTGCGTGAGGGGGCGGCGATCTCCGACTTCAAGCGGCCGGACCGGATCGTCGTCGGCCTCGACGACGAACGCGCCCGTCCCGTCATGTCGGAAGTCTACCGGCCGCTCTACCTCAACGCTGCGCCGCTGCTGTTCACCGACCGGCGGACCTCCGAACTGATCAAATATGCGGCCAACGGCTTCCTGGCGATGAAGATCACCTTCATCAACGAGATGGCCGATCTCTGCGAGAAGGTCGGCGCCGACGTGCAGCAGGTCGCCCGCGGCATCGGCCTCGACAACCGCATCGGCTCGAAATTCCTGCATGCCGGTCCGGGCTTCGGCGGCTCCTGCTTCCCGAAGGACACGCTGGCGCTGATCAAGACCGCGCAGGATCACGAGGCGCCGCTACGGCTGATCGAGACCACCCACGCGGTCAACGACCAGCGCAAGCGCGCCATGGCCCGCAAGGTGATCGCCGCCTGCGGCGGCTCGGTGCGCGACAAGACCGTGGCGCTGCTTGGACTGACCTTCAAGCCGAACACCGACGACATGCGCGAGGCGCCGTCGCTGGCGATCGTGCAGGCGCTGCAGGATGCCGGCGCGGTGGTGCGCGCCTACGATCCGCAGGGCATGGCCGCGGCCCGCGAGATGATGCCGTCGATCGACTACGGCAGCGGACCCTACGACGTGGCGCGCGACGCCGACGCCCTGGTGATCATCACCGAATGGGACGCCTTCCGGGCGCTCGACTTCAAGGAACTCGCCCGGATCATGCGCGCGCCGATCCTGGTCGACCTGCGCAACATCTACCGCCGCGCCGACGTGGTCGGCCACGGCTTCACCTATGTCAGCATCGGCCGCTCGTCGGTCAGTCTCGAAGAGGGCTCCTTGGTCCAGGCGGCCGAATGAGGGTCTTCATTACCGGAACGGCCGGCTTCATCGGCTTCCATCTGGCCCGTCGCCTGCTCGGCGAGGGCCATGTGGTGACCGGCTATGACGGGATGACCGCCTATTACGACCTGCGCCTGAAGCGCGCCCGGTCGGCGATCCTGGCGCGGGCGCCGGGCTTCATCGGCGTCACCGGCATGCTGGAGGATCGCGAGGCCCTGGAGCGGGCCGTCGAGGCGTCGGACCCCGAGGTCGTGATCCATCTCGCCGCCCAGGCCGGCGTGCGCCACAGCATCGACAATCCGGGTGCCTATATCGCCTCCAATCTGGTCGGCAGCTGGAACCTGCTCGACATCTGCCGGCAGGCGCGGCCGGGTCACCTGCTGCTCGCCTCGACCAGTTCGGTCTATGGCGCCAACGCCAAGGTGCCGTTCTCGGAAACCGACCGCGCCGACGAGCCGATGTCGCTCTATGCGGCGACCAAAAAATCCATGGAGGCGATGGCCCATTCGCAGGCCCATATCCACGGCGTGCCGACGACCGCCTTCCGCTTCTTCACCGTCTACGGCCCCTGGGGCCGGCCCGACATGGCGATGTTCCGCTTCACCGACGCGATCCTGAAGGGCGAGCCGATCGACCTCTACGGCGAAGGCCGCATGCAGCGCGACTTCACCTATATAGACGACCTGATCGAGGCGATCGTCCGCCTCATCCCGCTCGCGCCAGCCTTGCCGGCGGATCTGTCTGCGGCCGCCGAGGCCGGTCTGTCGCCGATCGCGCCGTTCCGGGTGGTCAATATCGGCAGCGGCCGGCCGATCGGGTTGATGGACTTCGTCGCCGCGATCGAGGCGGCGATCGGTCGGAAGGCCGAGACGCGCCTCCTGCCGATGCAGCCCGGCGACGTGCCGCGCACCTATTGCGCGCCCGATCTTCTCGAGCGGCTGACCGGCTATCTCCCGTCGACCCCGGTCGCCGAGGGCGCCCACCATTTCGTCGACTGGTTCCGGACCGAATACAGCGCCGCAGTCGAGGGCGCCTGACGGGCGAGGGCCTGCTGGGCCGACGGCAAGCCGGCGCCCCGCAAGTGCGTCGACCCCGGCACCGGGTGCATCGCCTGCCGTCAGGCCCAATCGCCTCGACTCGCCGCCTTAGCGGCCGCCCGCGTGGAGCTTCAGGGCACACCAGACGGCGCGGTGGACGGGGGTCGGTACGCCGAGTTCGGCGCCGAGCTTGACCACCGTGCCGGACAGCCAGGGCAGTTCCAGCCGGGCGCCGCGTTCCAGGTCGTGCGCCATCGAAGCGCGCGTGGCCGCCGGCAGGTTGTCGGCCGCCGCCAGCACCTTGTCGACCTGCTCGGGCGCGATCGCCACGCCGCCCGCCCGGGCGACGGCGGCGGTCTCCGACGCGGCATCGCGAAGGAAGGCGCGCAGATCCGCGTCGGTACGGATGTCGCCGATCGGCTTGCGGGTCAGCGCCGTGATGGCGCTGAAGGCCGACAGGAAGACGAACTTCTCCCAGATGGCGCGGTCGATGTCGGGCGACAGCGTGTGCTCGATCCCGGCCGCCCGGCACGCTTCCGAAAAGGCTGCGAGCCGCGGGTCTGTGCCGCCGCCGAAGGCGCCGAAGATGATCCGCGCGAGGCTGCCGACCTGACGGATCACGCCCGGTGCCGCGATCGTGGCGCTGATATGGGCGACGCCGCCAGCGACATGCGCTGGCCCGAGCGCCGCCTGCAGGAGCGGGCCGGCCTCGATGCCGTTCTGGAAGGAGATCACCACCGTATCCGGCCCTACCATGGGGCGCAGTTGTTCGGCTGCGGCGGCAGTATCCCAGAGCTTGACGGCGACCATCACGACATCGACCGGGCCGACCCTGGCCGGGTCGTCGGTGACCCTGACGGCGAGGCCCGCGACCGGATGGGCCGGGCTGTCGATGGTCAGGCCGCGCTCGGCGATGGCCGCGCCATGCGCGCCGCGCGCGATGAAGGTCACGTCAGCTCCCGAGGCTGCCAGCTTCGCGCCGAAAAAGCCGCCGACCCCGCCGGTTCCCATGATGGCGATACGCATGTCGATCCTCCTCATCGATCCGTCCGGATCGACCCGTCCTGATCGATCCGTCCGTTGGTTTGGTCGCACACACGGGGGGCCGGTGCAACGCAACCCGACGAACGGCCGGCGGGGCGCGCGGCCGTGATGAGCGGGCGCGGGCGCGGCGGGCTTCAGCCGCCCTTGACGGCACCCGCTGTCAGGCCGGCGACAATCTGGCGCTGGGCGATCAGGGTCACCACCAGCACCGGCAGCGTCACGATCAGGGCGGCGGCGGCGAGCGGGCCCCAGCTGACCTGGTCGTAGGAGATCATGTTGTAGACCGCGACCGGCAGCGTCCGGGTCTCGCGGCCGGCGAGCACGATGCCGAAGACGAAATTGTTCCAGGAGAAGATCACCGCCAGGATCATGGCGACGACCACGCCCGGCTTTGCGATCGGCAGCGCGACGTGGCGGAACACCTCCCAGCGCGTCGCCCCGTCGATCAGCGCGGCCTCCTCGAGCTCCATCGGGGTGGTCTCGAAGTAGCTGATCATGATCCAGATCACGATCGGCACGGTCAGCACCAGATGGATGATGATCTGCGGCCAGAGTGTGCCCATGATCCCCATCCAGCGGAACAACAGGAAGAGCGGGATCAGGTAGGAGAGACCCGGCGTCATGCGCGCGATCAGGATCAGCATGGCGGTGCGCCGCGCCTTCATGCGGGCGAGGCCGTAGCCGGCCGGCACGCCGACGATCAGCCCGATCAGGGTCGCCGCACCGGTGACCAGGATCGAATTGATGAAATAGGTGCCGAAGCGGTTGGACTCCAGGACCTCGCCATAGTTCCGCCAGGCGACGGTTTCCGGAATGAGGATCGGTGGATAGGCGCCGTTGTCGATCTCATACTTGAGCGACAGCGAGATCATCCAGACGAAGAACAGCACGGCCGGAGAGACCAGCAGGAAGACGCAGACCCAGAGCAGGGTGCGGTCGAGGATCGCCTTCAGGCTCATGCCGCCGCTCCCGCTTCCGACCATTGCGTGCGCTGGCGCAGCCAGACCATCAGCACCGACAGGGCGACGACGAGGCCGAAGAAGATAACCGCGATCGCCGAGCCGTAGCCGATGTCGTAATAGGCGAAGGCCACGCTGTAGAGGTAGAGGTTGATGGTCTCAGACGCCGTGCCTGGGCCGCCCTGCGTGATGGCGAAGATGATGTCGAAGCTCTTGACCGCGTCGATGGTGCGGATCAGCGCCGCCACCATGATGAAGGGCGCGACCATCGGCAGGGTGATGTGGCGCAGAAGCTGCCAGCGCGAGGCGCCGTCGATCACCGCACTCTCGTAGGGCTCGGTCGGGATTGACGACAGCCCGCCGAGCACGATCAGCATGACCAGCGGCGACCATTGCCAGGTCTCGACCAGGACCAGCGAGGGGATCACCGAGCCGGGATGGAACACCCAGAGCTGGGGCGGGATGCCGACCAGCGAGAGGAGATAGTTGAGCACGCCGAGCTGGGGGTGGAACATCATCGTCCAGACCAGCGCGATCGCGACCGGGGTCGCCATCATGGGCAGGACGAACAGCGCGCGCAGCACGCCGCGGCCCATGAAGCGCTCGTTGAACACCACCGCGGCGGCGGTGCCGACCAGGATCGGCAGGATCACCGACAGCGCCGTGTAGGACAGCGTGTGCCAGAAGGATTCGATGAAGCGGTCGTCGCCGGTCATGCGCCAGTAGTTGGCCAGACCGACGAAGCTGGATCCCTGGCCGAGCTTCCACTCCTGGCCGCTCATCCAGATGGTGAAGACCCAGGGGAACAGGATCACGGCCAGAACGACGACCACGGCCGGAAGCACGAACGGCCAGTAGCCACCCGTCCAGGCCGGTGGGCGTCCGGCCTTCCCCATGGTCGAGGAGGCCGCCGCAGCTTGCGCTGCGGCGGCTTGCCCGAGGCTTGCCTCGTTCATGGTATCGGGCTCAGCCCTTCTCGCTGCGCTCGAGGATCGGCCGGAAGGCGTCGGTCGCCTTCTTCAGTTCGGTCGCCGGGTCGCCGCCGGACAGCAGGGCCGTCAGGCCGGTGCCGATCGTGTCGCGGAATTCCGCCACCGGCACGATGACCGGCAAGCCGAGCTTCGAGACCTTGGACGATCCGATCACCGAATCGAGCCAGGCGGGCGGGAACTTGACGCCCTCCCGCACGTTCGGATCGTTCAGGATCGAGTTGCGGAAGGGCACGCCGCCGCCGGTCTGCAACAGACGCGCGCCCATCAGCTTGGACACGGCCCATTGGCAATAGAGATAGGCGGCTTCCTTCTTGGTCGAGCTTTCGGTCACGGCGATGCCGTCGCCATAGGTGCAGGAGGCCTGCGCCTTCGGTCCGACCGGGACGACCGCATAGCCGACCTTGCCGACGATGCGCGACTTGGTCGGGTCTTCGAGCGGCGGGGCGAAGCCGACGCCGTCGAGCCACATGCCGACCTTGCCCTGCATGAAGGCCGCCTGGCATTCCATCCAGTTGAAGCCGGCGACGCCGGGAGGGGCGTATTTGGTCAGCAGCGTCTGGTACATTTTCGCCGCAGCGATCGCCTCGGCGCTGTCGGTCGCCAGGTTGCCCTTGGCATCCAAAGCATCGCCGCCATGGGCGAGCAGCAGGTTCATGTAGGGCGGCAGGTTGGCGTTGCGCAGGCCGCGGCAGACGAAGCCGAAGGTGCCTTCCTTGGGATCGGTCAGAGCCTCGGCGGTCTTGACCAGCTCGTCGAGCGTGCTCGGGAAGGTCAGGTTCTTCTTGGCGAAGAGATCCTTGTTCCAATAGATGATGAAATAGTCGACCGACCAGGGCAGCGAGTGCATCTCGCCCTTGTCGTTCTTCGAGTAGAGCAGGCCGGCGGCCGAGAAGTCGCTCTCGACCAGGTCGGCGCCGGTCAGCGTCGGGTCTTTCATGAACTTGGACAGGTCGGCGAGCCAGCCGGCCCGCTCGAACTGACGCTTCTGCACGTGATAGCTGATGTGGCAGACGTCGAAGCTCGGCTTGCCGGACGACAGCTCGATCACCAGCTTCTGGCGTTGCTGCTGCTCCGGCGCCATCTCGGACGAGACCTTGATGCCGGTCAGGTCCGTGAATTCCTTCTCGTATTTGGTCAGGAGATCGCCGCGCGGGCTCTTGATCAGGTTCACGCCGATCTCGGTGCCGGCGAATTTCTTCCAGTTCACGTCCGCACGCGCCGGCGCGATGGCGCCGAATCCGAGCGTGCCGGCGGCTGCGGTGCCGATCAGAAGATCGCGCCGCGTCAGTCCCTGTCCGAACATGAATTCCTCCCGAAACAATGGGGCTCGTTGGCCATTTTGTCATCGCGCGACCCGTTCGCGACCCTGTCGCCGCGTCGAACCGTCGGTGGGCATTCTGAACACCGAACGACTTGTCAGACAATAGAAAATCGTCGTCGGGTGCTGGGGCAGCGATAGCGCCGCCGGGGCTGGCCGCAATGGCGTCGGCCCGACGTGAAAAATGGCGGTTTGGCGCCGAAAAGCCGGCTTCGGGAGGGTGGGCTCGCGCCAGGATGCGGAATGAAGGCCCATCCGGAGGCCAGTTTCGGAGAACTGCATTCCTTTTTGAGGTCAATCAACGGAATTGACAAAGCCGACCAGATAAGTCGAGATTAACACGCCATGAACGAACCGGGAGGTCCCCATGAGCGCCGCTTCTTCGAACCTCGACACCGCGTCGGCGGGCCTTTCCGCCGCCTACCGTGATCCCCGTCAGGGCCGCGGCACCGGCCGCACCCGGCTGTGGCGCCGGGTCGTCGACTGGGCGCTGATCGGCGCGGCCTTCGCGGTCGTGGCCGGGGTCGCCGTGCAGGCCCGGGCGCAGTCGACGACGCTGCTCAACGTTTCCTACGATCCGACCCGCGAACTCTACAAGGACGTGAACGCGGCCTTCGCGGCGGAGTGGAAGGGCAAGACCGGCGAGACCCTGACGATCCGCGCCTCCCATGGCGGTTCCGGCAAGCAGGCCCGCTCGGTCATCGACGGCCTCGACGCCGACGTGGTGACGCTGGCCCTGTCGGCCGACATCGACGCCATCGCCCGCGAGGCCAAGCTGCTGCCGGCCGAATGGCAGAAGCGCCTGCCGAACAATTCCGCCCCCTATGCGTCGACCATCGTGTTCCTGGTCCGCAAGGGCAACCCGAAGGCGATCAAGGACTGGGACGATCTGGTCAAGCCCGGCATCGGCGTCATCACGCCGAACCCGAAGACCTCGGGCGGCGCGCGCTGGAACTATCTGGCCGCCTGGGCCTATGCCCAGCAGAAATATGGCGACGAGGCCAAGGTGCGCGACTACATCACCGCGCTCTTCAAGAATGTGCCCGTCCTCGATACCGGTGCGCGCGGCGCGACGACCTCTTTCGCGCAGCGCAATCTCGGCGACGTGCTGCTCGCCTGGGAGAACGAGGCCTTCCTGGTGTTCGACGAGTTCGGCGCCGACAAGTTCGAGATCGTGGTCCCGTCGATCTCGATCCTGGCCGAGCCGCCGGTCGCCGTCGTCGACGCCAATGTCGACCGCAAGGGCACCCGCAAGGCGGCCGAGGCCTATCTCCAGTTCCTCTATTCCGACAAGGGCCAGCAGATCGCCGCCAAGCACCATTACCGGCCGAGCCGTCCTGAAGTGGTCGCCAAGGAACTCGTCGACGCCTTCCCCAAGCTGAAGCTCGTCACCATCGACCGGGATTTCGGCGGATGGGCCAAGGCGCAGCCCGAGCATTTCGGTGACGGCGGCACCTTCGACCAGCTCTACAAGCCGAAGTCCTGAGCCCGCCATGGCACAGGCTCTCGTCCTTGGCCGCAGGACCTCCGGACCCGGCGTCCTGCCGGGTTTCGGCCTGTCGATCGGCTTCACGCTCGTCTATCTGAGCCTGATCGTGCTGATCCCGCTCGGCGCGCTGGCGCTGAAGGCCGCCGGCCTCGGCGTCGACGGGCTCCTGAAGATCGCGTTCGACGCGCGCGTGCTGGCGGCACTGAAGATCTCCTTCGGAGTCGCCTTCGCGGCGGCCCTGATCAACGCGATCTTCGGCGTCCTGGTCGCCTGGGTGCTGGTCCGCTACGAATTTCCCGGCCGTGCTCTGGTCGACGCCGCGGTCGATCTGCCCTTCGCGCTGCCGACCGCGGTCGCCGGCATCGCGCTCGCCGCGCTCTATGCCGGCAACGGCTGGGTCGGCGCCCTGCTCGAACCCCACGGCATCAAGGTCGCCTATACGCCGCTCGGCATCATGGTCGCGCTGGTCTTCGTCGGGCTGCCCTTCGTGGTTCGTACCGTCCAGCCTCTGATGCAGGAACTCGACCGGGAGATCGAGGAGGCCTCGGCCACGCTCGGGGCAAGCCGGCTGCAAACCGTCGTCCGCGTCCTGCTGCCGCCGCTGCTGCCGGCCGTGCTGACCGGCTTCGCGCTCGCCTTCGCGCGCGGCGTCGGCGAATACGGCTCGGTCATCTTCATCGCCGGCAACATGCCCTACGTGTCGGAGATCGCGCCGCTCCTCATCGTGATCAAGCTCGAGGAGTTCGACTATCGCGGGGCGACCGGCATCGCGCTGATCATGCTGCTCGTCTCCTTCGCGATGCTGCTCGTCATCAACCTGATCCAGGCCTGGAGTCGCAAGCGCTATGGCCATGTCTGACGCAACCGACTGGCGTGCCGCCGCCGCCACGGCCGGCGCGACCGGAGAGGGGTTCACGGCGCGCGCGGTGCTGATCGCGCTGGCGCTCGGCTTCCTCGCCCTGTTCCTGGTGCTGCCGCTGGTCGCGGTCTTCGTCGAGGCTTTCCGCCACGGGTTCGGGGCCTGGTGGGCCGCATTCCAGGACCCGGACGGCCTGGCCGCGATCCGCCTGACCCTGATCGTCACCGCCATCGCGGTGCCGGCCAACCTCGTCTTCGGTGTCGCCGCCGCCTGGGCGATCACCAAGTTCCGCTTTCCCGGCAAGAGCCTGCTGATCACGCTGATCGATCTGCCCTTCTCGGTCTCGCCGGTGGTCTCGGGGCTCGTTTGGGTGCTGCTGTTCGGCGCGCAGGGGCTGCTCGGCCCGTTCCTCAAGGCGAACGGGCTGCAGATCATCTTCGCGGTGCCCGGGCTGGTGCTGGCCACGATCTTCGTGACCTTCCCGTTCGTGGCGCGCGAACTGATCCCGCTGATGGAAGAGCAGGGCACCGCCGACGAGGAGGCCGCCATGACGCTCGGCGCCAGTGGCCTCACCACCTTTCTGCGCGTCACGCTGCCCAACATCAAATGGGGCCTGCTCTATGGCGTGCTGCTCTGCAATGCGCGTGCGATGGGCGAGTTCGGCGCGGTCTCGGTCGTGTCCGGCCATATCCGCGGCCTGACCAACACCATGCCGCTGCATGTCGAGATCCTCTACAACGAGTACGAGTTCGTGGCGGCCTTCGCGATGGCCTCGCTCTTGGCGGCGCTCGCCCTCGTCACGCTCGTCCTCAAGACCTTCCTCGAATGGCGCTATGGCTGGCATCTCGCCGGCGGCCGCGGCCACTGACCCGAACCGGCGCGCCGGGTCGATCCCGCGCCGCCGTCCGACGATCACCCCGGAGGCTCCGATGGAAATCCAGATCCGCGACCTCGCCAAGGATTACGGCACGGTGCCGGCGCTGCACAGCGTCGATCTCGACGTGAAGTCCGGCGAACTGCTCGCCCTGCTCGGGCCCTCGGGCTCGGGCAAGACGACGCTGCTGCGCTCGATCGCCGGCCTGGAACAGGCGTCGCGCGGCCAGATCTTCTTCGGTGAGGAGGAGGCCTCCGCCACGCCGGTGCGCGAGCGCGGCGTCGGCTTCGTGTTCCAGCACTATGCCCTCTTCAAGCATATGACCGTGGCCGAGAATATCGGCTTCGGCCTGTCGGTGCGCCCGCGCGCCAAGCGTCCGCCCAAGGCGGCGATCCGCGAACGCGTCCTGTCGCTGCTCGAACTCGTCCGCCTGCAGGGGCTGGAAGACCGCTATCCGGCCCAGCTCTCCGGCGGCCAGCGCCAGCGCGTCGCGCTCGCCCGCGCGCTCGCGGTCGACCCGAAGGTGCTGCTGCTCGACGAACCCTTCGGCGCGCTCGACGCCAAGGTGCGCAAGGAATTGCGCAAGTGGCTGCGCGAGATCCACGAGGAGACCCACTACACCACCGTCTTCGTGACCCACGATCAGGAGGAGGCGCTCGAACTCGCCGACCGCGTCGTGGTGCTCGACAAGGGCCGGATCGAGCAGGTCGGCACGCCCGACGAGGTCTATGACGCACCGGCGACGCCATTTGTGTTCGCTTTCATCGGCGATTCCAGCGAATTGCCCGTGACCGTCGACCAGGGTCGCGTCTGGCTCTACGACCGCGCCGTGCCGCTCGGCCTCGACGTGGTCGGCCACGGCCCGGCCCGGCTGTTCGTCCGTCCGCAGCACTGGGAGGTCGGCGCGCCGGCAAACGGGCTTGCCGGCGTGGTCCGCTCGGTGCTGCGCCACGGACCCGGCCGGCGCGCAGAGGTCGAACTCGGCGCCGGCGTCTCGGTGACGGTCGACGTGTCCGACGACCACGCCGTGCGCACCGGCGACCGCATCGGCCTCAAGCCCAGCCGCTGGCGCCTGTTCCTCGCCGACGGCCAGGCCGTCGCCCCGATCCCCGCCCGCCGCCCCGCCGCCTCCGGCTTCCGGGCGTGAGGGGGTGACGGCTGCAAACGTTTGCAAGTAGGCGCTCTCCAATTTCCATAGGGATCGACGCCGTCGACATGCGCAACGCGGATATGTCGATCGGCTCGACATGCCTGCGTTGGTGAGCCCGCGCGAACGCCGATATGTCGCTGCCATCGACATATGCGGTTCGACATGTCGATGTTTTTGGATTTCATCGACATGTCGTGCGAATATGTCGATGCCGTCGACATGTCGCGCCCTGCGGATCGTTCATGCCCTTCTCGCCCGACCAGCCCTTCAACGATCTCCCGCCGCTGCCGCCCGCGGCGGAGTTGGAAACGCGCGCGGTCCTGAAGGCGCTCGTTGGCGCGCGGTCGGCATTGGCCGAACTGAAGGCGACAGCGTGCCTGATTCCCGAGCCATCGGTGCTGATCAACGCCATTCCGCTTCTCGAGGCGCAGGCGAGTTCCGAGATCGAGAACATCGTCACGACGACCGATCGTCTGTTTCGCTTTGCCGCCGACGAAACCGGCGCAGATGCAGCCACCAAGGAGGCGCTGCGCTACCGGACCGCTCTCCGCGAGGGCTTCACGTCGCTGTCCACGCGGCCGCTGACGACGTCAACCGCCGTCCAGGTGTGCCGGCGCATCAAGGGCGTGGCCCTGGACATCCGGTCTACGCCGGGGACCATGCTGCTGAACGACGCCACCGGGCAAGTCATCTACACGCCTCCGGTTGGAGCTGACCGCATCCGTGACATGCTCACATTGTGGGAGCGCTACATCCACGAGGCGGAGGAGACCGATCCGCTCGTCCGCATGGCGCTGATGCACTATCAGTTCGAGGCGATCCACCCCTTCACCGACGGCAATGGCCGCACCGGGCGCATCCTCAACATTCTCTATCTTGTCGAGCAGGGGTTGATCGACCAGCCGATCCTGTACCTGTCGGGGGCGATCATCCGGCGCAAGGCGGATTATTACCGTCTTCTTCTCGCCGTCACCGTGGATGCCGCATGGGAGGCGTGGATCCTGTTCATGCTGTCGATCGTGGAGGAGACCGCGCGCTGGACCGTCGAGCGGATCGGCGTGATCCGGCGCCTGATCGAAGCGACGGCAGACCGGGTCCGGACCGAGGCGCCGAAGATTTATTCTCGCGAACTGATCGAGACGATCTTCCTACAGCCCTACTGCCGGATCGAAACCCTGGTCGCCGCCGGCATCGCGCAACGCCAGTCCGCCTCTCGCTATCTGAAGGCACTGGCCGATTTCGGCGTCCTGGAGGAACGCAAGGCGGGGCGGGAGAAGGTCTTCGTGAACCCGGCATTCCTTGACGCATTGGTGGGCAGATAGCGGCAACAAGCGAAGACGCAGTCGATCTTCGCTATATCGGCGTTGCGGTGCCAAGTTGTCCGTGACACCATTTCCCAAGCCCGAAGACGCGTACTTCCAGATCGACGTGCGATCCCTTCAATCTGAGGTGATCGAGATGCTCAAGCTCTTGAAGAAAATGGCCAATTTTCGGTTTCGACTCCGCTTCGAGATCGATTTTTCGGCGAACTGAGGCATCGAGGCGGCCGCATTTTGGTGCGGTCGCCTCGTCCGCTTGCCGTTGACATCCGTGGGCAAACCCCGGATCTAGCGCTCGTCCTCCCCCGAACGAGCGAAATCGTATGAACGCGCCCGCTTCCGGCCTTGCCGATCCCGTGTCCCGCCGGCGGACCTTCGCCATCATCTCGCATCCGGACGCGGGCAAGACGACGCTGACCGAGAAGCTGCTGCTGTTCGGCGGCGCGATCCAGCTCGCCGGCGAGGTCAAGGCCAAGCGCAACCAGCGCCAGACCCGGTCCGACTGGATGGGCATCGAGCGCGAACGCGGCATCTCGGTGGTCACCTCGGTGATGACCTTCGAATATGGCGGCTGGGTCTTCAACCTGCTCGACACGCCCGGCCACGAGGACTTCTCGGAGGACACCTATCGTACGCTGACCGCCGTCGATGCCGCCGTCATGGTGCTCGACGCCGCCAAGGGCATCGAGGCGCGCACGCTCAAGCTGGTCGAAGTCTGCCGCCTGCGCGACATCCCGATCGTCACCTTCATCAACAAGATGGACCGGGAGACCATGGACCCGTTCGATCTTCTCGACGACATCGAGAAGACGCTGGCCATGGACACCACGCCGATGACCTGGCCGATCGGCCGCGGCCGGGCCTTCGCCGGCACCTACGACCTGACCCGTTCGGCCATCCGCCTGAAGGACGCCGAGGAGGCGGTGGCGGTCAACGGGCCGCAGGACAGCCGCATCGAGGCGCTCTTGCCGGAGGCGGACTTCCAGCAGTTCGTCGGCGAGGTCGAACTCGCCGCCGGCGCGGCCAAGCCCTTCGTGCGCCAGAGCTTCCTGGAGGGCCATCACACGCCGGTCTATTGGGGCTCGGCGCTGCGCGACATGGGCGTCAAGGATCTGATCGAGGCGCTCGGCACCTTCGCGCCGAGCCCGCGCGAGCAGAAGGCCGACGGCCGCATGGTGACGGCGACCGAGGAGCGGATGACCGGCTTCGTCTTCAAGATCCAGGCGAACATGGACCCGAACCATCGCGACCGCATCGCCTTCATGCGGGTCTGCTCGGGCAAGCTGCAGCGCGGCATGAAGGCCAAGCTTGTGCGCACCGGCAAGCCGATGAGCCTGCACACGCCGCAATTCTTTTTCGCCCAGGACCGCTCCATCGCCGACGAGGCTTTCGCGGGCGATATCGTCGGCATCCCGAACCACGGCACGCTCCGCATCGGCGACACGCTGACCGAGGGCGAGGACCTGGTCTTCCGGGGCGTGCCGAGCTTCGCGCCGGAAATCCTGCGCCGCGTCCGCGCGGCCGACGCCATGAAGGCCAAGAAGCTGAAGGAGGCCCTGCAGCAGATGGCCGAGGAGGGCGTCGTGCAGGTGTTCCTGCCCTTCGACGGCTCGCAGGCCATCGTCGGCGTGGTCGGCTCGCTGCAGCTCGACGTGCTCGCCGAGCGGCTGAAGAACGAATACGGCCTGGAGATCAGCTTCGAGACGACCCGCTTCGCCGTCTGCCGCTGGGTCTCGACCGCGGAACCCGCCAAGCTGGACGAGTTCTCACGCCGCGACTCGTCCGCCATGGCGCGCGATCTCGACGGCGATCCGGTCTACATGGCCACCTCGCCCTATTCGCTGCGCTACGAGGAAGAGCGCTGGCCGATGCTGAAATTCACCGACGTGAAGGACTATCAGAAGGTCAAGGCCGGCTGATCGCGGACGTCCGGCCGGCACGACGCTGCATGTCGTGCTTGGCGATCGCCGTTGCGTGCGGACTACGGCGGCCGCCGCATATCCAAGACGGCACCCGATGACTTTCGATCGGTCGGGCAGGCGACCATGCGAGGCGGGGCGCGCCCGTCAGTAAAAAATGCGGGCGCGCCGGCGGGAATTCGCCGGCGCGCCAGGGCATTGAGAACCTGTCGGAGCTTCAGTGTGGCCGGAGCCGGCGCAGGCCGGCCGGCAGGCTGGCGTCCATCCAGAGGGCGAAGCGGTCGCGGCGCTTGTTGTACCAGATGCCGAGCGCGATCACGCCGACGCCGATCAGGGTGAGGACGAAGGAGAAGGCCAGGAAGTCGCGGAAGACCTGCGCGGCGAGATGGCCGAGATAGGTGGCGACGCCGATGGTGCCGAAGACGGCGTAGACGCGGCGGTTCATGTAGACGGCGAACAGCAGCAGGCCGACATTGATCAGGCAGTAGAGCAGGGGACCGATCTCGCCCTTGCTGTCCTGCGCGGTCAGACCGCCCCAGAAGGTCATGATGCCGAAGATGTGCAGCCAGAAGGCATAGTCGCCCTTGTCGCGCGCCTTCAGATCGACCGCCCAGGCCGCCGCGATGGTGATGAGGCCGAACAGGACGGAGACGTTGGCGCGGGTCGCCACGGTATCGAGCCGGGCCAGCCAGACCACGATATCCATCGAGAAGAACCACAGCGCGATGCCGGCCGGCATCAGCAGGAACGGGAAGGGCCGGAAGCGCATGACCAGCGCCGCCGCCGCGACGGTGGCCAGTTCCATGTAGATCCAGCTGCCGTGGATATAGGGGAAGAAGCTCTTGTATTCGCCCGGCTTGCCGTAGGCGAAGCGCCACAGGTCGAGCGCGTCCTGGATGCCGTAGATGATCATCGGGACCATGGCGACGGCGACCGTCAGGGCCAGGCCGCCGGGCGTGCGCGTCTCCGGCGAGCGCCACAGCGCATTGCCGACCGCCCCGAAGGCGAATGCGTAGAAGAGGCCGGTGATGATCAGGGCACCGCCGCCCAAGGCGTTGAAGGCCGTGGTGGTGAAGATGGTCATCGCCGCCATGACGATCAGCGCGCCTGCATACCAGAGCAGATGTGTCAGGTCGAAGCGCCGCGCCGGCACCGTGGCTGCCGCCGAGGGCGCCGTGGTGCCGCGCAGGGCCAGCCGGGCGGCGAGGAATTCGGCTAGGCTCAGATAATTGATCCGGTCGATGGCGCCGGCATCGAGTGCCGCTTTCAGATCGTCGTCGGTATACATCGGGCAGGCTCCCGGTTGGGGCGACATCGCGCGGGCAGCCGGGATCTCCCGGTTCGGCGCCATGACGGTCGTTGTGTTCGCCCCGATATGACGGACTCCCTTTGCCGCCGGATTGCTTCGTGGCGGAAACATGTTTCTTCGTGAACAATGTTCATTTCAAGCGATCGGAAATGGGCCGCAGGGTTGTCTGCACCCCGTCCGCGCATCCGGTGGGACGCTGGTCCCGCCCGCGGGATTCGGCCCGTCCGCCGGCGCCTGCAGGCCTGCGACGACTGCCCGCCAGCGGAGACGCCACAGCCCCGCCGGACTGCGATCGGCGTCCGTTCGGCCCGCCGTCGGCGCCATTCAGGCCCGCCATCGGCGCCGGCAGGCCCGCAAGAGGGACGGTATTCAGCCGGCCTGCCGGGCCTCCGTGCCGAGCGCCTTGCGGACGGCGGGCGCGACCACGGTGCCGTAGAGTTCGATCGCCTTCATCAGGTCGGCATGGGGCAGGGTTCCGACCGAGAACTGCATCAGGAAGCGGTCGTGCCGGAAGAGTTCGTGCTCGTAGAGGATCTTGTCGATCACCGCATTGGGCGAGCCGACCAGCAGGGCGCCGCGCGGGCCGATCTGGGCCTCGTACTGGGCGCGGCTGGTCGGCGGCCAGCCGCGCTCGCGGCCGAGCCGGTTCATCGTGTCGGCATAGGCCGGATACCAGAGGTCGGCCGCACGCTTGGCGTCCTCGGCGATGAAGCCGTGCGAATTGATGCCGACCGGATAGTCCTTCGGGTCGCGGCCGGCCCGGCGCAGCGCCTCGCGGTAAAGCTCAACCAGCGGGCGGAAGCGGTCGGGTGTGCCACCGATGATCGCGATGGCGAGCGGCAGGCCGAGCATGGCGGCGCGCACCACCGATTGCGGCGTGCCGCCGACCGCGATCCAGACCGGCAGCGGGCTCTGCACGGGGCGCGGATAGACCGGCTGGTTCTGCAGCGCCGCCCGGTGCTCGCCCTGCCAGGTGACCCGCTCGGTGTCGCGCAGCGTCAGCAGGAGTTCGAGTTTCTCGGAAAACAGGCTGTCGTAGTCGGACAGTTCGTAGCCGAACAGCGGGAAGGATTCGATGAAGGAGCCGCGCCCGGCCATGATCTCGGCCCGGCCGCCGGACAGGAGGTCGACGGTCGAGAAGGCCTGGAAGACGCGCACCGGATCGTCGGAGGAGAGCACCGTCACGGCGCTGGTCAGCCGGATGCGCTTCGTCACGGCCGCCGCCGCCCCGAGCACCACCGCGGGGGCGGAGACGACATAGTCGGCGCGATGGTGCTCGCCGATGCCGAAGACATCGAGCCCGACCTCGTCGGCCAGCCGGATCTCTTCCATCAGGTTGGCGATGCGCTGGGCCGGCGCCAGCACGCGACCGGTCGCCGGATCGGGCGTCGCCTCGACGAAGGTGTAGATGCCGAGTTCCATCGCTGCGCCGTCCTCTCGACCCCAGAGCGGCCCGCGTCCGAAAGGACGCGGACAAGGCGCTCCATCTTATTGAATCTAGAGCATCTTATCTTCGATCGGGTGGTTCCGGCCGATCGCTGGATGCTCCAGGCGCGTGCAGGCGCGCCGTTTCCATGCCGCTGCATGTAGCGCGTCTTTCCGGCCGCCGCCATGCCCGCCCCGGCATGGTCCCGGATACGCACTGTTCGACGGGAGGCGCCCGGGCGGGGCGTAGGGGCCCGTTCGGCGGGGCCACTGATGGGGTCGGGGCGAACGCAGCGTTCAATCCCGGCGGCATTGACCCTGCGCCCGGCGCGTCCGATCTCACGGTGATACACAGTGAGGGTCGCCCGGACGGCGGCCGGGAGAGAGCGATGCTGGTGAACGGGAAATGGATGGCGGACTGGCAGCCGATCCAGGCCAAGGACGCGGCCGGCGGCTTCGTCCGCCAGACCTCGACCTTCCGCAACTGGGTGACGGTCGATGGCCGGCCCGGACCGACCGGGGAGGGCGGCTTTGCGGCCGAGGCCGGGCGCTATCGGCTCTATGTCGCGCTGATCTGCCCCTGGGCCTCGCGCACGCTCGCCGCCCGTGCGCTGATGGGCCTCGAAGACGCCATCCCGGTCACGGTGGTCGATCCGGCGCTCGGCGCGCAGGGCTGGCGCTTCGGTCCCGCGGCGCCGATGCGCGACGAGGAGATCGGCGCGACCTGGATGCACGAGATCTATACCGCCGCCGACCCGGCAGTGAACGGCCGCGCCACGGTGCCGGTGCTGTGGGACCGCCAGCGGCGCACGATCGTCAACAACGAATCGGCCGACATCCTGCGCATGCTCGGCGACGGCTTCCGCGGCCTCGCCACCCATCCGGTCGATCTTTATCCCGAGCCGCTGCGCGCCGACATCGACGCCCTGTCCGAGCGCATCTATCCGGCGCTCAACAACGGCGTCTATCGCGCCGGCTTCGCCTCGACCCAGGGCGCCTACGAGGCGGCCTATCGCGACGTGTTCGCGATGCTCGACGACCTGGAGGCCCGGCTGGCCGGAACCGGCCCCTATCTCTTCGGCGAGGCCCTGACCGAAACCGACATCCGGCTGTTCGTCACGCTGATCCGCTTCGATGCGGCCTATCACGGCCTCTTCAAGTGCAACCGGCGCCGGCTCGCCGACTATCCGCACCTCTCCGCCTATCTCGGCCGGCTGATGGCGATCCCGGACCTGGCCGGGACCGTGTCGATCGACCACATCAAGCGCGGCTATCATTCGATCGCCACGCTCAATCCGAACGGCATCGTGCCGCTCGGACCCGACCTGCCGTTCCCCGACAAGGCCATGGCCTTTCCGGGGACGTGATCTCGCAGGGACCGGGGGACACCGGGATCGCGCGTCCGGCGCGCGATCCCAGAGCGGGCTCGACCCGGATCAGTAGATCGGGAAGGCCGCGCAGAGGTTGGCGACCTCGGCCTTGACGTCGGCCAGCACAGCGGCGTCGGACGGGGCGGAGACGACGCGATCGATCATCGCGCCGATCCGGCGGAACTCCTCGGTGCCGAAGCCGCGCGTCGTGCCGGCATTGGAGGAGAGCCGCAGCCCCGAGGGCGCTTCCGCCGTGCGGGAGTCGAACGGGATCAGGTTCTTGTTGACCGCGAGCCCGGCCTTTTCGAGCGCCTTGGCGGCGATGTCGCCGGTGGTGCCGCGCGCGGAGAGATCGACCAGGATCATGCCGGTATCGGTGCCGCCGGAGACGAGCCGGTAACTGGATGCCGCTAGCGTCTCGGCGAGTGCCCGGGCATTGGCGACGACCGCCTCATTATAGGTGCGGAATTCGGGCTTCAGCGCCTCGCCGAGGCAGGCCGCCTTGCCGGCGACCGCGTGCAGCAGCACCGAGCCCTGCACGCCGGGGAAGATGCCGAGATTGATCCGGTCGGACAGGGCGGGGTCGTTCCACATCACGATGCCGCCGCGCGCGCCGCGCAGCGACTTGTAGGTCGTGGTGGTGACGATGTCGGCATGCGGGAAGGGCGAGGGATGCTGTCCGGTCGCGACCAGGCCGGCGAAATGCGCCATGTCGACCATGAACAGCGCGCCGACCTCGCGCGCCACGGCCGCCAGGGCCGGGAAATCGATGCTGCGCGGATAGGCCGAGCCGCCGGCGATGATCAGCTTCGGCTGGGACGCCCGCGCCAGCGTGGCGACCGCCTCGATGTCGATCCGCTCGGTCTCGCGCGACACGCCGTAGCGGACGATTTTGTAGTCGCGCCCGGTCAGGGTCGCCGGATGGCCGTGGCTGATATGGCCGCCGGCCGCGGTATCCATGGCCAGGATGGTGTCGCCGAGCGCCAGCAGGCCGAGGAAGACGCCGGCATTGGCGTTCGATCCCGAATGCGGCTGGACATTGGCGAAGCGGCAGCCGAACAGGCGGCAGGCGCGGTCGACGGCCATCTGCTCGACCGCATCGGCATATTCGGCGCCGCCGTAATAGCGGTGATAGGGCAGGCCCTCGACCGTCTTGTTGGTCATCGCCGAGCCCTGCGCGGCGAGCACCAGCGGCGAGACGATATTCTCGGAGGCGATCAGTTCGATCCCCTCGCGCTGGCGCTTCAACTCGCCCCGGATCGCGGCGGCGAGCTCGGGATCGGCATCGAGGGGTTTGTCGAACGCGGTCTGTTCCAGTGCCATGCTGGCCTCCGGCGAGGATGGGAGCCCGTCCATAGCGCCCGCCGGCCGCCGCGTGAAGCGCCGCCACGCAACGCCGACCCGTCGCCCGCTCAGACGTCGAGCCGCCGCTTCACGTCCATGGCGATGGCCAACGCCTCCAGCGCCGCCTTGCTGCCGGGCTCGCTCTCCATCGCGGTCGAGCCGATCCCCATGCTGGCCGCGAAGGCGACCCGGTCGCCGAGGCGGGCCTCAGAGATCGGCCGGCCCAGCTTCTCGATCGCCTCGATCACCGCCTTGGCCGAACTCGAGCGGGCCGAGACCCGGTTCAGGACGAACAGCGCCGGCACATTCTCGCGCTCGACCATGGTCAGCGTCGCCTCGCTCGCCCACAGGTCGACCGGGCTCGGCTGGATCGGGATGATGACCAGATCGGCGGCCTCGACCGCATAGCGGGCGTCGAGATCGGATTTCGGCGGGGTGTCGATCACGACGAGGTCGTGGTCGCGCGCCAGGGTGCGTGCCTCGCGCTTGGCGCCCCAACCGCTGGCGGTGCGGAAGGTCAGGCCGGTCGCCTCCTCGCCGAGCCGCGCCTCGCGCTTCTCGAACCACTCGCCGAGGCTGCCCTGCGGGTCGACATCCAGGATGGCGATGCGGCCGAGCGGCTGCAGGGCCACGGCCAGATGGGCGGAGAGCGTGGTCTTGCCGGATCCGCCCTTCTGTTGGGATACGGCGACGATCTTGCCCGTCATGATGCCTCCGCCGGCCCGGCAGCGTCATGCTGCAATGCGGCGATGCATCTTGACCGATCCGCGTCCCAAGCTCCAGGTCGCCGGCATGCTAATTTCGCAGGGGGCGCCGGCGTCCGGTCGTCATGAGAAGAAGGCGACCGAGACGAAGACCAGCAAGGCGATCCACACGGTCTCGGCGACCATCAGGGCGATCGGCCGCCAGCCGACCGCGAACAGGGTCTTGAACGAGGTTTTCATGCCGAGCGCCGCGATCGCGACGACCAGGCACCAGCGCGAGATCTCCGTCAGCAGCGCGGCGACGAAGGGCGGCACCAGTCCGAAGCTGTTCGCCGCCATCAGCGCGGCGAAGCCGAGCAGGAAGCCGGGCACCGCCCGGCCCGGCTTGCCGCCGACCGCGCCGATCCGCGCCACGACGAGCCCGATCGCGGCGACCACCGGCAGCAGCATGGCGACGCGCAGCAGCTTGACATAGGTCGCCACGTCGCCGGTCTCCGGCGAGACCATGTAGCCGGCGCCGACCACCTGGGCGACATCGTGGATGGTGCCGCCGAGAAACACGCCGGCCTCGGTATTGTTGAAGCCGACGGCGGCGACGATGGCCGGGTAGACCACCATGGCGATGGTCGAGAGTGCCGTCACGGTGACCACGGTCAGGATCGTGTCGCGGTCGTCGCGCACCCGGTCGGGCAGCACGGAGGCGACCGCAAGCGCCGCGGAGGCGCCGCAGATGGCGACCGATCCGCCCGACAAGAGCCCGAACCAGGGCTTCAGGCCGAGCAGCCGGGCGATCAGCACGCCGATGCCGATCGTGCTGGCGACGCCGAGCATGACGGTCAACACCGGCTGCAGACCGAGCCCCGAGATCTGGCCGAAGGTCACGCGCACGCCGAGCAGCGCGACGCCCAGGCGCAGAATGGTGCGCGAGGAGAATTCGATGCCCGACCGGCAGCGGCCTTCCTCATGCAGGAAATGGAACGCCATGCCGATCAGCAGTGCGAACAGCATGACCGGGGCGTTGTAGTGGACCGACAGCCAGGTCGCGGCCAGCGCGATGGTGCCGGCGGTGAGCACGCCCGGATAGACGGCAACCAGCAGCGCCGCCTTGGGGAGCCGGGCCAGCCAGCCCTTGGGTGGCGGTGCCTGCCAGAAGACGCCTTCCATGCTGTCGAGAGACGCCTCCATCGAGAGGCGCCTTTGGGCTTCCGAACCGTCCATGCCTGATGCGCCCCCCCGCGCATATCCGGCCCGGATCATCCGACCCGGCCGGTCAAGTCCTTCAAGAAGCCGGCGAATTCGTGCGGCTGCACCACGGCCCCGCGGATCAGGTCGTCGAACCGCCGGGCGAACATCTCCACATGGCTGGCCGCGTTCAGCAGCAGGTAGCTCGGTCCCAGGAAGACGGCGACGCGCTGCGCGCCGAACACCGTGAAAGGGGCCGAGAAGGTGGTGCCGGAATCATAAAGGTAGACCCGGAAGGACGGGTAGAGCTCTTCGGTGATGGCCGTCATGTGTTCGAGCGCGGTTCGCCGGGTGGCGGCATCGAGCACCGACCAGCGTCCCGCGCCGGCGGCGAAGCCGATGAAGGCCTCGCGCGAATTGGCGACCTCATGCTGCTGGTAGGGCTGTCGCAGGATGTCGAGCCGCTGGGCGACCGCCTCGACCGCATTGCCGCGCGGAACCGCAAAGGCCTCGGGGAATTCGGTGCGTAGCACCGTCTCGTTCTTCAGGAGATCGGGGAAGCTCGCCGGCACAGTGCAGATGCGCAGACCCTGCGCGGCCTTGACCCAACCCAGATACGGATCCTCGGCCGGGCTCTGGCCGTAGGGCTCGAAGCGCATCACGGCTTCGATGATCTCCGTCTCCATCTCCGAGCGCTGACTGAGGCCGAGCAGCCAGTCGACCGAGACGCGCGCGGTTCGGGCGATCTGGACCAGCGTCTCGGCGCGCGGCAGGCGCGGCATCGGCCCGGTCAGAAGTTGGGACAGGGTCGAGCGGTCGAGACCGGCGCGGCGCGCGAAGCCGGCATAGGTGAGACCGCTGCGGGTCAGCACCTGGCGCACCCGTTCCCGGAAGAGATCGTGCGAGACGCGCGGTTTCATGGTCCGCAAGGCTAGAGCCTGTGTCGACCGTTCGCAATCGTCGGTGACGATATGCATCATTGGTGATGATCATCACCAAATCGGCGCCCTGCGTGGCACCGGGCGGCCGTCCGATGATCGCGCCACAAGGCCGGGTTGCGGGAAAGTGCGAACCCGGCAGGCCGGGACGATGCCCGTCCGAAGGGGCCTGGACCTCGCAGCCGTCATGCTTTGGTGACGATCGTCACCAAGTCCGGCCGCGCGGTGACCAGTCGCGATTGCTCGCGACAACATCCGCGTTGCGGCGAATCGCGCGGCTTCTAATCTGAGCTGGCTTTCCCAGAGTTCCGAAGATGGGTCCCATGTCCGACGCGCCCGCCATCCGTGAAAGACTGCCGATGGTCGAGGTTCCGACCCTGGCGCTGATCCTTCTCGTCTATGCGGGCTGGTTCGGCCTGACCTGGTTCCACGCCGCCGTACCGCTCTGGCTGTGGCTGCCGCTGGCCGCCTGGACTGCGGCCTGGTGGGGCTCGATCCAGCACGAGATCCTGCACGGGCATCCGACCCGGTCGCGACGGATCAACACCATTCTCGGCACGCCGCCCTTCTGGCTCTGGCTGCCGTTCGAATGCTACCGGCACTCCCATCTGGTGCATCACCGCGACGAGCGGCTGACCGACCCGCTCGACGATCCCGAGAGCCGCTACTGGACCCCGGAGGGCTATTGCGAACTCGGCCCCGTCGGTCGCCGGCTGGTCGCCCTGCAGGCGACCTTGGCCGGGCGGCTGGCGATCGGCCCGCTCTGGTCGATCGCCCGCTTCCTCGCCGAGGAGGCGCGCCGCGTGATCGCCGGCGACCGGGCCGCAGCGCAGGTCTGGGCCTGGCATGCGGTTTTCGTGGCGCTGGTGCTCGGCTGGGCGCTCGGCGTCTGCGGCATGCCGCTCTGGCAATATCTGCTCGGCTTCGTCTATCTCGGCACGGCTCTGGCGCTGGTGCGCTCCTTCGCCGAACACAAGGCGAAGGACGACGTCGCCGAGCGCACCGCGATCGTCGAAGCGAGCCCGGTCTTCGGCCTGTTGTTCCTGCACAACAACCTGCATGTCGCCCATCACCGCTGGCCGAGCCTGCCGTGGTATCGCCTGCCGGCGGTCTACCGCGCCCATCGCGCCGCTCTGCTCGAGGCCAATGGGGGGCTCCTCTATCGCGGCTACGGCGACGTTTTCCGCCGCTTCCTGTTCGCCCCGCACGACGCCCCGATCCACCCCCATGGCCGCGCCCCGGGTCGCATCGTGGTCGCCGAGCCCGGTGCGGACGGCGGACACGCCCCTATTCCCAGCGCTGCCGAAGGGCTCGACCCGGTCCATCCCTGAGGTCCTGCCGTCTCACCGCCCGGGCGATCAAGATCGGGTCCGCCCCGGGGAGATGCTCGCCGAATCCTGCACCATCTCGCACCGCATTCCCGGCCGGAGCGCAGCGGAGAGCCGCGACCCACTCTGCTGCGAGCGCGTTGCAAGCCTTTGTGTTTTCACATGATCTTGACGCCGCTCGCCTGCGAGTAGGCCCCCGGATCGGCGGCCCATCTGGCCTTGTCCGGGGATGCGGCCGCGAGACCGGAGGGGGAGCCCTCAGAGCTGGGAATGGATGCACCATCTCGCATCGCATTCCCGGCCGCAGCGCAGCGGAGAGCCGGGTCCCACTCTGCTGGACGCAAGCCGCAAGTCTTTGTGTTAACTCGTGATCTTGACGCCGCTTGCCTGCGAGTAGGCCCCGGATCGGCGGCCCATCTGGCCTTGTCCGGGGATGCGGCCGCGAGACCGGAGGGGGAGCCCTCAGAGCTGGGAATGGATGCACCATCTCGCATCGCATTCCCGGCCGCAGCGCAGCGGAGAGCCGGGTCCCACTCTGCTGGACGCAAGCCGCAAGTCTTTGTGTTTTCACATGGTCTTGACGCCGCGGGCGGGCGAGTAGGCCCCGGATCGGCGGCCCTCCGGGCCTTGTCCGGGGATGCGGCCGCGAGACCGGAGGGGGAGCCCTCAGAGCTGGGAATGGATGCACCATCTCGCATCGCATTCCCGGCCGCAGCGCAGCGGAGAGCCGGGACCCACTCTGCTGGACACAAGCCGCAAGCCTTTGTGTTTTCACATGATCTTGACGCCGCTCGCCTGCGAGTAGGCCCCGGATCGGCGGCCCATCTGGCCTTGTCCGGGGATGCGGCCGCGAGACCGGAGGGGGAGCCCTCAGAGCTGGGAATGGATGCACCATCTCGCATCGCATTCCCGGCCGCAGCGCAGCGGAGAGCCGGGACCCACTCTGCTGCGAGCGCGTTGCAAGCCTTTGTGTTTTCACATGGTCTTGACGCCGCGGGCGGGCGAGTGGGCCCCGGATCGGCGGCCCATCGGGCCTTGTCCGGGGATGCGGCCGCGAGACCGGAGGGGGCCCTCAGAGCTGGGAATGGATGCACCATCTCGCATCGCATTCCCGGCCGCAGCGCAGCGCAGAGCCGGGACCCACTCTGCTGGACGCAAGCCGCAAGCCTTTGTGTTTTCACATGATCTTGACGCCGCTCGCCTGCGAGTAGGCCCCGGATCGGCGGCCCTCCGGGCCTTGTCCGGGGATGCGGCCTCGGGGATCGGGAAAAGTGGCCGGGGCGGGTCGGCGATCGTGGGGGTCAGGCCGGGACGGGGTAGCCGGCGGCCTTGGCGGCGCGGTCCCAGGCCAAAGTGGTGGCGAAATCGGCGTGGGTGACGGGGGCGAAGCCGGTCAGGCGCAAGGTCTCGGCCGGGGCGGCGAACCAGGGGCGGGTGGCGGCGGCCGCGAAGGCGCGTTTCAGGCGGTCGACGGCCTCTGCGGGCAGGGACGGGGCGGCGACGAAGGCCGGGATCGGGGCGAGGTCGGTCGAGGCCAGCACGCGGATGCCGGCGGTCAGGTCCGGGCGATGGTGCGCGATCAGGTCGTGCCAATAGGCATCGAGCGGGCCGATATCGATGGAGCCGTCGAGCACGCTGTCGAGGATGCGCCGGGCGGTGATCAGGTTGCCGGCCATGCTGCCATAGAGCGCCGGCCGGTCCGGACTGCGGTAGCCGAGCAGGTGATGGCGGAAGGCGTTGAAGCCGGAATGGGAATGCTCGACCGTCCAGCCGGCGCGGCCGCCGAAGGTATCCTCGATTGACCTGTAGGGCGCGTCACGGCGCACGATCAGGTCCGAACGGTAGACCGGCCGGCCGCCGGCCCAGGGCGCGGCCGGAATCGGGGCGGCGATCGGCACCACGTCGGCGAGGCCGAGCGCGATCGGATAGCCGCACATCTGCACCGCGCCGAGATCGTCGCGCCGCCAGAGCACCTCGAGCGGCTGCGGCGCCGGGTAGGCGAGATAGTCGAAGTCGAGCTCGGCGTCCGCGACGATCGCCTCGACCAGCATGCGCCAGGCCGCCTCGGCCTCTGGCGTCACCGCATACATGCGCGCATTGGCGATGAAGCGCTTCATGCGAAGCGCAGCCGCTGGCCGATGCCGAGGCGCTCGCCCTTGGCCAGCATGGCATGGCCGAGCGCGATGTCGGACAGCGACAGGCCGCGATGCCAGAACAGGATGGTCTCATCGTCGCGCTCGCGGCCGGGCTTCAGGCCTGCGACGATCTGGCCGAGTTCGGCATGCAGCGTCGTCTCCGACAGCCGGCCAGTCTCGACATGGGCACGCAGCGACCCGAACTTGCCGCCCTTGCATTGACCCCAATCGTCGACGACAAGCTTGGACATGATGTCGGTTAGCGACAGTTCGACCGCGCTCATCGTGCCGTAGGGGACCACGAAGGCGCCGGGCTTGATCCATTCGGTCTTCAGGAGCGGCTGCGGCGCGTCCAGGCGCGAAGCTTCGACGACGATGTCGGCACCTTCGACGCAGGAGCGCCAGTCCTCGGTCGCCACGACCGGCTTGCCGAGATCGGCCGCCAGTTTGGCGGCGAAGCCGTCGCGGCTCTCTGGGCGGCGCGAGTGGACGCGGATCTCGTCGAAGTCGAACAGGCTGTCGAGCAGGCGCACGTTCCAATAGGCGGTGCCGCGCGCGCCGACATGGCCGAGCACCTTGGAGCCCTTGCGGGCGAGATATTTCGCCCCGATTGCCGTCACCGCGCCGGTGCGCATGTCGGTGATGCCCGACGCGTCGAGGATCGCCTTGGGGCGGCCGTCGAAGCGGTCGAACAGGGTCAGCACGGCCAGTTCGGAAGGCAGGGACTTTTTGTAGTTGTCGACGAAGTCGCCGACCACCTTGACGCCGGCGGCATCGATCGACCCGCCGAGCGAGCCGCGCAGCACGTTGAAATGGCCGTTCGCGACGCCGGGTTCGAGATGGACCCGCGGCTCGATCACGGCCTCGCCGCGGCCCTGGGCGCCGAGCGCGGTCTCGATCGCGGCGAGAATCTCGGCATCCGTCATGGCCAGCGCGGCCACGTCGAGACGGTTCAGGTAGCTGATATAGATCGGCGGCATGGCGTCCGGGGTGGACATCGCGAAAACTCCAGGACTGTCAGAGAGAGGCGGCGGACGGGACGGCGGAAGGCGCCGCTGTGGCGTCTGCCGTCACCGGGAGGGCGTCCGCGGCCGCCGTCGGGGCGAGAGAGAAGGGGAAATGGCAGCGCACGCGCCGGCCCGGGCCGACCTCGCGTTCGGCCGGCACGTCGACAGCGCAGCGGGCCTGTGCCACCGGGCAGCGGGTGTGGAAGCGGCAGCCCGAGGGCAGGTCGACCACGCTCGGGATCTCGCCGCCGAGCACGATCGGGCGCCGCCGGCGCTGCGGATCGATGGCCGGATTGGTCGAGACCAGCGCGGCCGCGTAGGGGTGCGCCGGGCGATCGAACAGTGCGCGGGTCGGCGCCGTCTCGACGATCTGGCCGAGATACATCACCGCGGTGCGGTCGGTGACGCGGCGGATGACGTTGAGATTGTGGCTGACCAGCAGATAGGTGAGGCCGAGGTCGCGGCGCAGATCCATCAGGAGATTGAGGAGCTCGCCCTGGACCGAGACGTCGAGGCCGGCGGTTGGTTCGTCGGCGACGATCAGGTCGGGCTCGACCATCAAGGCGCGGGCGACGCCGACGCGGCGCGCCTGGCCGCCGGAGATCTGGTGCGGGAATTTGGCGACGATGTCGCGCGGCAGGCCGAGCCGGGCGAGGAGCCCGTCGAGCCGCCGGCGGGCGGCCTCGCGCGGCAGGCTGTGGATGGCGATCGGCTCCTCCAGCGTCCGCCCGATGGTCAGGCGTGGCGACAGCGAGGCGACGGCGTCCTGCAGCAGCATCTGCACCCGTCGGCGGAAGCCGAGCGGATCGGCCGCCATGGTCTCGATCAGCGGCGCCCCGCCGATGCGGATCCAGCCGGCGGTCAGCGGCGTCAGCCCGATCAGGGTCCGGCACAGGGTGGTTTTGCCGGAGCCGGATTCGCCGACGAGGCCGAGCACCTCGCCGCGGGCGATGGTCAGGTCGACATGGTCGAGCGCATGGACCCGGCCGCCGAACACGACCGAGACATCCTCGAAACTGACCAGCGGGGGTGCGGCCGGATCGGTCATGGCAGCTCCTCGAAGCGGATGCAGGCCGCCCGCCGGCCGTCGCCGGCGGCGCGCAGTTCCGGCACCCCGGCCCGGCAGGCCTCCAGCGCATGCGCGCAGCGCGGCGCGAAGATGCAGCCGGTCATCGGCGTGACCGGATCGGGCACCTCGCCGGGGATCGACTTGAGCCGGCCGCCGGGTGCGTCGTCCTCGTCGATCTCGCAGGCGATCAGCGCGCGGGTGTAGGGATGGCGCGGATCGGTCAGCACCGCATCGACCGGGCCGGTCTCCACGACCGTGCCGCCATACATCACCGCCACGTCGTCGCAGAGCTGCGCGACGAGGCCGAGATGGTGCGAGATGAACACGATCGAGCCGGACACCTCGCGGCGCAGCGCGGCGAGCAGTTCGACGATCTGCGCCTCCACGGTGGCGTCGAGCGCGGTGGTCGGCTCGTCGGCCAGCAGCAGGTCGGGCCGCATCAGGAGCGCCATGGCGATCATGACGCGCTGGCGCATGCCTCCGGAAAGCTGGTGCGGATAGGCGGCGATCCGGGTCTGAGGGTCGGCGATGCCGACCTTGACCAGCATGGCGGTCGCCTCGGCCAGCGCCGCGGCCCGGGTCAGGCCGGGATCGCGGTGCCGAAGCACGTCGACCAGATGGGTGCCGATGGTGAAGAGCGGGTTCAGCGCCGTCATCGGATCCTGGAAGATCATCGCGATGCGGCGTCCGCGCAGGTGCGCGAAGGCGGTCGGGTCGAGGCCGACCAGGTTCTGGCCGTCGAAGCGGATCTCCCCGGAGATGGCGCTGGTATTGGCCGGGGTCAGGCCGATCAGGCAGGCGGCGAGGCTCGACTTGCCGGAGCCGGATTCCCCGACCAGGCCGAGGATGCGGCCGCGGCCGATCTCCAGGTCGATGCCGCGCAGGATCGCGGCGCGGCCGCGGGCGGTGCCGGCTTCGAGCTTCAGGTTGCGGATGGCGACGAGCGGTTCGGCCATGTCAGCGCTCCCGGCCGATGCGCGGATCGACGGCGTCGCGCAGCGCCTCGCCGAACAGGGTGAAGCCGAGCGTCGCCAGCGCCAGCGCCAAACTCGAGACGACGACAGGGATCCAGCTGTCCGACAGGAACTGGTAGCCGTCCTGGATCAGGGTGCCCCAGCTGGCGAGTGGCGGGCGCACGCCGAGGCCGAGGAAGGACAGTCCGGCCTCGATGGTGATGACCACGGGGATGTCCATCGAGGCGAGCACGACCAGCGGCCCCATGATGTTGGGCAGGAGATGGACGAAGACGATGCGCGTGCCGGACGCGCCGAGGATGCGCTCGGCCTCGAGAAAGGGCGCGTTCTTCAGCGTCAGCACCTGCGCGCGGGCGACCCGGCCGAAATGCGGCGTCATGGTCAGGGCGACAATGGCGACGACGACACCGGTGGAGGGGCCGAACACGGCGACGATGGCGAGCGCCAGCACGAGGCTCGGGAAGGCGGCGATCACGTCGAACAGGATCAGGATCACCCGCTCGCCGCGGTCCGACAGATAGGCGGCCAGGATGCCGAGCACGGTGCCGGCGGCAAGCGCCAGGGCGATCGCCGACAGGGCGACGCTCATCGCGATGGTCGCGCCGTGGATCAGCCGGGAGAAGAGATCGCGGCCGAGATGGTCGGTGCCGAGCCAATGGGCGGCCGAGGGCGGCGCGAAGCGGTTCATCACGTCGAGCGCGTCGGGATCGTGGGTCGCGATCACCGGGGCGAACAGCGCGGCGAGGATGACCAGGACGAAGATCGCGAACCCGACCGCGCCGGTGACCGAGCCGGTCGCGCGCCTGAGGGTGGCCAGGATGGCGAAGAGTGTGGTCATGCGCCCGCCCCCTGGCCGGGACTGCGCCGGATGCGCGGATCGATCGCCGAATAGGACAGATCGACGATCAGGTTGACGACTACGAACAGCACCACGACGACCAGCACCGCACCCTGGACGACCGGGAAATTGCGCTCCGACACCGCCTCATAGACCAGCCGGCCGAGTCCCGGCCGGGCGAACACGATCTCGACCAGCACGGCGCCGCCGAGCAGCCGGCCGATGCCGAGGCCGAGGATGGCGATGGTCGGGATGCAGGCGTTCTTGAGTGCGTATTTGTAGGTGATCATCCGCTCCGGCAGGCCGTAGGCGCGGGCGGTGCGGATATAGGGCTCGCCCAGCACTTCGAGCATCGAGGAGCGGACCAGCCGGGCGATGAAGCCGATCCAGCCGGCGGCGAGCGCCAGCGTCGGTAGGATCATGCGCCGCGCCTCGTCGAGGAATTCGCCCGACCGGCTGGTGCCGAGCACCGGCAGCCAGTCGAGCCAGATGGCGAAGATCAGGAGCAGGAAGATGGCGATGACGAAGCTCGGCACCGCGATGAAGGCGACCGAAATGAAGGCCAGGATGGTGTCGCTCGCCGAGCCGCGATGGGTGGCGGCATGGATGCCGAGCGGCACGCCGATCAGGACGGAAAGCCCGATCGCCGAGAAGGTCAGGATGACGGTATAGGGCAGGACGGAGGCGACGAGCTGGACCACCGGCTTGCCGGAGATCACGTCGACGCCGAGATTGCCGGTCAGCACCGCGCCGAAGAAGCGCCAGAGCCGGATATGCAGGGGCTGGTCGAGCCCCATCTCGGTGATGAAGCGCTTGGCCAGCTCGGGCGAGGCCTGCGGCCCGAGCAGCGTCTTGGCAGGATCGCCCGGCACGAGCGCGGTCAGGGCGAACAGGAGCACCATCGCCCCGAACACGATCAGGACGGTGGTCAAGAGGCGGCTCGTCACATAGGCGAGCCGCTCGTCCTTGATGAGCCGGGGCACAGCCGGGGCCGTCAGGCGCCGAGACCCCAGCTGTCATATTGCCAGTCGAGCCAGCCCGGCACGCCGGCCGGCTTCAGCCAGCTGCGATGCACCAGCACGTTGACTTCGTTGGTCAGCCAGACGAAGGCCGCCGACTGGTCCATCAGCTGCTGCGCCTTGACGACCATCTCGCCGCGCTTGGCCGGATCGAGCTCGACCGCGGCGGCCGCGAACAGCGCGTCGTAGTCCTTGTTCTGCCAGCGCTGCCAGTTCCAGGTGCCGGTCTGGCCGGACACGAACCACTGCATGATGAAGTTCGGATCGTGCTTGCCGTTGAAGCGCAGCAGGAACAGGTCGAGATTCTTGCCGCTGTCGCCGTTGCCGGCATTCCAGTAGGTGCCGCCTTCCTGGGCGTCGACCTCGATGGTCACGCCGATCTCGGCGAGCAGCGCGCGGGCGACCAGGGCCATGTTCTGATAGGCCGGCTGGTTGAGGATGGTCAGCTTCAGCTTCAGCCCGGAGACGCCGGCCTCGGCGAGCAGCTTCTTGGCCTCGGCGACGTTGCGCTTGTAGACCGGCGCCTCCTTCCAGTGGCCGAAGATCTGCGGCGGCAGCAGCGTGTTGAGCCGCGGCGCCTTGCCGTTGTAGCCGGCCGCCAGCATCTGATCGACATCGAGCCCGAGGCGGATCGCCTGACGGACCTTCAGATCGGCCAACGGACCCTTCTCGACATTCATGCCGAGCCAGACATAGGCGATCGAGGGCTGTTCGGAGACGGTCAGACCGGCGACCGATTTCAGCGGCTCGGCGACGGCCGGGGCCAGGATGGCGAAGTCGATCTCGCCGGAGCGCAGCGCCAGGTCGGTGGTGCGCGGATCGGAGATGAAGCGGATCGCGATCTCCTGCAGCGCCGGGGCCGGACCCTTGTAGTCGGGATTGCGGGTCAGCGTGGCGCCGCGCTGGCGCTCGATCGCGGTCAGCTTGTAGGGGCCGGTGCCGACCGGCTTGGACGGATAGTCGGCGCCGAGCTTCTCGACCGCGGCCTTGGAGACGATGCAGCCGGACACGTCGCCGATCACCGTGGTGAAGATGTTGGCGCGCGGCTTCTCCAGCACGATCTTGCCGGTATATTTGCCGGTCACCTCGACGCCCTTGAGGCCGCCCCAGTCGGCCTTGTAGGCGCTCTCCTTCTGGCCGCCCTTGGGCGGCAGGCCGATGCGTTCGAAGGAGAACTTCACGTCCTCGGCGGTCATCTCGCCGTAGCCGTCCGTGAACATCAGGCCGGGCTTCAACGTGAAGCCGATCTCGGTCGGCGAGATCTGGTCGATCTTCTCGGCGGCGTCGAGTTCGAGCTCGGCCGAATTGACCTTCTGCTTCATCAGCCGCTGGTAGACGACGCGGCAGACATTGGCGTCCCAGGGGCCGGTCCGGTAGGCCGGGTCGAGATTGGCCAGATCGCGGTCGATGCGGACCGTGATCTTGTCGCGCGGGCCCTGCTGGGCGAGCGCCGGGCCGCCCCAGGCCGCCGTCAGGGCGGCGGTGGCGGTCCCGGCGAGGAACGTGCGTCGATCGATCGAGATGGACATCGCGCTGTCTCCTGTGTCGTGCCGCCGAAGGGCGGGTGGCGTCGTAAGTTCGGGGCCGGGTCTCCGGCCGCTTCCGCCCCCGGGATGCGGGGGCCTGGCAGGCACGGGGCCGGCGACGGTTGAGATAGGGGCCGGCGCCCGAAGGACGACGGCCGGTGTGCAGATTCCGCCGGCGCGGTGCGAACCGCGCGCGGGTTCTCAGGCGCCTGGCGGCATCAGGTGTCCGACGCGTTCGGCGATGGCGGTGGCGATGGCCGGCTCGGCGAGGCGGCGGCAGACCGTCATCACGTCCGGACCGGTCTCGCGATCCTGTTCGAGCCGCGGCACCGCCGAGCGGACGATGCCATGCAGGGCGGCCGCCGCGGGCGACAGGCCGTAGTCGGTGCGCAGATCCGCCGCCTGGGCGGCGACTGTCGCCTCCACGGCGACCAGCAGCCGGAAGGCCTCCATCTGGCGGGCGAGCTTGCGGAAGGCGAGCAGCGTCATCGGCGCCACGTCTTCGACCGTGTCGGAGACCGGCATGGCGCCGAGGCTGGCCGGCGCCGCGCCGAGGCGGATTTCGGCTTCCAGCGCCGCGGTCGTCTTCTGCATCGGCACGAAGCCGGCCGAGGGACCGCCGACCGGCGAGAGATATTTGGGCAGCCCCGACAGGGTCGGGTTCATCAGCTTGACGACCCGCATCGCCCCGGCGGCCGCCAGATGCGACAGGGCGATGGTGATCGCGTCGATCGCCAATGCGATCGAGGGCGTATGGAAATTCGGGCTCGACAGCATCTCGCCGGCCTCGGTCAGGACAAGGGGGCTGTCGACCTCGCCGTTGAGCTCGATTTCCAGTTCCCGGACCGCCTGCGCGTAGGCGGCGAGAGCGGAGCCGACGATCGGGGCGAGGCAGCGGTAGGAGAGGGCATCCTGCACGGTGCGCGGCGCGGCGACCAGCGGGCTGCCGTCGATGAGCGCGCGATAGAGACCGGCGGCATGCGTCTGGCCGGCGGCCGGCCGGGCGGCATGGATGCGCGCGTCGAAGATCCGCGGATTGGCGCCATAGGCTTCGAAGGCCAGCGCGGAGACGGCGATCGCGGCGGCGAGCAGGCGGCCGAGCTCGGCGAGCGTCACCACGCCGAAGCCGACCATCGGGGTCGAGGCATTGCAGAGCGCGATGCCGTCCTTCGGTTCGAGCGCGATCGGCCTCAGCCCGGCGCGCTCCAGCGCCACCGCCGCCGGCAGCCGCTCGCCGCGGTGGTAGGCCTCGCCGCGGCCGATCAGCGCCGCCCCCATATGGGCGGCAATGCCGAGATCGCCGGCGCCGATCGAGCCGATTTCGGGGATGGCGGGCGTGACGCCGGCATTGAACAGGGCCGTCATCTGCTCGATCACGCCGAGTGACAGGCCGGCCCCGCCCTTGGTTGCCCCGGCGATCCGCGCCAGCAGCGCGGCTCGGCAGATCGGCTCGGCCAGGAAGGCCCCGAGGCCGACATTGCGGCCGACGACCAGCTGCGCCTGGAAGTCCGGAATGGCGTCGCGGTCGATGCGGAAGCCGATATTGCCGCCGAGGCCGGTGTTCAGGCCGTAGACCGGGACGGTGCCGGCCGCATAGACGTCGACGACCTGACGGGCGGCCCCGATCCGGGCGCGCGCGGCGGCGGAAATCGCGATCGGCGCCGAGCCGGCGACGAGGCGCTCGACATCGGCGATGGTCAGCGGCGTGTCGCCGATCCCGGTCATGCGGCAGTCCTTTCGAGTTCTTCGCGCCGGCGCGCCACAAAGGCGCCGAGCGCTTCGCGGATGGCGGGATCGAGCGGCGGGGCGACCCATTCGTCGCGCGCGCGCTTCCAGATGTCGGTGGCCCGGACCGTCGCATCGCGCGCGCCGACATCGCGCCAGTTCTCGTAGTTCGACCAATCCGACAGGAGCGGCCGGTAGAAGGCGGTCTCGTAGCGGGCGAGCGTATGGGCGGCGCCGAAGAAATGGCCGCCGGCCGGCACGCCCGCGATGGCGTCGATGGCCAGTTCGTCATCCGAGAAGGCGAGCGGCTTCAGGATCTCGGCCCAGCCGCGCAGCATCTCGGCATCGACCACGATCTTTTCCATCGAGGCGGCGAGGCCGCCCTCGAGCCAGCCGGCCGCATGGTTGATCAGGTGGCTGTGGCTGAGGATGGCGGCCTGCAGCGAGAAGAAGGTCTCGTAGGTCGACTGTGCGTCGACCGTCGGCGAGGCGTTGACGGCGCTGGTGCGCACCGGCAGGCGCAGGCGGCGGCCGATCTGCGCCGTGGCGAGGCAGGCACGGACATATTCGGGCGTGCCGAAGGCCGGCGAGCCGGTGCGCATGTCGACATTGGAGGTGAAGCCGCCGAGGACCGTCGGGGCGCCGGGGCGGACCAGTTGGCAGAGCGCAACGATGGCCAGCTGCTCGGCGGTCTGCTGCACCAGCGCGCCGGCCAGCGTCACCGGCGCCATGGCGCCCATCAGCGTGAAGGGCGTGATCACGACGCATTGGCCGGCCGCCGCCAGGGTCATGATCGAGGCCAGGATCTCCTCGTCGACCCGGCGCGGCGAGTTGACGTTGGTCACCGTCATCAGGGTCGGGCGGCGGGCGAGGTCGTCGATCGAGCAGCCATGCTCGATGGCCGACATGGCGAGCGCATCCTCGGCCTGCGGCCGGCCGACGCCGCGCGCGGCCCAGACGATATCCGAGCATTCGATATGGGCGAGGTAGCAGTCGAGATGACGGCTCGGCACCGGCCGGTCGGTCGGCTCGACCACGATGCCGCCCTGCCAGTGCAGGATGCCGAGCCGGTGGGTGATCTTGAGGATGTCGCGGAAGGCGGCGATGTCGCCGTAGCGGCGGCCGCCCTCGCGGTCGGTGATGTTGGGCGCGCCGTTGACCGGGCCGAAATTGACCGTGTTGCCGCCGACATGCAGGTGGCGGGCGGGATCGCGGGCATAGAGCACGAATTCGGCCGGCGCCAGGGCGAGCGCGGCTTCGACGATGTCGCGGCCGAGGCGGACGATCTGCGTCTCGTCGTCGACCAGGGCGCCGGCCTTGGCGTAGATGGCGCGGGCCTCCGGGCTGCGGATTTCGAGACCGGTCTCCGCGAGCACCCGGTAGGCGCCGTCGAGGATGCGCTCGGTCTGCTCGGCGGAGAGGATGTCGAGCGGCGCCCACGGCACGCGCAGGCGCGGGATCGGGCTGAAGTCCGGCGTTCCGGCCGAGCGGGTGCCGCGACTGCCGCGCTCACGCCGGCGACCCGACGGGGCGGCGGCTTCGATCGGGGCCGTCTGCCCGCCGCTCGGTGTCTCGGTCATGACCGGAGCCTCGCGCCCTCGGGATCGTAGAGCGGCCGCGCCGTGATCACGGCCGGACATTCAACGCCCAGAATGTCGATGGCGAAGGTCTCGCCGTCCTGGGCGAGCGCCGCCGGCACGTAGCCCATCGCCAGGCTGGCGCCAACCGCGTGGCCCCAGCCGCCGGACGTGACATGGCCGACCGGCTTGCCGTCCTTGAGCACCACCTCGTAGCCGACCACGTCCGCATGCGGGGCATCCACCTTGAACGTGACGAAGCGGCGCTTCGGCCCGGTCTCGCGCTCGGCCAGCACGGCGGCGCGGCCGGTGAAGTCGACGGTCTTGGCGAAATCCACGAAGGCGTCGAGGCCCGTCTCGGCGGCAGTGTAGTCGGGACGGAAGTCCTTGTTGAAGGAACCGTAGTTCTTTTCCAGCCGGAGCGAGGAAACGGCGCGGCCGCCATAGAGCCGCAGGCCGAAATCCCGTCCCGCCGCGGTCAGGTCGTCGTAGAGCTGCGGCAGGTAGTCGGGCGTCACCCAGATCTCGTAGCCGAGTTCGCCGGTGAAGCCGCAGCGTTGGACGATGGCCGGCGACAGGCCTACGGGTGCCTCGCGCACGCCGAACAGGCGGAACCCCTCCGCCGACACGTCGAAATCGGCGAGCGCGCCGAGCACGTCGCGCGCCTTCGGACCGGACAGTGCGAAGCCGGCATAGCTCGACGAGGCGGCGCGGACGAACACGTCGTCGGGCGGGTTGCGGTCGGCGAACCAGCGCATGTGGAAGCGTTCTGCGAAGCCGGAGCCGACGATCAGGTAGCGGTCCTCGGCGAGGCACGCGATGGTCAGGTCGCCGATGATGCGGCCGCGCGGGCTGAGCATCGGGGCGAGCGCCATACGGCCGGGGCGGGGGATGCGGCAGGCGAACACGCGGTCCAGGAAGGCGCGCGCGCCGCGGCCGGTGACTTCGTACTTGCCGTAATTGGTGATCTCGGTCAGGCCGACCGCATTGCGCACGGCGCGGCATTCGTCGCCGACCGGCCCGAAGGCCTCCGAGCGCCGGTAGGTCGGCGTCTCGGTGCGGTCGATCCCTTCGTGGGCGAACCAGAGCGGGGATTCCAGGCCGAAATTGTTGCCCCAGACCGCACCGGCGGCGTCGAGCGCGCCATAGACCGGCGAGCGGCGCAGCGGGCGCGCGGCCGGCATCTCCTCGTTCGGATAGGTCAGGCGGAAGCGGCGGCGGTAGTTCTCCTGGACCTTGATCGCGGTGTAGCGCGGCGTCGCGAAGTGGCCGTAGCGGGCGACATCCATGGCCAGCACGTCCTGGCCGGGATCGCCCTCGGCCATCCAGCGCGACAGCACCAGCCCGATGCCGCCGCCCTGGCTGAAGCCGGCCATGACCGCGCAGGCGCACCAGAAGCCGGGCAGGCCCTCGACCGGGCCGACCAGCGGGTTGCCGTCGGGCGAGAAGGTGAAGGGGCCGTTGACCACCTTCTTGATGCCGACCTCGGCCAGCGCCGGGAAATGGCGGAAGCCGCGCTCCAGTTCCGGCGCGATGCGCTCGATGTCGTCGGGCAGCAGGCGGCCGTGGAAATCGTCCGGCGTCTCCTTCGGCGCCCAGACCTTGCAGGCCTGCTCGTAGGTGCCGAGCAGCACGCCTTCGCCCTCCTGGCGCAGATAAATCTCGCCGGTGAAGTCGGAAGTGTTGATGATCTCGCGCGGCAGGCCCTTCAGCGCCGGCACCGGCTCGGTGACGACATAGATGTGCTCCATCGCCAGGACCGGCAGTTCGAGCCCGACCAGACGGCCGACCTCGCGTGCCCACAGGCCGCCGGCATTGACGACATGCTCGGCATTGATGGTGCCCTTGTCGGTGACCACGTCCCAGGTCCGGTCGGGGCGCTGGACGAGGGCCTCGACCTTGGTGAAGCGGTGAACCTCGGCGCCGAGCTGGCGGGCGGCGGTGACATAGGCCTGCGTCACCAGCCAGGGATCGACATAGCCGCCGTCCTCGCGCCAGAGCGCGCCGGTGAAATGGCGCTCGTCGATCAGCACGTTGCGCGCCTTGGCGTCGGCGACCGAGATCATCTCCGTGTCCATGCCGAGCGTGCGGGCGCGCGAATGGATCAGCTTGAGGAAATCCATCTGCCCGTCGGAGGCGGCCAGATAGATGCCCCCGTTGTGATGGATGCCGCAGGACTGGCCGGTGACCTGTTCCAGCTCGCGATAGAGATCGAAGGTGTATTTCTGCAGCTTGGAGACGTTGGCGTCGGAATTGAGCGTGGTGACGCCGCCCGCCGCATGCCAGGTCGAGCCGGAGGTCAGCTCGTTCTTCTCCAGGAGGACCACGTCGGTCCAGCCGATCTTGGCCAGATGATAGAGGACGGAGACACCGACCACGCCGCCGCCGATCACGACCGCCCGGGCATGGCTTTTCATCGGACGACCATCCGCGGGCTGGAAGGCGCAAACCGGTGAACAAGCGGCGGCTTCGGGCGGGCGATCGGCAGCGGCATGGAGCTCTCATCCGATAAAAACCGGACGGAGCGTGAGGCGTGCGCGTGGCCCGCGCAACGCTTGAATGATCATCGCCGGTGACGAAGCGCAGCAGCCCGCGTGGTGGACCCGACCGGACCGACCGGGATCGACGGAGATGCCGGGGCTTAGCCCATGATGGCATATCCGGCATCCGGTCTGGTCAATTCAAGTGCTGCCCACAATTTGCGCACATGGGGTCGCCGGGATATCGCAACGGGAGAAGGCGTTTAGCCGGCGTCGCCTCTTTCGGGCCGGCCGAAGATGCGCGAAAGGTCGGTATCGCGCTCCAGCGGATCGAAATAGAGACGGTCTTCGACATTGCCGAGATGTTCGAGCATCAGTCGCACGGCCGCATCGGCGTCCCGGCGCTGCAGAGCGGCCAGGATGGCGCTGTGTTCCTCGTGCGAGCAACTCGGCTTGCCCTGGCGCTCGTAGGTGGCGATGACCAGGGCCTCGCGGGTGATCAGGTCACGCAGGATGCGGGCCAGGATGGTGTTGCCGGCGACCCCGGCGAGGAGCGTGTGGAACTCGCCGGAGAGCCAGACCATCGCGGCGTGATCGCCCTTCTGCCGGGCGGCGCACTCGGCGTCGATATTGGCTTCGAGACGCGCCAGGTCGGCCGGGGTCAGGCGGTCGGCGGCGAGCCGGACGATCGCCTCCTCCACGGCGCGCCGGGCGATGAAATTGTCATGCGCCTCCTTCGGCGTCGGCCGGGCGACCGAGGCGCCGCGGTTCGGCTCCAGCGTGACGACGCCCGCATAGGCGAGCCGGGTCAGCACGTTGCGGATGCGCGTTCGACTGACATTGAAGATGCGGCGCAGTTCTTCTTCGCGCAGGCGTGTGCCTGGGGCGAGCTCCTGCCGCGCGATGGCGTGATGAATCTGCTCGTAGATCGCGTCCTCGGGCAGCCCGCGATCGTCGCCGGCTTCCTCGGGAGAATCCGGCGCGACGGCGGTGGACCGGCTCTTGGGCATCGAAGGCATCCTGACTGAGATTCACCAGCGGTGGCGCCGAAGGCCGGGATTGTCAACGGTTGCGCCACCTCCGTCGACGAAGGTGCTCTGCATATGTGCAGATCATCGACTTAATTGCCTACATTAATGGCTCGGATTGTTGACAATCCTATGAGACATTGTCGTCGACGATGGAGCGGCGCCATCCGGCGACCGGGCTCTGCGGACTGTCTTCACCCGCGATCTCCACCTGCTAAAGCACCGGCGTTGAACCCGTGAGCCAAGACCAGATGTCCGCCGACCTCAGACCTGTGCAGTCGATTTTGCGCTGCTGCGGCGTGCCGCTCCGGGGGTGGGGCAGGATGCCGGTCGGCCTCGCAGCTTCTGGGCGGCAAGGCATTTCGGTTGCGTTCTCGGGGCCGGACGGCGCCGGCGACCGCCCGTCAAGGCGGCGGGCATGACGACCGCGCCTGCCGATCCGGTCGCGTCGCCCCTCGCCATGCCCGGGCGGGCGATGGGCGTGATCACGCCTTCGGCCAATCTGGTCGTCGAGCGGGTGACGGCGGCCGTGCTGCAGAGCTTTCCGGACATCTCCGCGCACTATTCCCGCTCGCCCGTGCGCGGCTCCAAGGATCCGTTCCCGGCGGGCTACGATCTCGCCGGCATGCTCGGCGCGGCCCGGCTGCTCGGTGATGCCGCGCTCGACGCGATCGTCTGGAACGGCAGCAAGGGCGCCAGCATCGGCTTCACCCATGACCGCGATCTGGCCGCAGCGATCACGCGCGAGACCGGCATCGCAGCGACCACATCGATGCTGGCGATCGACGCGGAATTGCGCCGGCTCGGCATCACCCATGTCGGCGTCGTGACGCCCTATCGGCGGGACGAGCAGGAACGCCTGTGCGCCGTCCTGGAAGCGGAGGGCTACCGGGTCGTCGCCGAGGCCCATTCCGGCGTCGCCGACAATCTCGCCTTCATGCGCGTGCCGCCGGCCGAGATCGCCGCCATGGTCGGTGAGGTGGCCGCGGCGCGGCCGCAGGCGGTGCTGACGCTGTGCACCAACTTCCCCGCCGCCTTCCAGGTCGCCGGACTGGAAGCTGCGACCGGGCTGCCGGTCTACGACACGACTCTGGCCGGCGTCTGGGCCGGCCTCGTCGCCGCCGGCATCGACACGCGCCCGGGCGCGTCGGCCTGGGGGCGGATGTTCGCAACCGGCGAGGCCCAATGAAGCCAACATTCCCGAACGATCGCTACGGCTATGTGCCGATCACCCGGTTCACGGATTTCCGCTGGCCGAACGGGGCGCGGTTGGCGCTGTTCGTCTGCCTCGGCATCGAGGACTACACGCCCGATGCCGGCCAGACCGAGACGCTGATCGCCGGCACCCCGGCGCCCGACTGGGTCAACCGGTCCTGGCGCGACTACGGCAACCGGGTCGGGGCTTTCCGGCTGATCGACCGGCTGGCCGGCTTCGGCATCAAGCCCGCCGTACTGCTCAACACCGCCGTCTACGACACCGCACCGGACCTGATCGCCCATGCCCGGGCGGCGGGCGCGGAGATGATCGGCCACGGGCTGACCAATTCGCACAGCCTCGCCGGCATGGGTCCGGCCGGGGAGGCGGCCTATGTCGGCGCGGTCGCGGACCGGATCGAAGCGGAGGAGGGGCGGCGGCCCGGCGGCTGGTCGAGCATGTGGCTCGCCCACACGCCGACGACGCTCGCCTCGCTGCGCGGCGCCGGCTACCGCTACCTGCTCGACCTGCATCTCGACGATCGCCCGGTCTGGCTCGCCGCCGGCGACGACCGCATCCTGGCGCTGCCCTATGCGTTGGAACTGAACGACAGCTCCACGGTGATCGGTCGCCATGCCAGCGCCGCCGATTTCGAGTGGATGATCATCGACGCCTTCGACGAGATGCGTGCGGCTTCCGCGCAGCAGCCGCTGGTCATGAGCATCGTGATCCACTCCTTCATTTCCGGGCAACCGTTCCGGCTGCGCGCGCTGACCCGCGCGCTGGAGCATATCGCCTGCGCCGGCGATGCCGTCTGGCTGGCGACGCCGGCCGAGATCGCTGCCGTCATCGAGGAGGATCCGCGCCGTGCGCCGTGAACCGTTGCGGTCCGGCCGCCTTGCCTTATCCGCAGGCGGGCACGAATGTGGCATCTGCCCAAAAAATAGGCGCAAGGGGCGCCCGGGCGGTATCGCATCGACGGTGTCCTTGCCGTCGACAGCACCGCACCTGCGTGGCCCCGCCATTGCATTTCAACCGCCTCGTCCCACCCGGAGGTTCCCGCGCATGTCGAAGTCCCTGTCCCTTCTCGTCGCCGGCCTTTCCGCCGCGCTGATCGGTGCCGCCCTGCCGGCGGCGGCCGAGGCGCCGACCTCGATCCGCATCGCCGGGAACTTCTCGTCGAATTCCAAGCATGTCGACAATATCGAGAAGCCCTTCTTCACGGCCTTGCCGACCACGACCGGCCTGAAGCTGGAGGTCAACTACAACCCGATGGACGTGGTCGGCGTGAAGGCGCAGGACGCGCTGCGCCTGCTGCGCTCGGGCGCCTTCGACGTGATGTCGGTGCAGATCGGCATGGCCTCGCGCGACGATCCCTTCTTCGAGGGGCTCGACCTGATCGGCGTCTCGACCAACATGGTCGACCTGAAGAAGGCGGTGGAGTCCTATCGCGAAGTATTCGACAAGCGCCTGCAGGAGAAGTTCAACGCCAAGGTGCTGACGCTGTGGCCGTTCGGGCCGCAGGTCTTCTATTGCAATGCGCCGATCAAGTCGCTCGACGACATGAAGGGCCTCAAGATCCGCTCCTTCACCCCGTCCATGGCGGCGCTGATCCAGACGCTGGGCGCCACGCCGGTGACGTTGCAATTCTCCGAGGTCTATCCGGCGCTCCAGCGCGGCGTCGCCAATTGCGGCGTGACCTCGCCGACCTCGGGCAATTCCGGCAAGTGGCCGGAGGTGACCAGCCACTTCCTGCCGCTGTCTGTCTCCGGCTCGGTCCAGGGCCACTTCATGAATCTCGACTACTGGAAGAAGTTCTCGCCCGCCGAGCAGGCCAAGATCGCCGCCGCCTTCAAGACCATGGAGGACCAGATGTGGGCCCTGGCGGTGACCGCCAACGAGGACGCGGCCAACTGCAATATCGGCAAGGAGCCCTGCAAGGAAGGCACCAAGGCGGGCATGACCCTGGTCGATGTCTCCGCCGCCGACCAGAAGAAGCTCGACGACGCCGTCACCAAGGTCGTCCTGCCGATCTGGAAGGAGGCCTGCAACCGCGTCGATCCGGGCTGTTCCGAGACCTGGAACAAGACCGTCGGCGCCGCCCGCGGCTTCAAGATCGACTGACGGGCGCCATCCCGGGCCGTCGGCGGGTCGGCGCCGCGCTCGACAAGGGCGCTCCGATCCGCCACGCCGGCCCGCTCCGGCGCGGCCTCCCGTTCGGTCCACCGTCGGGCAGGCTCTGTCTGCCCGGCACCGGACGCGTCCGGTCCGGCCGCCGCGACAAGGTCCGCGGCGCAGCCCGGCACCGCCGTCCCGCATCCCATTCCGAGCCCCGCCCCTGGAGGGCCCAATGGACAATCCCATCACCCGCGTCATCCAGCCCGTGGCGCGGCTCGCCGCCATCCTGTGCGGATACGGCATCCTGCTCCTCGCCTTCGCGATCGGGGTCGAGGTGATCGGCCGCAAGTGGTTCGCCTTCTCGCTCCAGGGCGTCGACGATTTCGGCGGCTTCGCGCTGGCCATCACGGCCGCGATCGGCGCCTCCTATACGCTCGCCCATCGCGGCCATACCCGGATCGACGTGTTTCTGCTGCGCATGCCGGCGCTTTGGCAGTCCGTGCTGAACGTCGCCGCGATGGTCACCTTCGCGGTCTTCGCGGTGTTCGCCTTCTTCCAGGCGGTCTCGGTCTGGCGCGAGAGCCAGCTCTTCATGAGCGTCGCCGACAGCCCGCTGCAGACGCCGCTGATCTATCCGCAGGGCGCCTGGGTGTTCGGCCAGTTCCTGCTCGCCATCTTCGCGCTCGCCTTCGCGGTCCATGCGCTGATGCTCCTCGCCGGCGACCGCAAGCGTCTCAACCGCTTCTACGGCCCTGCCACCGTCGACGAGGAAGTCGAAGCCGAACTCGAGGCGCGGCGCGCCCGTGAAGGGACCCCGTCATGATCACCGCCACCGGCGCCACGCTCGGCTTCTTCCTGATGATCGGCCTGATGGCCATCGGCCTGCACATCGCCTTTGTGATGTTCGCCATCGGCGCGCTCGGCGCCATCTTCTATCTCGGCACGCCGGCCCTGCTCGCCTTCGGCAACCAGTTCTGGGGCGCGACCAACAACTTCGTCCTGGTCGCCATCCCGCTCTTCGTCCTGCTCGGCGAGATCCTGGTCAAGGCCGGCTTCACCGACCGCATGTACAAGGCGCTCGGCGACTGGCTGTCGCCGCTGCCGGGCGGCCTGCTGCACACCAATATCGGCGCCTCGGCCATGTTCGCCGCCGTGTCCGGTTCCTCGGTGGCGACCGCCGCCACGATCGGCACCGTGGCTCTGCCGGCCTTCCGCAATCGCGGCTACGACGACCGGCTGGTGCTCGGCACGGTCGCGGCCGGCGCCACGCTCGGCATCCTGATCCCGCCTTCGATCAACATGATCATCTACGGCGCGATGACCAACACCTCGGTCGGCCAGCTCTACGCCGCCGGCGTCATCCCCGGCATCGTGCTGACCGGCCTGTTCATGCTGGTGACCATCGTGCTGTGCCGGCTGCGGCCCTCGCTCGCCGGCGAGAAGCCGGCGCCGACGCCGCTCGCCGAGAAGATCGCGCGGCTCAAGGACCTGATGCCGCCGCTGATCATCTTCGTGCTGGTGATGGGCTCGATCTATCTCGGCTGGGCGACCCCGACCGAATCCGCCGCCGTCGGCGTGATCGCCTCGATGGCGCTCGCCGCCAGCGTCGGCCGGCTCAACTTCCGCATGCTGCACGAATGCTTCATATCGACCGTCTCCGTGACGGCGATGATCATGCTGATCGCGGCGGCCGCCTTCTATCTGAACTTCGTGCTCGGCGTGATGGGCGTGCCGCAGGCGCTCGCCGCCATGATCAAGGGGCTCGGCGCCAACCAGACCGTCTTCCTGGTCGTGATGACGATCTTCTACCTGATCCTCGGCTGCTTCCTCGATGCGCTCGCCATGGTCATCGGCACCATCCCGATCGTCTTCCCGATCGCGCTGCAGATGGGCATCGATCCGGTCTGGTTCGGCATCTATCTGGTGCTGATGGCCGAGCTGGCGCTGATCACCCCGCCGGTCGGCATGAATCTCTATGTCGTCCAGGGCATCCGCGGGCGCGGCGTGATCACCGACGTGATCGTCGGCACGCTGCCCTACCTCTTCATGATGATGCTGCTGGTCGTCATCCTGATCGCCTGGCCGGGGCTGGCGCTCTGGCTGCCGCAGCAATTCTACAAGTGAGGCCGCGATGCGCCTGCTGGTGATGAATGCCAACACCACCGCCTTCGTGACGGAACGGGCCGCCGAGACGGCCCGTCAGCTGGCCTCGCCCGGCACCGAGATCGTCGCCGCCACCGGTGCCTTCGGGGCCGCCATCATGGCCAGCCGCACCGAATGCGCGATCGGCGAGCATGCCGCGGTCGATCTCGCCGCCCGCCATGCCGACGGCATCGACGGGGTCCTGATCGCGGTCTCCTACGATACCGGGCTCGGCGCGCTGCGCGAGATGCTGCCGGTGCCGGTCATCGGCATGACCGAGGCGGCGCTGCTCGCCGCCTGCACGCTCGGCGGCGCGATCGGCCTCGTCTCCTTCGGGGCGCGGGTGCAGCCGATCTATCGCGAACTGGTCGCCCGCTACGGGCTGTCCGGCCGCATCGCCGCCTGGACCAATCTCGAAACCACCGCCGCCTACAAGCCCGGCGACACCGCCGCGCTCGATGCGGAACTGGCCGAGGCGGCCGTGGGTCTGGCAGGGCAGGGCGCCGAGGTGGTGGTCCTGCTCGGCGCCGTCATGGCCGGCGCCTCGTTCCGGATCGAAGACAGGGTCCCGGTCCCGGTCCTCGACGGCATCCGGGCCGGGCTGCCGATGCTGGAGGCCCTGATCCGCATGCGTCCGCTCAAAGCGCGCACAGGCAGCCATGCCGGCCTGACCGGCCGCGCGCTGTCGGGCGTCGACCCGGCGATCGGCCGCCTGATCGGCTGACGCCCGCGGGAGATAGCCGAGGGAAGCGGGGGAGGGTACCCGAGGCTTGCCTCAGGACACCCGTTCGACCGCCAGGCTGACGCCCTGGCCGACGCCGACGCACATGGTGGCGAGGCCGACCCGACCGCCGCTCGCTTCCAGCTGACGCAGCACCGTGCCGGCGAGGCGGGCGCCGGACATGCCGAGCGGATGGCCGAGCGCGATGGCGCCGCCATTCGGGTTGACGTGCTCGGCGTCCTCGGCGAGCCCGAGCATGCGCAGCACCGCCACCGCCTGCGAGGCGAAGGCCTCGTTCAATTCGATCGCGTCGAAGGCGCCGATGGTCAGGCCGAGCCGCGCCATCAGCTTCTGCGTCGAGGGCGCCGGGCCGATGCCCATGATCCGCGGTGCGACCGCCGCCGAGGCGAGGCCGAGCACGCGGCCGCGCGGGGTCAGCCCGTATTTCTCGACCGCCGCCGCCGAGGCGAGCACGAGTGCTGCGGCGCCGTCGTTGACGCCGGAGGCGTTGCCGGCCGTCACCGTGCCGCCGGCCTTCACGATCGGCTTCAGCCGGGCGAGGGTCTCGGGCGTGGTGTCGGCGCGCGGATGCTCGTCGCGCTCGAAGGCGACCGGCCCGGCCTTGCCACCCGGCACCTGGACGGCGACGATCTCGCCGGCATGGAAGCCGGCCGCCGCGGCGCGCGCGGTGCGGGCCTGTGAGCGCAGCGCGAAGCCGTCCTGCGCATCGCGCGAGACCTGGAACTCCTCGGCGACATTCTCGCCGGTCTCCGGCATGGAATCGACGCCGTACTGCGCTTTCAGCACCGGGTTGATGAAGCGCCAGCCGATCGTCGTGTCGAACACCTCGGCCGAGCGCTGGAACGCCTCCTGCGCCTTACCCATGACGAGCGGTGCCCGGGTCATGGACTCGACGCCGCCCGCGATGGCGAGATCGAGTTCGCCGGCCTTGATCGCGCGCGCCGCGGTGCCGACCGCGTCGAGGCCGGAGGCGCACAGCCGGTTCAGGGTGACGCCGGGAACCGACGGGTTGAGGCCGGCCAGCAGGGCGGCCATGCGGGCGACGTTGCGGTTGTCCTCGCCGGCCTGGTTGGCCGAGCCGAAGAAGACCTCCTCGGTCGCCTCCGCGAGGATCGGATGCCGGCGCGCCAGTTCGCGGATCGGCGCGGCAGCCAGATCGTCGGTGCGCACGCGGGCGAGCGAGCCGCCGTAGCGGCCGATGGCGGTGCGCACGAAATCGCAGATGAAGACCTCAGCCATGTGATCCCTCCCTCGCGCGGACGCTGCCACCTCCGGCAGCCCCGACGATCGCAGCCTCGACGGTCCCGGCCCGTCCACGCTTTTGCAGTGCGGTATGGGATCGGCGTCGCATCGTCAATCCGTCCGGCGAAGCCGGGGAGACATGCGCTGACGAGGGAAGCGCCGCCCGAAGCCCTTGTCCGCGCGTTTCCGCCCATCTGTCGCGGCCGCAACGCGACAGGCCGCCCGCCGATCGTGAGGCACCCGGACGGCATCGAAACCGATGCGCATACTCCAACCCAAACCCTGCCGTTTGGCTGCATCCAGGCCGTCGGCCCCATGGCAATGAATCCGTAATGATGACGTAACGAAAATTCTGTTGTCTATTTCGATATTCCGCAGCGAAAATCAAAATTAAGCGATCGCGGATAAGCATAATCCGGCGAAACAACAGCTATATTCTGCCGGATTGTAGCTATTGAAGCTTGAATACGATGTCAGGAGGGGCAGTCGATGGATTTGGGGAAACGTGCGGGACTTGCAGCGCTGGGCGGACTGGTCGCGACGCTGCTGGCGGCGTGCCAGCCGGAGTCGCAGATTGCGCAGCAGGTCGACAATGATGTGACGCCGCGGGCGCAATGCACGGTGATCGATACGGATTTCGATATCGACGACATGATGGCGATCCCGATCGTGATCGGAAATCGCCACGTAGCGGCGATCATCACCTCCGAGGGCTATACGCGGGCGGAGGCGGGCGCGGCGGCCCTGGCGCGCCTCATCGCGGAGCCGGGACAACGCGCCATTCCGGTGATCGCGGGGGCGAACAGCGATCGCGACCCGGCCGACATCGCCAAGACCTGGCCCTGGCTGCAGTATTTCCGCAATGCCATGAACCGGGCGAACAATTTCCTCGCCGTCGCCCCGCCGGTCGCCGCCACGAAGCCGGATTTCGTGGAGGCTCTGGTTGCCGCGACGGCGTCCTGCAAGACGATCGATTTCGTGATGATCGGCAGCTACTCGTCGTTCGCCAAGTATAGCCCGGCGCTGTCGAACAAGATCTCCCATGTCGTCAGCATGGGCAAGCCGATCGGGGACCCGGCGCAACGACCTGGAAACTTCTCGTTCAACTGTGAATACGATATGCCGGCCTGTGAATTGGCGACGCGGCAGATCAAGTCCTACAAGGGCATCTGGGTCGACGTGCCGCGCAACAAGCCGGTGCGCTACGAACCCTCGCTGGCCATGGTCGAGGGTTTGAAGGATGCCGGCCTGCCGGGCACCCTGAAGGCAGCACTCCTGGGCAAGCGCGACACCTGGGATCCGGTCAAGGTCGCCAAGGAAGCCGGCGGACCGGGCGGCCTCTCCCTGCTGTGGGACCAGAGCGCATCGCTCTATCTCCTGCACCCGGAGGCTTTCGTTCCGGTCGGGGGACATTTCGAGCCGCGTTTGATCGGCGAGTCCGACGAAGCGACCTTGGCGGGCATGCGGCGGATGTGGACGGACGACACGAACCGGGCCGTTACCTACAAGTAGACCGATCCATCCGGCTTCACATGATCGTTCCGTGCAGGCCCCGACCGTCTCGGTCGCCGGGCCTGCATTCTTTCGGCTGCCCTTCGTCATCCGGGCGGTGGAACCGGGGTGGCAGGCGGTTCGGGGTCCGCGAAGCGAATTCCGGCCGCGCTCGGATCCCGTTTGGATCGAGCGCGGCCGGATTCAGAAGCGACGGGGCCTTCGCGGCTATTTGTTCAGGCTCGTGAACCAGTCGACGACATTTTCCTGACCATCGAGCGTCGACCCGTCGCCGTAGAGCGAGGCCAGGAATGTGCCGCGATGGCTGGCGCCCGCGACCGCAGCCCCGCTGGCAAACCGGCCGCCGGCGGCTAGCGCCCGGCGCGACATGGCCGGCCGGATCGCCTCGTCGGCCAGCCCGTAGTAGAAGCGGATCGGCGCATCGTAGCGTTGGACGTTGGCGATGTTGAGCCCGATCTGCCTCAGGAAGGCGCTGTTGCGATCATCCGTGAAGCGGTCGAAGAAACCGGGTACGAGCAGGGTCTCGCCGCTGGGGAACGGTTTGGATCGATCGAAGTCCAAGGCATAGTCGGCCCAGTATTTGAGCGCGAGATCGTGGAATTCGGGCCTTGTGGCGCTTTTGATCAGTCCATCGAGACCATAATACTGTTGATAGCTGCCCAGCGCGATTATCATGCAGAGCGAGATCCAGTTTGGGGCAGCCGGATAGTCCTTGGCGCCCTCGAGCGGCGGAAAGGTCTGGGCGCCGGCCCAGTAGCGCCAGGATTCGGTCAGATCGTTGAATGGGCTCTGCACGGCCGAGGCCGTGATGGAGCGCGACTGACGGCGCAGGTCCTGGTGCAGCCACTGCGTATTGAGGGCGCCCTGCGACCAGCCGTTCAGGAACAGCCGGCCGGGCTCCGCCTTCAGCGACTTCATCGCTTCGAGGCCGGTCTCCAGGATGTCCAGGCAGGTGCGCACGGTCGCATCCTTGACCGCATAGGCCTCGCCCCGCCCGGCCCTGAAGGGACCCTTGCCGAGATAGTCGGCGGCGATCACCGCATAGCCCTGGGCGGCGAAGCGCTGGATGTTGAACAGCGTTTCCAGAGAATCCTTCTCGTCGCTCATCCGATACGCCGGATCGGCCAGCAGGACCATGTTGGACGGAACCTGATCGAACGACAGAATGGTGCCGTGCTGCCATGACACCACCGGCAATGGCCCGGTGACGCCGACCGGCAAGGCCAGAAGCCCGCTGATCTTGACCGTCTCGCCGGTCTCCGGAACGGTCGTCGTGGTCACGAGGCGGTGCAGGTCGACATCGTAGCGGGCGCCGTGACGGCGAGCGTCGAACGCGGGCAGGATGACGGGCCGATTAAAGTGCGGGAAGGCCTCGGCCACCATGGCGTCGAGGCGGGCGGCCGTCACACGGGCCGTGGCGTCGATGAGGCCCTTGGCCTTGGTGGTGCCGTCGGCGCGAGCCGCCCCGACCCACGACAGGCCAGCGGCGACCGCGCAGGCGCCCTTCAGCAGGTCGCGCCGGCTCCCCGCGATCGGGACCCGCCCGCGGGTCGGTCCGGCAGCAGATCCGGACTGCGGGAACTGTGTCGAGGATGCCGTCATGTGCGTTCGTCCTGTTCTTGGGCTTGGTCTCGAAGACATCGTCCCAGTCGTTTCCGCCCCACGGTGTTCCCGGTGTCCGGCGCGGGGCGCGATCGGCGGCCGCCGACCGCCGGGAGGCGCGCTCTTCGACAGGGCGGCTGTCGGGTCGGTCTTGCGAGGGATCGTAAGGGAAGGTCGGTTACCGATTGGGCTCTTGCCGGCGTCGGCGCTACCGCCATGTTGGGCCGGCCATGCCGGGATCGAGCGGGCCGGGCGACTGGGGCAGCCCCAACGATCAAAGATTGTCCTGTACGCCGAAGGGATTACGCCGAGCCGCACGCGTCGCGCGGCGTCGGGTGCCCGATATGCGGCAAATCGCCGCATCTGAATTCGGTACTCCGATTTGTTTCTGGAAATTCAAAAAGCAATATATCTCAGAGGGATAATGGAATATCCGAACCGGTCCCGCCGGGGCTTTCGAGCAGACGGTCGCCCTGCGGCGGGCGGCGTCGAAGCTGCCGTGCCGACCCGTCGGGGCAACGCGCCGCTCGGTTGCGAGCAGGGTCTGCGGCCGGCTTGGCGGCGACCAATATGCGTCGGACAATCGAACGCCGTGGCGGCGTCGGCAGACGTCGCCACGGCGCCGATCCTCTTCCGGATCGGAGGCATTCGGTCCCGCTTCGACGGCGGAGGCGTGTGATCGAACCGACGGGCTCGCCGCCGACCGTCACGCCTCCAGCCGTCCGTAGATCAGGCGGCGGCCTTCTTCGCCTTCGCCTTGGCGTTGGCGGAAGCGTCCGCCAGTCCGGTCAGGGCCTTGTCGGTCGACTTTTCCTCCTCGAGCGTCTCGGCGAGGAGCTTCGCCGCCTCGGACATGCCGAGGTCCTGCGCCCAGCGATGCAGGGTGCCATAGCGGGTCATCTCGTAGTGCTCGACCGCCTGGGCGGACGAGATCAGGCCAGCGTCGAGGGCGGGCGAGCCCTTGTACTCCTCCAGGATGTCCTCACCCTCATCGAGGATGCCTTCGATCGCCGCACAGGTCTTGCCGACCGCGCGTTTGCTGAGCAGTTCGAAGATCTGCTGCAGCCGCTCGATCTGGCCCTGGGTCTCGTCGCGATGCTTCTCGAAGGCCGCCTTGAGTTCCGGCGAAACCGCGCCGCGCGCCATCTTCGGCAGTGCCTTCAGGATCTTGCGTTCGGCGTAGTAGATGTCCTTGAGGGTGTCCAAAAAGAGATCGTCGAGGGTCTTGGAGACCATGATGGTGTCCTCCGGTTTGCTGGGGGGAGATGGTTTCGGGATCGGGTGCCCGAACCCGGCAGGCCGGGGCCGGGCCGTTCGGTCAGGCCAGCGCCGGCCGGTGCCCGCCGACGGTGGCGAGCGTGGCGTCGTCATCGTCGCGCAACCGTGCGCCAAGGGCGGCCGCCACGCTGGCGATGAAGGCGCCGATCATGAGAGCGAGCGCGGTGGTGAAGGCGAGGGCGGCGCTGGCCTTGCGGGCCGAATCGGCCGCCTGCCGGGCCCTGACCTTGGCCTCCTCGACGCGGGCCAGAACGGCGTCGACGCGGGTTTTGGCGTCGGCCTCGTTCAGTCCGGTGCGGGCGGCGACCAACTGGGCCAGGTAGGTCCGGTCTTCCGGGCGGATGTCGCCGGTCGCGCCGGTGACGAGGATTCGCGTCGCCTGTGCGGCGGCCGCCCCGGCGCCATCGGCCTCAGGGCCCGACAGCCGCGCCGGATCGCTCGGGCGGAACAGGGTGTCGACGAAATAGGACGTGGCGACGGACGCGGTTCCGGGGCCGACATTGGCCGCAGCTCCGGCGGACGCACCCGCCACGGCACCGGAGGCGAGACCCGCCGCCACCCTGGCGCCGCCCGAGAGGACGCCGGCCAGGCCGGAGCCGAGCATGCCGACGACCAGCAGCGTCGCCAGCGCCCAGGCCATGAAGCCATGCGCGGTGTCGCGGAAGAAGACCTCGTCGGTGTGCAGCGCCGCCCATCGGGTGCGCAGTCGGCCGGTCAGATAGCCGCCGACGCCCGCCGAGGCCCATTGGACGATGATCAGCCAGATGACGGTCGAGACCGCCAGGGTGGTCAGGCCGACGCCCTCACCGGACCAGGGCGAGACCATGGTCAGGCCCAGTCCTGTGCCGATCAGGGTCAGCACGACCGATATCGCCGCAGCCGCCACGGCGCCCGCGATGATGGCACCCCAACTGGTTCCCGAAGTGCGCGAGTCCGCCGCGCCCTGCGGGATCGTGTTCAGTGTTCCCTGCATGTCCGGCCCCTATCGCATGAACAGGAACAGGAGCAGGATGATCGGAATCGGAACCCCGATGAGCCACAAAAGAATGCCGCGCCCCATGATGATCTCCCGTCTTGATGGTTTGGAGACGGAAGAACGCGGCCGGTCGGAGTGGGTTCCTTGGGAAAGCAGGGAATGTCTGCAAATTGTCGTCGGCCGAATGCTTAAGCTTGAGCCCAGGCTCGGGCGTGACAATACGGAAGCTCATTCCGATCTTGAAGTATTATTGATGTTTCCCCATCAGTCGATATGACAGATATCTTACCGATGATACTGCTGTACGGAGTGTGAGCGGTCTTTCGTTTGCTCCAGTGCGTGCGCCCAGGATTTGTCCATGACGATCTGAAATGACCCGGAGCGGCAGGTACCGGAGGCAAAAAGCTTTCGGGTACGATCAATCCGATTTGACGGCTTTGTCGCTCATTGGTTGTTGTTCGCTCGTTGCGATCGGGTCGTGTTGTGGCTCCGAAATTGCCAAGTCTAGCGACGGCGGGCGACGGAATCGGGTTGCTCCCGCTTCCAGGCTGCGAACGCATCGGCGAGAATGCGACCACATCGCGCGTCCCCGCGTCCCGGGCGAAAACCGGTCCGCCGTCTTGGCGATGACGGCCGCGCATTCCCGGGCGTTGACGACCCCGTCGGATCCGCGGCGGGACGGTTCACCGGGGCGCCGGCCGCCGTTCGTCCTGGAGGGGGGCGGCGGGCAGGCCTTGGCGCGGCATGGTGCCGCGCAGGAACACGGCAATGCAGGCTTTCAGGCGCCGGCGCCGCGCTTCCGGATCTTCCGGTTCGCCGGGTCGCGGCGGCCGGCGGCCGGAGCCGAAGACCATGTCCATGAGAATGCCCGCGGCAAGACCGGCGTCGTCGAGCACGAGTTTGCCCGCCGCCGCCCACTGCTGCAGGCGTTCTGTCAGATCGCGCCGCGACCGCTCCGCTCCATGGACAAAGATCACCTCGTGCAGCTCGGGATGGGCCGCGGCCTCGAAGAAGGCCATTTCGAGCAGTGCGTGGCGTTCCCGGTCCTGATCGGCGTCGATGTCGAGGCGAACGATCACCCGTAGCGCCGCCTCGACGTCGCACGCGTCGAGATCGTCCGGAAAGGCCAGCATCGAATGGCGATGGGCCTCGACCACGGCAGCGAAAAGCTCCAGCTTGTTGGCGAAGAAGCGGTAGAGCGTCTTTTTCGAGACGCACCCGCGGGCAGCCACCTCGTCCATCGTGGACCGTCCGTAGCCGCGTTCGAGGAAGACGCCGCGCCCGATGTCGACGATACGGTCCCGCTGCTCGGCATCAGGCGACACCTTGGGCCGCCCGCGTTGTCGCTTCTCCACCACAGCGCTCGCTTCTCCCGCCTTCGCCCGCCATCGGCTCGTCCGCGACCCCTGCCGTGCCCGTGCGAGCTTGACGGTGCCGCCAATTCCAGGAATAAAGATACGATGGCGTATCCAAATATGCCAGTCTCGTTTCGTCCTGCTGGCTCTCGGTTTGGGGGTCTCGCCCCGATCGACCGAAACCTTCAGGGGATGGAGTGTGCAAACGATGTTCGCAAACCGACTTCCGGCCGTGGCGTGAGCTGCGCCGGCGGCCCCGACAGGATGGGGGGCCGGGAGGCCCGTTCCTCTCGCCCCAAGTCCGTCCAGGAGCTCCCGCATGACCCCCACGATCCGTACGCTGATCGCCGGCCTCGGCGTCGCCGGTCTCCTCGCAGGCCTGTGGTGGTGGCGCGGCGTCGGCGCGCGCGATCCGCTCGCCGACCTCCTTGTCGCCGAAGCGACCGTCGCCGATCTGCAGCAGACCGTGCAGGCGACGGGCACGCTGCGGCCGGTGCGTCTGGTGGCCGTCGGCGCCCAGGTGTCGGGTCGCATCACGGCGATGAAGGTGGCGATCGGCGACACCGTGAAGGCCGGCGACCTCGTCGCCACCATCGACAGCGTCACCCAGGAGAACGACCTCAAGAGCGCCGAGGCCGCGCTTGCCGACGTGCGCGCCCAGAAGCGCCAGAAGGAGGCGAGCCTCGTCTATGCCGAGGCGGTGCTCGAACGCGAGACAGCCACCTATGCCAAGCAGGCGAGTTCGAAGGACGCCCTCGAAAGCGCCCGCGCGACGGTGGCCACCACCCGCGCCCAGATCGATTCCCTCACCGCCCAGATCGCCCAGGCCGAGGTCAAGGTCGACACCGCCCGGGTCGATCTCGGCTATACGCGCATCGTGGCCCCGATCGACGGCACCGTGCTGCTGGTGGTCACCCAGGAGGGCCAGACCGTTAACGCCGTGCAGTCGGCGCCGACCATCGTGGTTCTCGGCCGCATCGATCGCATGACGGTGCGCGCCGAGATTTCCGAGGCCGACGCGCCCAAGGTCCGGCTCGGTCAGCCGGTGGTCTTCTCCATTCTGGGCGACTTCGACCGCCGCTGGGAGGCGAAGCTCGAATCGCTCGATCCCGCCCCCGACACCCTGCGCTCCGACAGCCAGATCACCTCGTCGACCACCTCGACCGCGTCCAGTTCCTCCTCGTCCTCGTCGTCCAGTTCATCGGCAATCTACTATTACGGCCGCTTCGACGTGCCCAATCCGGACGGCGTGCTGCGCACCTACATGACCGCCCAGGTCAAGGTGATCCTCGGCGAGGCCAAGGGCGTCGTCACGGTGCCCACCGCAGCGCTCTCTTCGGCACGTGTGGGATCGGAGCGCACCGTCGAGGTGATCGGCGCCGGCGGGACGACCGAACGGCGCAGGGTCGAGGTCGGTCTCGACGACAAGGTCCGCGCAGAGATCCGCTCCGGGCTCAGGGCCGGCGAAAGGGTCGTCGTCGGCCGCCGTTCGGCCGAGGCCAAGGCGTCGTCGATGCCCGGCCCGCCCGGAGGGCTGTGACATGCGCGACGAGCCGATGATTTCGCTGCATGGCGTCGGTCGGGAATACCCGGCCGGCGAGGGCACCGTCGCTGTGCTCGCCGACATCGATCTCGACGTGCGCGCCGGCGAGTTCGTGGCCATCATGGGCGCCTCGGGTTCCGGCAAGTCGACCCTGATGAACATCCTCGGCTGCCTCGACCGCCCCTCGAGCGGCGCATACCGCTTCAAGGGCCGCTCCACCGCCGAACTCGACCCGGACGAACTCGCCGAACTCAGACGCGAGCACTTCGGCTTCATCTTCCAGCGCTATCACCTGCTCTCGGAACTTTCCGCGGTCGGAAACACGGAGATTCCCGCCATCTATGCCGGCACCCCCGGCGCCGTGCGGCAGGAGCGCGCCGCCGCCCTGCTCACCCGCCTCGGCCTTGCCGACCGTATCGCCCATCGCCCCGGACAGCTTTCCGGCGGCCAGCAGCAGCGCGTCTCGATCGCCCGCGCCCTGATGAACGGCGCCGACGTGGTCCTCGCCGACGAGCCGACCGGCGCGCTCGATCGCCGCTCCGGCGAGGAGGTCTTGAAGATTCTCGCCGAGCTCAATGCCGAGGGCCACACGGTGATCCTCGTCACCCACGACGCCCAAGTGGCCCGGCGCGCGCGCCGCATCGTGGTGATTTCGGACGGCCGCATCGTCTCCGACGAACCAAATCCGGCCGAGAGCGGCGAGGACGGCCCGGCCGGCGCCAGCCTCGGGACCGGGCCGGGACCGACCCCGCCGAGTGTCGGGCGCCTGCGCGCCTTCGTCGCCCGCTTCGAGGAATCGTTCCACATGGCGATACTCGCCATGCTGGCCCATCGCATGCGCACGTTTCTCACCATGCTCGGCATCGTCATCGGCATCTCGTCGGTGGTGGCCATGGTGGCGCTCGGCGAAGGCTCGCGCCAGAAGGTCCTGTCCAACATCTCGAGCCTCGGCACCAATACGTTGGAGATCTTCCCGGGCAAGGACTTCGGCGACGTGCGTTCGGCCCGTATCAAGACCCTGGTCCTCGCCGACGCGGAGGCGCTCGCCCGCGAGACCTGGGTCGCCGGCGTCACCCCCACGGTCTCGACCTCCTCCACCCTGCGCTATGGTGCGATCGAGGCCAGCGCGCAGGTCAACGGCGTCGGCCCCGACTATTTCGAGGTCAAGGCGACGAAGCTGAAGACCGGCCGCTTCTTCGACGCCGGCGCCGCCCGAGCCATGTCGCAGGAAATCGTGATCGACGAGAACAGCGCCAAGACGCTGTTTCCCGACCCGAGCGAAAGCCCGATCGGCAAGGTGATCCTGGTCGGCAAGGTGCCGTGCACGATAATCGGCGTCACCCAGAAGCAACAGGGTTTCGGCGCCAGCGGCAATCTCTCCGTCTTCCTGGCCTACACAACCGTGCAGGTGCGTTTCCTGGGCGACACCTCTTTGCGCTCGATCCTGCTGCGCGTCGCCGACACCGTCGACACCACCCTGGCCGAACAGGCCGCCACCGCATTCCTGATCCGCCGTCACGGCACCAAGGACTTCTTCGTCCTCAATACCGACGACATCCGCCAGACCATTACGGCCACCACGACGACGCTCGCCCTGCTGATCGCCGCCATTGCGGTCATCTCGCTGGTGGTCGGCGGCATCGGGGTGATGAACATCATGCTTGTGTCGGTGTCGGAACGGGTGAAGGAGATCGGGGTGCGCATGGCGGTCGGAGCCCGGCGCTCCGACATCCTGCGCCAGTTTCTGACCGAGGCGGTCCTGGTCTGCCTCATCGGCGGCGTGCTCGGCGTGGCGGTCGCCTTGGCGGCCGGCTTCGTCTTCGCCCTTCTCGGGTCGACCTTCGTCTTCGTCTATTCCGCAACGACCATCCTGGCCGCCTTCGGCTGTTCCACCCTGATCGGCGTCGTCTTCGGTTGGCTGCCCGCCCATGGCGCGGCGCGGCTCGATCCGGTCGCCGCCCTCGCGCGAGATTGAAATCATGACGATCAACGGAGATCCTGCCAGGCTCGGGCGGCCCTGCTACCGTCACGCGGACCCCGTTCCGCCGGGCGGCACTCAGTGCCCAAGGGCATCCCGTGCGCGCATGACGGGCAGGGTCCAGGCGGCAACCGTTCCACTGCCCGTTGGGCCCCAACCGCACATACGGGGGGCAGCCCAACGCCGAAGCCCTGGTTGCGAACGGCCGCTCACCGCGGGGGCTGGCGGTTCCCGGGCCCGGTGGACCGGCATCGCATACGCCAGCTGTCTCGTCGCCGTACTGGTCCTCGGCGGATGTGCCGTCGGTCCCGACTATGCCGGCCCTCCGGCGGCGGACCTGCCCGCCCGTTGGCATCGGGCGACCGACCAGACGACCGCAACACCGCCCGCACTGGCGGAATGGTGGCGCGACCTGCACGATCCCCTGCTCGACCGGCTGATGGCGCAGGCGGTGGACGGCAATCTCGATGTCGCTTCCGCCAAGGCGAAGATCCGCGCCGCCCGAGCCCTGCGTCGGGAGGCGATCGGCGGTCTCCTGCCGACGGTCGAGGAAACCGCTTCGGCGACCCGCCAGCAGACGACGACCACATCGAGCGTAGGCGCCATCACCCCCGTATCGAACCTCTTCCAGGCCGGTTTCGACGCCAGTTGGGAGATCGACCTCTTCGGCGCGGAAGCCCGTACCGTCGAGGCGGCGAGCGCCAATGTCGAAGCGGCCCGAAACGATCTCGATTCGACCCTGCTCACCTTGGTCGGCGATGTCGCGTCGACCTATGTCGAAGCGCGCGGCTACCAGGCGCGCATCGCCCTCGCGCGCCGCACCGCCAAATCCCAGCGGGAGACGGCGGCGCTGACCCGCACCAAGTTCGACATCGGGTCGGCATCCGCCGTCGACAGTTCGAAGGCCACGGCGCAGGCGGCGAGCACCGAGGCCAACATTCCCGGACTTGAGTCCTCGCTGTCCCAGGCCGTCCATCGCCTGGCGATCCTGACCGGTCGGGAGCCGGGCACGCTGATCGGGGCCATGGCGAAGGGCGGACCGATCCCGTCGCCCCGTCGCGGCCTGCCTTCCGGCATTCCTGCCGACGTGCTCGCCAACCGTCCCGACATCCGCGCCGCGGAACGACGCCTCGCTCAGTATACGGCGAAGGTCGGCGCCGCCGAAGCCGCGCTCTATCCCAGCGTCGGTCTCACCGGGTCGGTCTCGACATCGGCCACTCGCGTCGGCGATCTCGGCAAGGCCTCGACCATCGCCTGGTCGTGGGGGCCGTCGGTAACGATCCCGATCTTCGAGGGCGGCCGGCTGGTCGCCGCACGCGACGAAGCCGCTGCGGTTCGCGATCAGTATTTCATCGCTTGGCGCCAGAGCGTCCTCACGGCGCTCGAAGATGTCGAGAATGCGCTTGTCTCGCTGGCCAAGGAGCGCAGCCGCTCGCGCAGCCTCGCGGAAGCCGCGAACCAGTACAGGCGCGCCGCAACCCTGTCGCGAACTCTCTATCAAAGCGGCAGTTCGAGCTTTCTGGGCGTGCTCGACGCGGAGCGCTCGCTTTACTCGGCCGAAGATGCGCTCATCCAGAGCCGCGTCGCCATCGCCACCGACCACATCGCCCTCGCCAAGGCCTTGGGAGGTGGATGGACCCGGGCTCTCGACACGACAAAACCCGAGGTGTCGGACACGAACACGCAACCCCATCTTCGCCCCGCGACCGCAGCGATCGACCCATGACGCGACGGGCCGGAAACGGCATCGTAATGGGGATCCGCAGTCTCAAAGCTCGCGGCCATTGCGGTGACCGGTTTGGCGCGCCCCCATGCACGGCCGCGGAGAGCGCCGTCATTCCGGGTCGGCGCCTGAAGACGGTGGAAAGGGAGCCTGCACGTCCGCGCCCTGGACCAGTTGGCGGCCCGCGCCGAGATCGCAATTCTGAAGCCGGAAGCGAAACCAACGGCGCGCAAGTCGCCCAACCGAATTCCCGATCGCCGCCACCCGCGTTCGGTGACGGGTCGGAGGTGCCTGAAAGATACTAGAAATCTTCGAGAGGGAGGTGGTGGGCGCGACAGGGATCGAACCTGTGACCCGCTGATTAAGAGTCAGCTGCTCTACCAACTGAGCTACGCGCCCGCCGTTTCGGTGTGGCCTTGGCGGCCGGCCCGTCTGCGGTGGGCATCCGTATAGCGACACCCTTCGGGCTGTGCAACACCTAATCCGGCTTCCCCGGTGGAAAACTGCAAGCGCCTGGAAATGCGGGCGGATCGGGCTACCCGGGTCGTTTTGAGGGGTGGCGGGCCAGGCGCGGCGGCGGCGATCCGGAGGCGCAGGCGTCGCAGCGGGAGGCGGGATCCAGCGGCGGAGGCGGCGCCGATCCCGGCGCTGCGGCGATGGGAATCCAGGGGTGATCCCGCCGCGCAGGCGTCGCTGCACCGGCCTGGATTCCCTCACGCCGGCGGCCGGCGGGTCAGCCGCGGCGGGGCCCCGAACGGCGGAACAGCCGCTTCACGCGGTGCCAGTATTTCTGGGCGCCGCGCAGCGGGGCGGGGATGCGGGTGCGGCGGTTTTCCGGCACCATCACATCGCCGAGCGCCTCTTCGAGCGCGCGGGCGAGGTCCTGCAGGGTCTCGGTCGACCAGGCCGGGGCGGGCGCCTCCGCGGGCGGATAGGCCGCGGCGAACAGATCCGGCTGGCCGAGATGCCGCCGAAGCCATTCGATGTCGTCCATCGAATGACGCCAGATGGTATCCAGCATCGGCTTCGGCAGGGACCATCTGGTACCGCGGATGTTGCGGATCGCCTGACGGATCGGAAAACTGCTGCTGGGATGCCGGTAGCGCTCGGCCGCCTCGGTCAGCGCATCGAGGCTCGGTGCGGCTGCGCGTGGCGGGGCGCCCTCGGCGGCGCGCAGGCGGTCCTCGACGATGTCGTAATGGGCCTGCAGGAGAAGCAGGGCCTCGGTCGGCGCGCCGCGATTGCTGAAGCTGCCGTGCAGGGCCTCGGCCAGCCCCGGCTCGGCGCCGATCGCGGCACAGAAGTCGGCCAGCAGGTCGCCGTTGACGAAGACCTTTCGGTCGAACAGACGCAGGTCGACATTCTCCCGGCCGAAGGCCTCGCAATACGCCTCGGCGCTGGCGCGGTAGTGCGGCAGCAGCTGCGCGTCGGCCGGCCGCTCCTCGAGTTCCCGGGCGAGCTGGTCCTGGGTGATGCCGCGCTTCATCAGTTCCTGGGCGCGGCTGGACGCCCAGCTGGTCGGATCGCGCAGATAGGCGACGACGCGGACCTCGTCGAAATGCGGGCGGACGAAATCCCTGAGCGCGGCGCATTTCTCGCGCCCGTAGCGGAACAGGCCCTGGCCGCTGATCACCACGGTCGGCGCGCGCGGGCTCTGCAGGCGTTCGCGCACCGCCGCGATGACGGTGGCGGCGTCGTAGTTGGTGTCGCGCCGCTCGATGCCGAGGATGCGCGTCACGTCGCCCTTGAGCGGCTCGACCTTGTTGGTGGCGACCACCGTCATCAGGCGCGAATGGTTCTGGCCCATATCCAGATAGTCGATGCCGTGCCGTTCCAGGATCGGGCGCGAGGCGTCGAAGGTCGTCTCGATCGAGGTCGAGCCGGTCTTGGACATCCCGATGTGAAGGACAAGTCTGGGCATCGGCGGCGAGGCTCCGGCGGGTCGAGGATACCAGCCGGGTTGGTAAGGCCGGCCCTCCGGTTTGGCAACCTGGTGCGGGGCCATCCGGGCCGGCATGCCTGTGGTTCCGGCGGGATTCGCATCCCCCTTCCCAACGGATTGTCGGGTGGCAAGATGGTTCGGGGTTGCGAGGCTTAACAAGTCGGGGCGAGGCTT